>DASXSR010000400.1:0-4355 GCA_036505875.1 Blastocatellia bacterium | reverse complement strand
GCGGTGCGAGTTGGGCGGCGGTGGAAGACGATCAACCGAATGTCGGCGTTTGTCGAAGCTCAAAGACGAGCGGCTTTCAAAACGGGCGCGGCGTTCTACGATCTGTTCGCCGCGATGGGAGGCGCAGGCTCAATCGAGCGGTGGGCGACGCTGCATCAGCCACTCGCCCAAGCTGATCGAGTTCATCTGACATCGACGGGCTACCGCCTCGTTGCCGGCTGGCTTTATTCGGAATTAATACGCGGCTTACCGGCAAGCGGTTAGTTCGTAGTACGGCCTTTAGGCGGAAGTTAGTACTGCTCTAAGTAGAATACGAACTTCCGCCTGAAGGCGGTACTACGAACTCAGATTGGAAACTGATGCTTTTCACCAGCGGAACATACTACGCGTTTCTCATCGCGCTCTTCTTTGCTTACTGGGCGGTGGCTGCGCGTGTTCGCCTTCGCGTAGGCCTGCTTATCGCCGCGAGCTGTCTCTTCTACGCGGTGACTGGCGGGCGCGCCCTGTTGTTAATCGTTGCGATCTCCGCGATCGACTTCACGACTACGCGAGTGATGGGCAGGTACGCTGATCGAAGGAGACGCAGGCGATTGCTGGCCCTCTCGCTAGCGATAGACATCGGCGCGTTGTGTGTTTTCAAGTACGCGAACTTCTTCATTGACTCTGCTGCCGGCGCCGGTTCGGTTTTCGGCATCGGGATTCAGCAAGCTCACGTGAACATCGTTGCTCCGATCGGCATTTCCTTTTTCATCTTTCAATCGATCGCGTATGTGATCGACGTTTATAGAAAGGACGTAGACCCCGCGCCAAGCTACGCCGACTATCTCGCGTTCGTTTCATTCTTTCCAACTATTGTTGCCGGTCCGATTCTCAGGGCACGACAACTGCTCCCCCAACTACGCGCTCGCCTTGCGCTGGACAGCACGGCGGGCGGGCAGGCGTTGTTCCTAATCGCAATCGGGCTGATAAAGAAGATCGCCCTTGCCGATTACCTGCGCGCCAATCTCGTCGATCGCGTGTTTGATTTTCCTGAGCGGTTCTCGTCGCTCGAGGTGTTGGTGGGCGTTTACGGCTACGCGCTGCAGATCTACGCGGATTTCTCCGGTTACAGCGACGTCGCGATCGGCTCGGCGATGCTGTTAGGGTTCACGCTTCCAGTCAACTTCAACGCGCCGTATCGCTCCGGCAACCTGGTTGAATTCTGGCGACGGTGGCACATCACGCTTTCCACTTGGCTCCGCGACTACGTCTTCTTCTCAATAGCAGGAAGGCGCGCTCGCAACGCGACGCTGCTCTATTGTGCAGTTGTGTTGACGATGCTCGTAGGCGGGCTGTGGCACGGGCCCGCGTGGACGTTCGTCGCGTGGGGATTGTTACACGGGATTGGCCTGGCCGTCGTCAGAGGATGGACAACTCTCAAAAGGCGATTTGTTCTCACCTCGAGTTCCACGCGATGGTCGCGCGTGTTGGCTGGCCTCGTGACTCTTCATTTCGTCTGCTTTGCATGGGTCTTCTTTCGGGCGGACAGCCTGCAAAGCGCGCTTGCGGTCTTGCGACAGCTCTCCACTTTCACCGCAGACACATCGAATCTTCCGACGCCAGTTGTCATGTTAGTTGCGCTCGGCTTTGCGGCGCACTGGGCGCCGGATCGCGTGTCTGATCTGGCACGCGACGGCTTCATTCGATTGCCGGCTCCGGCTCAGGCATGCGTGTTATTCGCGTTGGCTGTGGGCCTTTACTTCGTCGCCAGCACCGATGTCGTTCCATTTATTTATTCGAGGTTCTAGGCAGGCATGGACAGGATAGACAGGATAATCCGCATGAGACAGCAGTCCGCTGTTTGGTATGCGTTGCGGCGCTCGGCTCCAAGCAAGACGGCTCAAGCGTTGATTATGTTCGTCGGGCTCACGCTTATGCCTTACACAACTCCATCGTTGGCCCAATTCCGAGTGCTGCTCCCTCGCGGCATAGTGAGCTTGATTCACCTTCGCGCAGGCGAACCGGCGACGGAGGTCCGCATCGAAACCTCGCAAGAGACGAGAGACGTGTCTTCGCCATCAGCCACGGCGACTCGAATCATCCCGGGTGAAATTGAAGACCCGGCAGGTCATGCCCTGGATAACTTCTTTCGATCGCTGGCGAAGATTGAAACCGAGGGTGGCCAAACGCGCATCTGTCATTACGGCGATTCGCCAATCACCAACGACGGGATCACCTCAACGGTGCGACGAAAGCTACAGCTCAGATTCGGCGATGCGGGACACGGATTCATTCTGATCGACAAACCGTGGGGCTGGTATGAGCACGTGGGCGTCGTTGGTCAGGCGACTCGCGGCTGGCAAAGCGATCCGATGTTCATCTCGCGAGGCGAGCATTTCTACGGACTGGGAGGCGTGAGCTTCACAGCCGCAGCGGCAGGCGTGAGCGCAAGCTTCGGAACGGCTGAAGAGGGCGAAGTTGGCCGCAGCGTTTCGGCATTTGATGTTTATTTCATGATGCGTCCCGGCGGAGGAGACTTTGACGTTCAGATTGACGATCAACCCGTCGAGCGCGTGTCCACTACGAGCGACGAAATTAAATCCGGCTTTCACCGGGTGAGCGTCCCGGAAGGCCCGCACAAGCTGACGCTCCGAACGGTCGGCAACGGAGAGGTTCAGGTGTTCGGCGTCGTGCTCGAATCGAGCCGCGCGGGAGTCGAGTACGATTCGCTGGGAGTGAACGGCGCGTTCATCGGCTTGTTAGCGCATTATCTTGATCCAGATCACTGGGCGGAGCAGTTGCGCCATCGAAACCCCTCTCTGGTCATAATCGGCTATGGCACTAACGAAAGCCAATTCGAGCGCCTACCGATGGACCAGTACGAGCAAGACACGAAGGAAGCAATTGGTCGAATCAGAGCCGCGTTGCCGGGAGTTTCGATCATGCTTGTGGGACCGATGGATCGAGGCGCTCGCGGCAAGGGAGGCGGAATAGTCACACGACCGATGATCCCGAAGCTAATCAACTATCAGCGGCGTTTGGCTGCCGAGACGGGTTGTGCGTTCTTCGACACCTTCACGGCAATGGGCGGAGAAGGTACGGTGGCGACGTGGTGTGAAGCGAGGCCTCGTCTGATGGGAGGTGATTTTACTCACCCAACGGCTCAAGGGGCGGAGATCGTCGGAACGCTGGTCTACGACGCGATCATCAAGGCGTATGAGGAGTACAAGGCGAGGAGTTTGTAGTCCCGCCTTCAGGCGGAAGTTTGTAGGCGAACAGTAGCGAATACGAACTTCCGCCTGAAGGCGGTACTACGAACTCGCAGAAGGAGAACCGAACAATGTTAACCGAAGGCGTGATGGCTTTTCTCAATCAAGCAGCGACCGAAGCGCGAATCGCGCTGCCGGATCGCAATTCATCTCTGTTTCTTTCCGGCGTGCTCGATTCGTTCACACTGGTTGATTTCGTGACCGTGCTTGAAAGCGAATGCAATATCAAAATCGACGACATGGATCTTCGCCCTGAAAACTTCGACACCATCGCGAGAGTTGAAGCATTCGTCACTCGAATGAAAGGAGCCGAGTGAGCTGCTACATAAGAGGCTACGGCGCCGCGCTTCCGCGTCACGTTGTGACTAACACTGAGCTCGCGCCGTTGCTCGGAGTCGCACCTGAATGGATCGAAGCCAACTCAGGCATATGCGAACGGCGCTGGGTCGATGCTGATCAAACGACATCTGATCTAGCAGTTGCAGCTGTGCGCGATGCCTTGAACGACGCAGGCACAAGCGCCGAGCAGGTCGATTATCTGATCGGATGCACGCTGTCGCCTGACTATCAAGTGCCGGGCATCGCGCCGCTCGTTCAACGCAAGATCGATGGTTGTCGCAACATTCCGGCGATTGATCTTCGAGCCGGGTGTGCCGCGATTCTTTACGGCTTGCAACTAGCGCGCAGCCTCATCGAATCGAAGTCGGCGCATACTGTCGTTTGCTTTGGAGCGGAAGCTCAATCAAAGGGTCTCGATCTTCAACCGCGAAGCGCTGAATTGAGCATGCTCTTCGGTGATGGCGCGGGGGCTGTGGTCTTGAGCCGCGAGTCGAAACCGATCGACAAGGCTCGACACTGTCTCGTGAGGATCGATGACATCCTCATCGAGACTGACGGACGCTTTGCCGAGGACTTAATCGTGCGAGCTCCGGGCACGGCCAACGGCGCTCGTTGGTTTGACGCAGAGCATTTAGCGACGGGTCTGCATTACGGCTCGATGCAAGGGCGAAGCGTGATTTTGCAAGCAGTGCGCAAGCTCGCAGACGCAGCAATCCGTATAACCGAGCGCAACGGAATCTCGCTTGATGAAATCGATGTAGTGATCCC
>DASXSR010000399.1:0-5416 GCA_036505875.1 Blastocatellia bacterium | reverse complement strand
CCTGGTCGGTTGTTAGCGGAGCGAAGAGATGCGGCTGCTCGTCATCTCCCTAGTTTAAGCCGCATCGAACAGCGGGAAGTCAGGTCTCTCGCTGGTAATCCACTACGCGACAACGACGGTTCGGTAGCCCAACTCGTTGAGCGCCACCTGTGTTCCTCGAATCATCTGGTCGATGTGCTCGGTCTTCTCCACGCCGATCACAAAAGCATCGACCACACCTGATTCAATTTGAAAGCGGTAGCAGGCTTCGGGAGAAAGCGGCCGGCCGCCGTTTACAATGTCGCCCTGCCCGACCACCTTCATCCCAATCATCCCCTGACGCTTCGAACGCATTTTCTTAAACACGCCGCGCAAGGTTTCGACATCGGCATCCATGTGCGCGCCTCTTGAGTTCCATCGCACCTGGTTGATCTGCACCCAGTCGCTTGCCTCTGCTGCCTGGAGCGCGCCGAAGTTGTGACAAGTGACGCCATGCGCGCGTATCTTGCCCTTCAACTTCGCCTCCTCAAATACGTCCATCACGCCGCGGTACCGAGTCGTCCAATCGGGTTCGGTTACGCAGTGAATGATCAGCGAGTCAATGTAATCTGTTCCTATTTCGACCAGGAAGCGATCGATGTCTTGACGAGCGTCGTTGGGCTCGCGACTTCTGCACTTGCTCTGGATAACGTATCGCTCGCGAGCCACGCCCTTCATCGCGTTCTTGAAATAGGAATGCGATCCATACTGATCGGCGAGGTCGAAAAAGGTGATGCCGCTATCCAGGGAGTGCCGCATCAAGCGAGTGAACGCTTCCTGGCCTAATCGAGTTTGATTCGACTGATGATTGACGCCGATCGTACCGGTTCCGACACCAACCATCGAGATCTTCAACCCGCTGCTGCCAAGAAGCACCTTATCAGTTGGGCTCTTAATCGATGGATCTATCGCGAAAGCAGCGGTGTGAGCGTAGATCGATTTCGACCGTCCGCGCTCAAACCAAACTCCCGCGCCGACAAGTCCAGTGGCGCCTATCGCGCCTCCAATAAAATCCCGCCGAGTGATCTTGCTCATAGCGATGTCCCTCCGGCCGAATAGCAGCGTTGAGAGAACATAACAGGCGACGGCTCTAAATTCCAGGTAGCAAGGTGGACCCGGTCCAGTCAAACCCAGGCTGGCAGGCGCTCCCGATTCGCGAGTTGGCGTGCTTTCGCAACGCCGCGCTATCGCGATCTAATTCCGCATCTACAACCCGCCGGCTATCTCTAGCACTTGGCCCGAGACGTAATCCGAAAGAGGGGATGCAAAGAACAAGACCGCGCCCGCTGCTTCCTCCGGTGTGCCACCTCGACCCATCGGGATCAACTTGCCAGTTAGGTCCAGCCGCTCGGCGGGAATACCGATCGCGATTTGGGCGTCACCCCGCCGAATCGTCTCGCCTTTTTCTTTCGCCTGAGTGAGTCGGGTCTCTATTCGCCCGAATGCCACCGCGTTGACTTGAATATTGAATTGGCCCCATTCTCTCGCCAGCGTCCTCGTTAATCCAATCACACCTGCTTTTCCTGACGCGTAATTCGCCTGACCGGGATTGCCTCGCGTACCGGAGGTCGAGCTTATGTTAACGATCTTGCGAGCGCGCGCGTCTCCGTGTTCGGCCTTCTCGCGCTTCGCCGTTTCGCGAAGATAGGTTGACGCCGCGCGGATGATTCGAAACGGCGCGGTGAGGTGCACGGCCAGCACGGCGTCCCATTGCTCATCGGTCATCTTGTGAATCACCGCGTCCCATGTGTAGCCGGCGTTGTTGACGATGATGTCGAGCCCGCCGAACTTCTCGATCGCGGCGTTGACGATCTTGTCCGGAAAGGCGCGGTCGGTTACGTCGCCGGGCACGCTAAGAGCTTTGCCGCCCGCCTTGAGAATGGCTCCCACAGCCTGTTCCGCTGGTTCAGGGTCGATGTCGCTGACCACAACACTTGCTCCGTGCTGGGCGAAAAGCTCGGCGGTCGCGCGACCTATGCCGCGGCCCGAGCCGGTAATGATTGCTGTTTTTCCTTGAAGAAGTCCTTCCATTTTTCCTCCGTGTATGGGCGGCCCTCTGTGGCCGCCCCTCATTCGATAGGCAGTCTCCCGTGGGCCGGAGAGGGGCGGCCACAGAGGGCCGCCCGTACAAGCAACTTCTATTTCTTAAAAATTGCCCCGGGGATCATCACATGCACGCCCTTATTTCCGTCAACAAGCTGAGTGATGTCCACATCCGCTGCCACGCTCGTCAGCATATACGCGTCGTCGCGCGTGAGATGCTTTTCTTTAACCAAGAAATCTATCATCTCGCGCACGGCCATCTTCGTCGCTTCGTTCAGATCCTCGTGAATGCCCATCGTTATGAAGTGCGAAGGCGTTTCGGCGCGCGGCCACTTCAAGTGCATGTCTTTTCTCACTACCAACTGAAACGTTCCTGTCAGCGAAGTCTCGAGCGCGGTGATGTCAACTTCGCCGTTGCCCTGACCGGCGTGGCCGTCGCCTGCAAGAAACAACGCGCCGCGTGCATGAACCGGAATATACAACGTTGTTCCGGCAACCAGTTCTTTGTTATCGAGATTGCCCGCGTGAATCCACGGAGGCCCGCTGCTTATCCGACCCGAAATCTCGGGCGGCGCAACGCCCAAGCTCCCGAAGAACGGCCGCAGCGGTATCTCGATCCCGTCAGCGAACCGCGCAACCATTCGTTTCTCGTCGAGCGGGATGATCTTTGTTTTCGGATATGGATAATCTTCCGGTAGAAAGCCGCGTCCCGGACTGAACCCGTTGTAGGCATATGGAATTGCAAGCTTGATCGCTTGAATTCGGACTTCTAGCACGTCGCCGGGTTCGGCGCCTTCGACGTAGATCGGACCGGTCAGGATGTGACCGCCCGGACCTTTGTTGGTAACCTCTTTGTAGATCTCGCGAAGCGACTGTTCCACTTGCGCCGGCGGAACACCGGCAGCTTCGAGTCTGGCAGGACTCGAGGTGATCAACGTTTGTATCTCGACCGTGTCGCCCGACTTGATTCGCAGCACGGGCGGCGTGCTCGCGTCGTAATAACCCCAAGCGACGGTCTTGGGCGTTGGCTTGAGTTGATGTTGAGCGCGCGCCTCGAGCCACGCAAAACAAAGCACGAACGTTAAAAGTGTCGCTGTCCGCTTCATCTCATTCTCCGACGATCAGCCCGACTAAAGTCGGTACTCTAAACACCCGAAGGACTGCGAGTTTATCATGACGAAAACTGTATCGCGACCCGATTCGTGTTGCCGTCTGGTCTCTGCTCGAATATCATTTGGCATCATTCCAGTTTCATCGAGGTAAGCAATGAAAGGAATCGTACTCGCAGGCGGGCTGGGAACGAGACTCGCGCCGCTCACACGCGTGACTAACAAACACCTGCTGCCCGTTTTCGATCAACCGATGGTTTATTATCCGATTCGCACTCTGGTCGACGCGGGCATCACCGATATATTGATCGTGACCGGCGGCAACAGCGCAGGCGATTTTCTCAAGCTTCTTCGCAACGGCGCTGAGTTCGGCCTGCGTCGTCTTCATTACGCTTATCAGGAGGGCGAGGGCGGAATCGCGGCCGCGCTCGGCTTGGCGGAACATTTCGCCGACGGCGGTCCGGTTTGCGTCGTACTCGGCGATAATATTCTCGAGAAGAGCATCGCGCAGTTCGTCAAGAAATTCCGGCATCAGGGTTCGGGCGCCAAGATTCTGCTGCGTGAGGTGCCCGACCCCGAGCGCTTCGGCGTTCCGGTGTTTGGAGATGGAAGAGTCGTCCGCATCGAAGAAAAGCCAGCTGACCCGAAATCGAATTACGCGGTTATTGGCGTCTACATGTACGACAATCGAGTGTTCGACATCATCAAGACGCTAAAGCCCAGCGGGCGTGGGGAGCTGGAGATCACCGACGTGAACAACGCCTATATCGAAGCTGGCGATTTGAGCTGGGACGTGATCGAAGGATGGTGGACCGACGCGGGTACTTTCGAGAGCTTATTAAACGCGTCGAATCTAATAGCAGACTTGCGCGGAACTGAAGCGAATCGATCGGCGCGAGGAGCTTGATTGTCGGTGTGAGTTGGCCTACCTTTCGCGATTCGATTTGACGAAACTCAAGACTCAGTTGCATTGCTGAGTTCGGCCTTGCGTCAGCGATTCAAGAGCCGTCTGCTCGCCTCGCTGCGGCCCAGAGCAGCCGCCGGCGCCAGCTCGAGATACTGTTGGTACTCATTCCGCGCGAGCTCCGGCAGGCCGAGCCGATCCTGAGTGCGAGCGAGCTTGAGGTGTATCGGAGCAAACCTTCGGTTGACGTGAGCGGCGACCTGTTCGAACATCTCAAGCGCCTCTTGGTAACGGCCGCGATCGAAATAGAAGTCGCCCAGTTCAAGCCAACTATTGGTGTACGGAGTTAGCTCGACTTCGCGGCGCAGGTATTCTTCGGCGAGATCGTAACTCTCTCGTTCGTTATAAAGAAATGCGAGCTTCGAGTAGATCTTTGCCAAATAACCTCGCTTCTGCACTCCGTCGGGAACCTTCGATTCGGCACGCAGAAGATAATTGATTGCCCGCTCGGTCTTGCCTGACGCGTGAGCAAAGACGCTCAAAACCAGGTATCCGTCTATGCACGTCGGGTCCAGATCGAGCGCAGTGTGTGCTTCAGCCTCCGCCTCTCGCGTTTTCCCCTCTTCAAAGTAAGCGCCTGCCAACGCCGTGTGAGCAAACGGCCCCCGCGGATCAGCCGCGACGGCATGCCTGTATAACGCGATTGTGTCGCGCCAGGCAGTGTTCTGCTCGATGGTAACTAAGCTGAGGAAAACCAAGATGACGCCGACCAAAGCGGCGGTCGCGACGCGGCCAAACGATTGCCCAAAGAGCTTTAGGTTCGCAAGCCACTCGGTCCCAAGCGCCGCAGCCAGGCAAACTCCCACCGACGGCAAGTACAGGTATCGTTCTTGAACATAGTACAACGGGACAAAAATACGTATGCTTGAAATGGGAGGCGCGAGCCAGACTATGAACCAGACCGCTGCAAACGTCAGAGTCTTTGACCTGATTATGAACAACACTGCAACAACGGTTCCTATCAGCACCACCGGACCGATAAACGCTGAAGTCGCAATCGAAGTTACGGGCGCAGTAAAGTGCTGAATGCTGTAACCCATCGGTAGGAAGATAAGCTCCAGATACTTTGCCGTAACGATGGGGACAGACTTTAGCGTCACCCACGACGAATACCGCGTATCGACCAGCGCCACAATGCTGTTAACTGCGTTATATCGCATCAGCAGATAGACAGCAGTTGGCACGCCAAACAAAGCCAAGAGTATCGCGACGCTGTTAATTCTCTTCCGGACTGGAGTTGAGTTCTTGAATACAACGATCTCGAAGTAGGCAATGAGAGCAG
>DASXSR010000398.1:0-7945 GCA_036505875.1 Blastocatellia bacterium | reverse complement strand
CGCCGAAATATGTAGCCCCGACCGCTAGAAACAAAAGTGTGTAGGATAAATATCTAAACTTCATGGCGGTCTAATTAGGAGGCTTGGTGCAGTCTACCATGAAGCTTTAGCGCGGTTCCATATTCAGCTAACCATCCGGATAATACTTTCCCGAAGATTTCTCAACGCGATCTCCGCTTATTGGTGTCCGAAGATGCGGCACGTGTGTTGCCACTTCAATGGCTCGACCGCTGTTTGAGGATGTATATCGACTCATTTTCGTGCGCGTGCGCGGATTTGAGGTGACTGGTTTCGGCACAGCAGCCGTCGAAGCCTCGATAATGGTAAAGAGAGAAGGGAATACAGGAGGTCAGTTATGGATGACTATCGCGAAAGAAAAACAGTATTTGAAGTGCCTATCAAGCGCGCCCGGCCTGTGGTCGAAGCGCAATACGATTCAGTCGTCCACGAACGCCGAGGAGTATCACCCGCGTCAGTCGTAGCTTTGGTGTTGGCTGCAGTCGCCGCTGCCGTAGCAATCACTTTGCTGATGGTCAACTACCGGCAAACAAACACCGATCAAGGCCTCGGGCAGGATCGAAACATGGCTCAGCAAGCACAGCAACCCGCTCAGCAACCACAGCAACCGGCGCCGCAGCAACCCGCTCAGCAGCCGGCGCAGCAGGCGCCGGTCATCGTCACCCCGCCTGCCGCTCAGCCGGCAACCGGTCCCGTAGCGCCACTTGGGAGCGGACCTTCAAACGCTGAGATTGCCGCGGCAATAAGCTCGAAGCTACTGGAGGACCCGGATTTGGCTTCCATAGAGGCGAGGGTTACAGATGGCACGGTCACGCTCGTCGGCCGCGTCCCGGACGACGAGCTGAAAGTGCGCGCTGAGGAGATTGCCAGGTCCGTCAAGGGCGTGCGAAGAGTCGTCAATCGCATCACCGTTCAGTCTGAATAGAGTCTTAGCTGATTGAAATCTATCGGGCGTTCTCAGCGGCGATGTAATGGGTCATAACCAGGTCGGCGTAGCTCTGATAGCGCCCCTCATCGAAGTCTCGCAAGAACACAGTCATCTGTTGAAGCAATGTTGTCGTTCGATGGCCTGGCAATTGGGCGGGATGAGTGAATCTCGTGTTGGGAACGGCGCGAATAAAGAGGCTCTTGTCGTCGATGGGCAGCTTGCGCACGTTTTCGGCGAAGCCATTGAACACCGCGCCCTGGAACAGATACTGTTCTACGTTCGAGGTATAAAACGCGGAAACGGTGTAGCCGTTCTTACGCAAATAGGCTCCGACCGAAGCAAGCGCTTTCTTACCGGCGAAGTCGCCCACCACCGGGATGATCAAGTTTCGGCGGTGCATGTCGCGGACGAATTCGTAGTCCTCTTTTGTCGCAAGGAAGTTGCCCAGCTTGCCGTGCTGGTCGGGCTGCTCGATCAGCTCTTTCAAAGTAGGAAACCATCCGCCGCGCATGCCTTCCATTCGATAAGCGATGTCCAGCCCGTCGCTGCGAAAAGTCTTGTAAACGTACGCGAGGCTGGTTTGATCGGCGTCTGAGAGCTGGACGCGAAAATTATCTTTGATCGTCTTGCGAATCGTCGCGAGGTTCGCAGCGTATGCCAGATCGTCCGACGACGCCTGGCTGAAGTAGTTCAGGATTTCACTCGTGGAGGCGTCCGCGCCCGGGTTCTTGTCTTTTGCCAGAGGCTTGCTTAACAGCAGCGAAAGATACTGCGCGCGGTCCGCCGTCAGCTCGAAGATGGCTTTGAACATCAGATGCTGAATCATCGCCTGGCGGCGGATGTCGACGATGAACGCGATGCGCGGACGCACCTTGGCAATATAAGTGAAATTCTGTTCCGGCCCGACGCCAATGTACGCCCCGCCGGTCGCGCCCAATTCGCGCAGCTTATCGACGACGTGCAAATAAGAGGTTTCATTGGACGTGAAATTGTCTGAGCGGAAGTATCCGCCTTCTTCTGAGAGGTCTGTGATCAGCCGTGCGAACTCGGCGGCCGGCAAGCCTTCCGTGCGGGCGTGGTAACGCGAGATAAACTGACCCGCTGACGCCAGCGGGGCGATGATTAGTGCCAGAGCCAGATACGCAAGAAGCAAGCTTTGCCACCTCGGATGGTCACTGGGGTCACGCGCGTCTCGCGCAATGCGGGCTGTCACGTTCATGTTTTGCTTTCTCCGTCGTCAAATCAAGAAGACGCGCAAAGAGAATATATCCGAAGAATGAACGGAGTCCAGAGAGGGCGGTCATTATTCCTGTATGGCCGATCAATCATATCCGAGCTACCATGTTCGTTGGACGGCGATGAAAAGGAGATCAGCATGCATCGAAAGAACAGTCGTGCGTTGATGTCCTGTCTGCTGCTTACGCTTGTATTTGACGTGGTCGCTTGTTTGCACGCCAGCGTGACTAAGGAGGAAGCGACCATGAAACTTGAACTCACCAGCCCTGCGTTTAGAGATGGTGAATCAATTCCGACCAAACATACCTGTGATGGCGAAGACGCTTCGCCGCCGCTCAAGTGGAGCGGAATACCGAATGGCGCGAAGAGCCTTGTGTTGATTTGTGATGATCCTGACGCGCCGGCAGGCACGTGGGTGCACTGGGTGCTGTATGATCTGCCGGCGAGTGTGAATGAACTGCCGGAGGGCATCGCGGCTTCTGAGACGACGCCTCAAGGAGCAAAGCAAGGCGTCAACGACTTCCAGCGAGTCGGCTATGGCGGTCCGTGCCCTCCTCCGGGGAAGCCTCATCGTTATTTCTTTAAGCTCTATGCGCTCGATTCAACACTTGACCTCAAGCCACGCGCGACGAAGAGCGACGTGGTGAACGCGATGAAAGGTCATACGCTTGCCGAAGGACAGTTGACGGGAACCTACAAAAGGAAGTGACGAGCATTTCAGTGTCGCGTTCGCAATCTTAGTATCTTGGTGACTTTGTGGTGGAATCCGGCAGCGATGGGCCTTTATTCAACTCACATCTTTCCGCGCATTCTCGATTGGACGCTGTCGGACGAGGCGGTCGCGGCGCAACGCCGTGCGGCACTGGCTCCGCTCACTGGCCACGTGCTCGAGGTAGGGTTCGGCACCGGCCTCAATCTGCCCTGCTACCCAGAGACGGTGACCGAGCTCACAACGATTGACAGCGTGCGGATGCTGCCCGATCGGCTAGCCAAACGCATAGCAGAAGCTCATATGCCGATCGAGATGTTCCTGATGGACGCGAGCGAAAGACTGCCATTCGCCGACCACTCGTTTGACGGAGTTGTCACTACGTTCACGCTGTGCTCGATCGAGGACGTGACTTCGGCTCTAGCGGAGGTACATCGTGTGCTGAGAGCCGGCGGACAATTTGTGTTTTTGGAACATGGGAGAAGCGACGATCCGCGCGTCGCAAAATGGCAGGACCGTTTCAATCCGATTCAGCGGATATTGGCGTGCGGATGTAATCTGAATAGGCGCATCGACGGCTTGATTCGCGGGAGCGGGTTTGAGATCGTAAAGCTTGAGCGGTACTTAATGCCTGACGTTCCGCGAATCTTTGCCGAGACATATCGAGGTCTCGCGACACCGACTGCAGGATTCGGTCAATAGGGGTTTACGACGATGACTGCTTTACATAAGGGATCCAAATACTTGCTGTACCTGACTTTGACATTCAGCGTGACTTCACAAACCACACCTCAAGCACGAAGCCAGGCGCCCGATGCGCAGGTTCGGGTGACTGCCAGATCGGATTCTGCGCCGCCGCTTTCGGATCGAGCGAAGAAACAGCTTCAAGACAAGCTCGAGTCCGGCGCCACGTCGGCTCTACACGTTGTTGCGGTCGACGGCGCTCCGCTCGAGATCAGCGATCCGAAAGTAACGTCGATCAAAATCGAAGGAAACTATGATGCCCCTCCCGATGCCGCACCGCCCATCAACGATTACGCGATGAAGCTGAGCTTCACGCTCGTCAACCGCACAAACCAACTGGTTACTGGCGCCGGATTGGAGTTCACGAATACTCAAGAGAACAACACGTTCTTCGTCTATCACAGCAAATTGGAGATCGAACCCGGGAAGAGCAAGAAGTTTGACACAGCGTTTATGACTGTCTCAGGCGACCCGGCCTATCTGCTGGTCGAACTCGCCGGCGCCCAGTTTCTCAGCGGCGATATCTGGGAAGGGTTTCCTTTTCCGAAGCGACGCCGCAAAGCTTCAGACACGCAGTCTTCGCCTGCGACACGACCTGGACTCAGGCCGCCGGTTTTGCCTGTGCCACCGTCCGCACTTCCGGCGAACGATGCTGTGTCACAGGTCGACGCGAAACCCAAGCTTCTGAACAACCCCAGTCCTCGCTACACAGAGCAGGCTCGAACGAATAGCGTTATGGGTACGGTTGTTACGCGAGTACTGATAGAAAGCGACGGCTCGGTGAAACGAGTCAATGTAAGAAACGCGCTTCCGGACGGGTTAACCGAGCAGGCTATTCGAGCCGCTTACGAGCTGAAGTTCCAGCCGGCCAGAAAGAATGGCGAACCGGTAGCGTACTGGCAGACTGTAGAGATCGAGTTCAATCTTAAGTAGAGGTGAGCAATGGCAGACGATGTTTTCAAAGGCATCACCATCGCGGGAACGTCGAATGAAAGCTTCAGCAAGGCTATCGAGGTTGCAATTGAACGCGCAAATCAAACAATCCGCGAGTTGCGCTGGTTTGAAGTGCGCGAACAGCGCGGCGCGGTCCGCGACGGCAAGATTGAATACCAGGTCACACTTGAAGTCTTCTTCAAGCTCCAGCCGGGCGACGACGGTCAGTGATCATCTCGCGGCACTTCGCTCATCAGCGCGAGCAGATTGTTATCGACGTCGCGGAAATCAACCAACCACAGATCGTGGTCCGACAGACGCGCGATCAGACTTGGCTTGCTCTCGAATTTTACGCCGCGCGAACTCAGCTCCTCATAGGCGCGCTGGATGTCGGGAACCTTGAAGTAGATGATCGAGCTCGGATGGTCGAACTCGGGCCGGTCCGGAAGCGCAAGCATCAACCGGACGCCGTCGCAGTCGAAAAAGGCCATGTTCGGGACTTCGAAAAGAAATTTCATCCCGAGCTTGTCGCGATAAAAGTCGATCGCTTCTTTGACGTCATGAACATTGACTGAAATCTGGCGAATTGTTGAAAGACCGATCGCTGGTGCCTTCTCCATCATATCCTCTCCTGTGCTGGCTTATCCGAATCACGATTATACGCCTGCCAGGAACTTTACACCTTATGCGCTGATTTGTTTTTGCTTTGCGTTTGTTTGTGGGAAAATGGTTCACGATTTCATCCATCGCTCGGGAGGGAAGAATGAGATTCAATAGAATTGCCGGATTTTTCAAGCGAGACTTCGCTCACATTCTCGCGGTCGGTCTCTTTGTGCTGGTTGGCTTCTCCTGCGCAGCGTCGCAGTTGAAGTCAGCGTCAGTCAGCGCGCTGCGTCACTACGACATAAAGGTCGCGGACTTGCCGCGTCCAGAAGTGCAGACCGGACCGCGCAACCAGTCCCGCGTGATCCCGAGGCCTGAAGGCGCGCAGCTCACGTTGCCGGCGGGCTTCCAGATTAGCGCGTTTGCCGAAGGCGAGCTTCAGAATCCGCGACAACTGGCGCTTGCGCCGAATGGCGACGTCTTCGTAGCCGAATCTCAGGCGGGGCGTATCTCGATATTGCGCGATTCGAACGGCGATGGTCGCGTAGATGAGCGCTTCGTGTTCGCAACTGGGCTCACGCGACCGTTCGGAATGGCCTTCTGGAAGGATTATCTTTACGTCGGCAACACGGACGCTTTAGTACGCTTCAAGTACAAGCCCGGCCAGACAAAGGCGGAAGGCGCCCCCGAGAAGTTGCTCGATATTCCGAGCGGGCCTCGCGGACATTGGACTCGCAACGTGATCTTCAATCCCGCCGGCACAAAGATATACCTGGCCGTCGGCTCATCTTCTAACGTAGACCCGGGAGATCCTCCGATGCGCGCGGCGATATCGGAGATGAACCCGGACGGCACCGGTCAGCGCGTCTACGCGAGCGGCACTCGCAATCCCGTTGGGCTCGCGTTCAATCCGACTACCAAGCAACTCTGGGCCGCCGTCGAGGAGCGCGACTTGATTGGCGACGATCTCGTTCCTGAATACGTGACAGCCGTCAAAGAAGGCGCGTTCTACGGCTGGCCATATGCGTACATCGGTCAACACGAAGACCCGCGTCGTAAGGGCGAACGGCCTGATTTGGTCTCGAAAGCAATTGTTCCGGATGTGTTGATTCAAGCTCACTCAGCGGTGCTGGGCATGGTCTTCTACGACGGCAAGATGTTTCCGTCTGATTATCAGGGAGACGCATTCGTCGCGTGTCACGGTTCTTGGAATCGTAACAAGCGCACCGGCTACAACATTATTCGCGTAAAGTTCAAGAACGGAAAGCCGGCGGGCGGCTACGATGACTTCGTGGTCGGATGGATGCTCGGCGAGGACAATGCTGACGTATGGGGTCGGCCGGTTGGCTTGTTAGTGCTCAAAGATGGATCGATGTTGATCACCGACGACGGCGGAAACAAGGTCTGGCGAGTGACTTACTCGAAGAGCAAGTGAGCGGGACAGGCTATCGTATCGCGTCGGTCGATGGTGATGGCAGAAGTAACCCGAAGGGGTTGAACCACTCAGAAGGGGTTGAACCTCTGAGGAATCGAAGATTGCACGAACGATTATTCTCCAAGGCGCCTGGAACCGGCAGCGCGGTCATCATCGCAGCTTGCTTATTGCTCAACTTGAATCTAGTCGCCGCAAAGGATCACGCAAACCGTGACGCTGAATGGCCGGCCTACGGGCGAGATCCAGGAGGCTCGCGCTACTCTCCGCTTTCGCAGATCAACCGCGAAAACGTCAAGAACCTGAAAGTCGCTTGGACTTATCGGACCGGAGCCGCTGACGTAAAAGGCCGGTCCGTCGGCAACGCCGCATTCGAAGCCACACCGATTCTCGTAGACGGGGTGCTTTACCTGAGCACACCCTTCAATCAAGTGATCGCCCTCGATCCGGAGAAGGGAACTGAGCGATGGGGGTACGATCCCAAAGTCGATTTGACGAAGGGTTACTCCGAAGTCACCTGTCGTGGAGTCTCGAGCTGGGCGGATGGCAGGACTGGAAAGCGGCGCATTTACGTTGCGACGATCGATGCGCGTCTCATAGCCCTCGACGCGTCGACTGGCGCCCTGTGCAATGATTTCGGTGATGGCGGACAGGTTGATCTGACGCGTGACGTTAGGCTGGTTGACCGAGGCGACTATGAAGTTACTTCTCCGCCGGCGGTTATCGGAGACTTGATAATCGTCGGGTCGGCCATCGGCGACAATCGCGGCGTGGAGCTCGAACGCGGTGTCGTGCGAGCCTACGACGCGCGAACCGGCAAACTCGCATGGAGCTGGGACCCGATACCGAAGCAAGCTGACGACCCTGCCCGCAAGTCGTGGTCGGGAGACAGCGCGAATCGAACTGGCGCGGCAAACGCCTGGTCGATCATCTCAGTCGATCCCGTACGCGGTCTTGTCTTCGTTCCCACCAGCAGCCCGAGCCCTGACTTCTACGGCGGCGAACGGAAAGGTAACAACGAGTACGCCAATTCGGTAGTAGCGTTGCGAGCTGCGACCGGAAAAGTTCTCTGGCACTTTCAGGTGGTTCATCACGACTTGTGGGACTACGACGTTGCCTCGCAACCGATGCTCATCACCGTGAAGCGAAATGGCCGAGACATCCCAGCCGTGGCCGTCGGGACAAAGATCGGCCACATCTTTGTGCTTCATCGCGAGACGGGCAAGCCGTTGTTTCCGATTGAAGAGCGGCCCGTTCCGCGAAGCACCGTTCCCGGAGAAGAGGCATCACCCACTCAGCCTTTCCCGAAGCTTCCCGCGGCGATTGTCCCGCAGAAGCTGAC
>DASXSR010000397.1:0-5451 GCA_036505875.1 Blastocatellia bacterium | reverse complement strand
CAGCAGGTCTTTTGCAAGCTGCTCCCCTATCAAGTTCGTTTCTTCGGCTCGACCGCTTCGTCGATCTCTCATCACTTCCGAACCGTCGGCGCTGGCAACTAATCCGTTCAAGGTCATTACCCCGGCTTCGATCTTCGCATGAGCCGCGATCGGAACGAGGCACCCTCCACCCAAGCCTCTCAGAAAAGCCCGCTCTGCCGTACAAGCGAGACGGGTGGGCGTGTGGTCGAGCGCGCGAACAATTTCGTCAATTGCGGCGTCGTCCGCCCGAGTTTCGATCGCCAGCGCGCCCTGACCAACCGCCGGAAGCACAAGTTCATCACTGAGGTGCTGCGTTATCCGATCTGCGTGGCCGAGCCGATCAAGCCCTGCGGCGGCCAGCACGATGGCGTCGAAACCGCCTTCATCGAGTTTGCGGAGCCGTGTGTCGACGTTGCCTCGAATCGCAATAAGCTCAAGATCAGGACGCGCGGCGCGAAGCTGCGCCTGCCGGCGAAGGCTGCTTGTGCCGATTACTGCGCCCTGAGGAAGCTCTTGAAAAGAATTTACGCCGGCGCGAGCAACGAGCGCATCGCGCGGGTCTTCGCGTTCGCATATCGCGCCGATCTGCAGCCCTGCGGGAAGCTCGGTCGGCAGGTCCTTGAGACTGTGGACGGCAATGTCAACTCGACCAGCCAAGATCGCGTCTTCGAGTTCCTTGGTGAAGAGACCTTTGCCCTGCTCCCCGAGTTTTGGAAGGGATACATCTAGAACGCGATCACCCTTGGTCGAAATGATTTTGATATCGACTTCGATGTCGCGATGGTGTTTCTCTATCTCAGCCTTGACCCAACGCGTTTGCCACAGCGCGAGCTGACTGCCCCTTGTTCCAATTGTGATCTTTCTGGTCAATTGAAATCGGGTCATTCGATGCGGATCATCTTACGCAGCTCATCCATCATCTGTGTAGGCTTGCCGTCGCGGGCGGCGTTGCGCAGATGGATGATCATCGGGTGGGAAAGCTTGTTGACCAGCGCCGGAATTAAGACTTTCTCAACAGCCTGTTCCTGCTCCTGACTCAGCTCGCCCAGCCGCTTGCGGTTTCGTCTGAACTCGCTCAAGACAATCTGCGAAAGAAGTTCCTTCACCTCGACGACTGTCGGTCCTATATCAAGCGAACGCAATTGCTGAACGAACTGCTGGACCTCGGCCTCGATAATCGTCTCAGCTCGTTTGGCCTCTCGCTCGCGTTCGTGAATGTTGGTCTTCACTATCGAGTCCAGATCGTCGACGTCGAACAGAAAAATGTTTTCGAGAGCCGCGAGAGCGGGGTCGACGTTTCTAGGCACCGAGATGTCGATGAACAGCACAGGCCCCTTCTTTCGAGCCTTGAGCGCTCGTCTGGTCTCCGCCGCACGAATTACATAATCAGAAGCTCCGGTCGAGCAAAGGACTATGTCCGCGGACGGCAGCACGTCATAAAACGCCTCAAAATTCACCGCTCCGCCCGAATACCTTACGGCGATCTCCTCGGCGCGTTCGGCTGTACGATTTGTTACGATCAGCTTGCCGGTGCCAGCATCGATCAGGCTGCTGGCCGCAAGCTCGGCCATTTCGCCTGCGCCAACCAGCAACACTGTTTTCTCCGACAGGTCCTCAAAGATCTTTCGCGCCAGCTCGACAGCAACTGAGCTAATGGACACCGGATTGAGAGCGACGCCGGTCTCCGTTCGAATCCGTTTGGCGACCGATAACGCTCGATGCATTAACTGACTAAGCACCCGGCCGACGGTGCCGGCGTCGACCGCTTGTTGATAAGCGTCTTTGACCTGGCCGAGTATCTGCGACTCTCCGACCACCAATGAGTCCAGGCTCGACGCAACGCGGAACACGTGCTTGATCGCGCCTGCGTCGGCGTACTTGTAGAGGTGCCCGTTCAAGTTGCTTGGCGAGAGTTGGTGGTAGTCGCTCAGAAAGGCAGTCATGCAATCCAGGCCGCGATCGGTTCCCGCGGCGCTCGACGCGATCAGCTCGACTCGATTACACGTTGAAACTATTAGGCCTTCGTCTAGTGTGTCATGGTCGATCAGCCTCGGCAATGCAACTTGGAGCGCGGATTCCCCAAACGCCAGCCGCTCGCGCATCTCGAGCGGGGCCGTCTTGTGACTTAGTCCTACGAGAACGATGTTCATAGGCTCAGTAGTCAGAGGGCCAGAGGTCAGAAGGCGTGACCAAGATAGCGGACTCCGACAAGACTGCAGATGACTATTATGAAGCTCACGATAGAAGCCAAGGCAGCCGCGCGACCGCCCCACCCTGCGTTGATTCGGGACTGAATGATGATCAGGTAAAGCAGCCAGGTTACAACGGAGAATATCTCGAGCGGACCCGCCTGCCAGTAGACGTGATAGCGAGAGTATGAATACCACACGCCGCCGACGATTCCGAGCGTCATCAGCACAAATCCGATCGCCATTGCGCGGGAGCTGATCGCGTCGCAAATGTCCAGCGACGGAAGTTTGTAAAAGATAGTCCCAAAACGTTTATGCTTCAGCTCACGCTCTTGAAGGATATACATCACGCCCGCGCCAAACGCCACGAAGAACGAGGCGTAGGCAAGCAACAATAATCCGACATGCGCGGGCAACAGAAAGCTCTGAAGCGTGTTGCTGAACTCCTGTGTCTGTCCGGGCGTCGCCGGGGTAATGGCAGCTATCGCCGCTAATACCAGCACAATCGGGAATATGAAGGCTTTAAGCGCAGTAGCGTGATACCAGCGGTACGTGACGAGTGAAAAGAGAACAAGTCCCCAGGAGAGGAATGCAGACATCTCGCCCGTGCCGACGAGCGGGCATCTGCCGGTGCGAACCCCACGCAACAAGAGCCAACTCGTATGCGTGCCCAGGGCGATCGCCAGCGCGGCAAGCGCCGTCCTCCGCCAGACCGGTCGTTTGGTTGTCAGGGCAAAAATAGCCTGGGCCACGCATATAGCGTAGCCCAGAAGGATGATGATCCAGAGGATTTGCATAGGGCCGGCTCCGGCGTGTTGGGTTCCAGCGAAAGCTAATTGTACTCGCCAGCCCGCCCTTCAGGCAACGAAAGCTCTAAATGGTTGACAGCTTTCGAAGCGCATTCTTGTCGAGGACTGTGAGCCGCTTCCGGCCGACCTTAATCAGCTTATCGCCCTTCAACTCGGCGATGGCGTTGGTGACCGTCTCACGATACACCCCGAGCCTCTCTGCTATTTGCTGGTGGGTGAGGCCGGTAACCTCGTTCCCGCTGCCAGCGCCTTCAAGAAGCATCGTTGCAATTCTGGCGGTCACCGGTTGGAACGCGGACTGCTCGTGCCTCCTCTCGGCATCTACTAACCGCTCTCCAAGTCTCTTGGCGATGTTAGCCGCGACCGACGGCGAAGCTGCGGCGAGCTTATCGAAATCCCCTGAGCTGATATAACTCACCTTCGCCGCTTCAGCTGCAACTGCCTTGGCCCCGAACATCGATTGACCGAGCGCCGGCAGATCGCCAAAAATCGTTCCCGCTTCAACCGTCTTGATGGGGAGATCCTTTCCGGTTGCCGCGGTTCGAACGATATTCACCTTGCCGCTCCTGACAACTGCTGCCGCCGGGCCTTTTTGGCCGCCCGGATAGACGTTTTCACCCGACTTGAAATTCTTCTTGGGCATTCTATCCAGCGCGGCGTCCACGGATCGGCTGTCCCCGCCCAAATCGGAAAGTTTTAGATAGCCAATCTTGTTGGCAAGACTGATGGCTGCTAGCGAACGAATCTTATCGCTAGGTCCCTTAGTGCGTCTCTTCCTCTTGGTCTTTGAACCTTTAGCCAATTGATCACCTCTTTCACCCCAGGTCACTGTAGAACTAAGAAGGAAGCTGCTGTCGAGGATTCTTAACGGCAAGTTGAAGCAGCTTGTTTCTCGACTCCCAGAGCTTTTGTTATCGAGTCTGCCCAAGTCCACCGTCCTGTTAGCAGACCCTTACTGTTTTTTAGCTCTAAACGTCCAGCCTGAATTTTTGTGGCTAGAGGGTTGATGTTACAATGTCGTTTATCTTCTGTCAGTAAGCCACAGCACAAACGAAACCGCAGTTGCACGATCCACCATGAAAGTAGCGCAGTTAACTCGATGTGGTGAAATGGGGCAATCGTGATCACGATCGCGGCGCAGTCCTTCGATAGAGTCCCACAATCTCAATAGCGAAACCAGCCGCCAACAATGTCGGAAGGTAGAAAAGCCACCGCGGGTTCTCAAAGTTAGTCATTGCCAGACCTGAAATTGAGGGCCCGGTCAGGCTCCCCAGCCCGAATGCGAGCGAGAAAGTTGAGTGGGCCGCTCCAAGCCTCTCCTTCCTGACTATCTCACCGATCAACGCCAGCCCAATTGGATATAAACTTCCGGCCAAAGCTCCTGCCAGCGCACCGGTAAGCAAGAATAACCGCCAATCGGGCTGAAAAGGTATTATTGCGAACACCCCTCCAAGCAGCACCGTGCAAAACAGGAGTGTCCGGCGTTT
The DNA here is from genome assembly GCA_036505875.1 of Blastocatellia bacterium. GTDB lineage: Bacteria > Acidobacteriota > Blastocatellia > UBA7656 > UBA7656 > Onstottus_A. The sequence continues at coordinate 945 of DASXSR010000397.1, read as the reverse complement.
GCCAAAGCGGTCGGCCGCGTGTCCGATCGGAACCTGACTCGCCACAGTGCCGATTATCACTGCCGTGATAATGCCTCCCATTTCAGTCCCGGAGACCTTCATTTCTTGTCTCAGATAAATCGGAAATAGCGTCACAAGCGAAGACATTAGATAGCCATAGACGGCGCCTGCCGATATGGGCATCAATATTCGCACCGAGAGCACCCGCAAGATGTGCTCCTCATGATGAGATCTGGCAGTTATCTTTCCTATGAACCGGGCTGCCAACAAAGCTGCAACAACGCTCAATCCAAAACAACCTATGAACGGCAATTGTGGCTTTATTCCGAAGAGCACGGTTCCCGCCAGAGGACCGGCGGCCCAACCAATTCCCACCGACAAAGCGTAGTAACTCATTCGCCGAGCGCGTTCCTTCTCCTCGCTCAACTGACTGATCATAGTCTCCGTAGAGACCGAAATCGCTGCGGCGCCCACGCCCTCGATCGCCCGCACGGCAAAGAACAGCCAAGTAACTTTGATAAAAGCGAATAGCAGTATGGCCCCGCCGTAAACAAGCAAGCCGGCGATCAGGACGGGCTTCGCTCCGAAGCGGTCGGTCGCGGCTCCGATTGGAAACGAGGCGAGCGTGAAGGCCGTGAACATCGCCGTGCCGATTAACCCTATGATGAAGCTGTTCTCGCCGTGCTCGGCCAAAACGATCGCTATGAGCGGCGCAACCAAGCCAACTCCCAGATAGCTGAGAGCGATACTGAGATAAATGGCATAAAACGGTTTTTGATCGGACAAGTGGCCCCCGGAACAAAAGGACGAAAATAGCATCATTCTCTCGCGCGTGGCAATAGAGCAGTTCGGGTCGGGTGCGCGTCAGGTTTTCGCGGATCGCCATCTAAATCCCACCCACGGTAACGAGGTGGTATGCGCGAAAAACTGACGCGCACCCGCTCG
>DASXSR010000396.1:0-7346 GCA_036505875.1 Blastocatellia bacterium | reverse complement strand
CTTGGCTCTGCCCTCGCGAAGCGCGACCGGATCCAGCGGCACGACTTCGGCGATCGTGTTGCCAACGATGACGATATCTTTAGGTCCGGCCGCGGGCGTGCCGTTGCCGTCAACAACCGTCGCGCTGCGGATGACAAGTCGCGGATAGCGCTTGCCGCTGACGACCGGTTGTTTAGACTGCGCGATCACAAGCGGAGAAGCTATCGAAACGATGATAAGTACAAGGAAGATTCTGTCCACCATAGCCGCCTCTTGAAGTTTTGCCACAAAGTCACCAAGCCACGAAGTTGCACAAAGGACTTCGTGCTTCTTTGTGTCTTCGAGGCTTCGTGGCGAACCAGTTCTTCAGAAGACCGTTGTCTCCTCTTCCGTCACGAGGATGATGGTGGCCCGCCTGTAGAAATCGAAAACGCATGAGCCACGGCTTCCTGTGTGCCCGCCGAGGCCGCGCATTCCTGCAGCGCTGTCATCGATGGGAAGTATAGCTCTGCGATCCGATGAAACTGCGGCGTGCTGCCATCAGGCGTGCCAACCACTTTGGTAGCCGAAAACCTACTCAAACCTTTTATCTTTTCCATAGCGAGCGGGACGTGCTCTTCGAGGTACGCTTTTTCGAAGGCATCCACATCCGTAGGTCGCGGATAGATAACCATTATCTTTGCGTCAGCCATATAGCCTCCTTGCACCTGTTTGTAGTACGGCCTTCAGGCGGAAGTTTGTACTTCTGTTTGCCGGATTCGAGGATTACAAACTTCCGCCTGAAGGCCGTACTACAAACGCCTTAATGCACACGCCTGTCGTAGCCGGCCCAGTACTTCTCGCGAAGCTCCTTCTTCAGTATCTTTCCAGTTCCGCCCTTCGGAAGCGAATCGAAAAACTCGACTGATTTGGGAACCTTAAAGCCCGGCAGCTTAGTCCGGCAGTGATCGATCAGTTCATCTTCGCTCAACGACTCACCGGGCTTGGCGACGACCAGGGCCTTCGGAACTTCGCCCCACCGATCGTCGGGCACCGCAATAACCGCGCACTCGAAAACTGCGGGATGTGAATAGACGGCTTTCTCGACTTCGATCGAAGCGATGTTCTCGCCGCCGGAAATGATGATGTCCTTCTTGCGGTCGACGATCAGAAAGTACCCGTCTGCGTCAACCGTCGCCATGTCGCCGGTGTGAAACCATCCGTTGCGCATAACCGCGGCGGTTTCTTCGGGCAGCTTCCAATAACCGGACATCACGTTGTCGGCGCGAACGACAACTTCGCCAACGCTCGCGCCGTCGTGCGGCATGGGTTTGTCATCGGCATCGAAGATTTCGATCTCGACGCCGGGCATCGGAAAGCCCGCCATCGCCTGACGCTTCCAGCGTTGCTCGTCAGGCTCGTCCTTCACGTGATCTCGAATGAATGACTGAGTCAGCACCGGCACCGTCTCGGTCAACCCGTATCCGCCGTACGCTCGACAGCCGAGCTTTTGCTCCACCTGTCGAATCAAATCCACCGGCGAAGCCGCGCCTCCGATTGCGACGTAATCCAGACTCGACAAATCGTACTCGCCAAGCGACGGGTGATTGATCAAAGCGTTAGCCATCGTCGGCACCATCGCGAAGTTTGTCACGCGCTCGCGCTGAATCAACTCGAGCGCCTCAGTTGGATCGAATTTCTTCACCAGCACGTGCCGCGCGCCCATTGCGGTGAGGGTGTGCGGAGTGCCCCAGCCGTTCACGTGAAACAGCGGGATAGTGTGCAGTTGAACGACCGTGTCGTCTACTCCGAGACCAGCTATCACCTGCAGCGCGTGTAAGTAAAGATTGCGATGCGTCATCATCACGCCCTTGGGATTGGCGGTCGTGCCCGATGTGTAGAAAAGCTCGGCGAGGTCATCGTCTTTGATCTCTGGAGGCGTGAAACTGGCTCCAGCAGCCGATATCAGGGCTTCATAGTCTTTACCGCTGCCGTCCGCTTCGAGTGGAACGTAGTGTATTATCGTCGATGCTTGATGCCGAATGCCTTCGATGATGGGCATCATGTCCCGGTTGTAGAACACCGCGACCGTCTCCGAATCATTCAAGATAAAGGCGATCTCGGCGGGAGTAAGCCGGATATTCAGCGGCAGGAGCACCGCCCCCATCTGCACCACGCCATAGTAGGCTTCGAGCAATTCATGGCTGTTGTAGCCAAGCCACGCCACTCGGTCGCCCTTCTTGATCCCCAATTCGACCAGCGCGTTGGACAAGCGGTCGCATCGCTCGGCGTACTCGCCATAGGTCATGCGCAGCTCGCCGTCGACGATCCCCGTGGTCTTTGGGAACCATGTGCGTGCGCGTCTTAAGAATCTTATGGGTGTGAGCGTAAGGTTCATTAAAACTCTCCGAGCTTTTGGTATTGCGGCCCGGATCATAGCAAGCTGGGTGAAGCAATCGCAACACGGACTCGATCAGGGAATTCCATTTGGAAACCCCGCCTATCGGAGAAGGAAGCCATTTCTGAGCGAATCATCGGGCGCAACCAAGAACTCGTGCCGTCCGGTTATGTAAGCACTGCCCTGCACTTCCGGAATTACGGCGGCATATTCTCCGAAATGTGTCTCACCAACGACTCGACCGGTAAAGCGAGTCCCGATCAGACTTTCGATCACGAACGGCTGGCCGACTCCGAGCTTTCCTCTCGCGTGTTCGAGCGCGAGGCGTCCGCTCACGCCCGTGCCGGTCGGTGACCGATCGACTTCGCCGTCCGCAAAGATGCACACGTTGCGGCTATCGCTATCCGCGCCAAGAGGCGGACCGTCGATGATCGTCCCGTACAAGAAGGCGAGGTCTTCTTCGAACGGATGCTTGATCGAAAGCGACGACGTGACGGCGCGCTTGATTGCCATCCCAACCTCAATCAGCTTGCGAAACTCTTCGGGAATGATTCGGACGCCCAGGTCTTCAGCTTTACAGTAAGCGTAGAACGCTCCGCCGAACGCAACGTCATAACCTGTCTCACCAATGCCGGGAACGTCGACCGATTGATCGAGCTGGTAAACGAATGACGGCACGTTTTCAAAGGCGACGCTACGAACTCGCTTACCATCGAAATCGGCGCGCGCGGTCACTCGACCAGCCGGCGTGTCAAGCTTCACAACTTCGCGTGGCGAAAGCATTCCGGTTTCGAGCAGCACAGTCACAAGCGCGATCACCCCATGGCCGCACATCGTGCTGTAGCCTTCGTTGTGGATGAAGAGCACACCCAGATCGCCGTCCGGCGTGACTGGCTCAGTGAGAATGGCGCCGTACATATCGGCGTGACCGCGAGGCTCGAACATCAGCGCTCGGCGAAAGTCATCTAGGTGCTCACGCGCATAGCGACGTTTGGCGAGAATCGTGTCGCCGGGAATCGGAGGAATGCCTCCAGTGACGACGCGAAGAGGTTCACCAGCCGCGTGCGCGTCGATGGTGGTGATTCGAGTCCAATCGGATGGTGGGGTCCAGATGGTCGTTAATCGTCTCTCGGCGTCCATTCGCCAACTCCGTAGGAGTGGGATGTTTATAGAAAGCAGCGACGTGATAGTTCGCTAGCTCCGTAGGAGCGAAATCTGCTGAGACCGCCAAATTACCCTGGGCGCGCAAACGTTCCGCACATCCCGCTCCTACGGAGCTAGAAGGGTTGCGCTATTTCTCTTCTATAAACATTTCATCCCTACGGGATTTTTATGTGGAACAATGCGACTTATCCAGCCGGATTTGGGCCATAGAACTTCCAACTCGAAACAAACTCGCGCGTCAACTTTTGCTTAGTCAAGTCAGCGCGAATCATCTCGATCGGAATCCGATTCTCTTTCAACACCGCGTCGTGAAACTGTCGGTTGGTCATCTTGCCCGTATCGACCAACTCGCGATGCAACGCTCGAAGCTGCAAGCCGCCGAGCAAGTACGCGCATTGATACAACGGCCCGTAAGCTCCGCCAAACGAGCGGCGCACTTCCGCAGTCGCGTTGTCCACTTCGTGTCCCACTTTCTTCACAAGCAGGTCAATGCATTCCTGCGGCGTCATCTTTTCGAGATGAAAACTAAGCGAGAAGATAATTCGAGCCGAGCGGTGCATTCGCCAAAAGAGCATCCCGATTCGGTTCTCGGGCGACTTGGCGAAGTTCATGTCCCACAGCAGCATCTCCCAATACAGTGCGCCGCCTTCGCCCCAGAACGGCGTGCTGAAGAGCTGGCGGTGAGTTCGATAGCGCGCAGCGATGAAGCCTTGCAGATGATGGCCCGGGATCAATTCGTGAAACACGGTCGCCCGCGAGAAGTGAATGTTGTTTCCGCGCATGCTCATCATCTTTGCTTCGTGTCCCATCGTGTTCGTCGGATAAGAGACTTGAATCGTCTCGCCGCCCAGAAAGAACGGGCTGACGAGTTGGCGTTCGGGAGTCATCATCTCCATTCGCCACGTATCGCGCGCGAGTTGCGGAATCGTAACAAGATCGTGATCGTCCATGAACTTGATCGCTTCAAGCGCAAGCTCTCGGATCAGCTCAGGCTGTTTGCCCGGCTCGACGTACAAGGTCTTGACGTATTCGAGCGCCTTCATCCAATCGTCGCCGTAGCCAAGCTCACGCGACGCTTTCTTCATTTCGTTTTCGCACCAGTCGTATTCTTTGTTGGCGATTGCGATCAGCTCTTCGGGCGTGTAAGGAATCATCTCGAAGGCAAGCTCGCTCATCAGGGCTTCGCGGCCTATTGGATCGCCGATGATTTCGGTGGTGTCGCCGGGCTTCAATCCGAGAACTTTCTCACGCAAGAACGCGGCGTACTTTTCGAGAGCCTGATCGACCGACTTGTAGGGCTCGCCGACCCACCAGGTGAACACGGGATCGTAACCGTTGTAGAAGCCGAACCAGGTCTTGAGTGTGTTGCGAAGAGAGTTAATTGCGGCGGCCGCTCGGTTGACTGAGGTCTTCTTTGCTCTGATCGCATCTGCCTTCGGCTCCGGCTTGAGACCCGCCTCGACTGCTTTGTTGGTCGCATCAATCTGCTTGCTCATCTTGGTCAGCAATGCGGCGGTCTTTGGCGGATCGATCGATTCCATTCGACGTCGTGAATCTTCAAAGTCAGTGATGGTATGAGCAAACGGCACGAGCGGCGCGACTTCAGCGAAAGCCTTTTCCTGGATGTCGAGCTGTCGCAGCTCGTGGTCGAGATGATTCTTGAACAGGATGTAGTCGATGCGTCCGTCTTGCGACATCGAATCGAAGTTGAGCTTCGAAATCGTCGCGAGCCAGTCGTTGTAGAACTGCTTCATCCGCGCGCGACGGGTTGGGGAAGCTTCGACGGAGAAGAATCGAAAGAGGCTGCCGCGATCGACAATATATCGTTCGATTTCGCCGCGCATTTCGCTTGCAGGAACTTCGCCGTCCTTGAGACCTGGTCCCGTAGCGTTCGCCGTCCTTTTTGTGGAGAGGTGCGCACTCAGCTTCTGCGCTAGCGCGCCGGAAGTCGATAGGGCGGACACAAGCCCGACCAGTAATAGCGATAGACTCTTGATCAACAGTGGATGTTGTTTCATTGTATGACCTCGCGACATAATCACTCAGGGCTATCAACCGACAGCGTATTGCTCCAAGTCGTCCGAATCAAAACAATGATTCTCTTCCCGCCAAACAAGAGCCAAACACCCAGCGCGGTCTTAGCAAGTTCCTCTACAACCTGGTCCAAGGGTATGCTTCGCTTGACCATGCGAAAGAGTCCCTGAGCTTCATCTCGCGGCACGGGCACAGTCGCGATGAACAGCATCTCGACGAGAGTGGCTATCGAATAGACGAGGACGTACGCGCCTAACAGCGAGAACACCGCAACTTGCAAGACTCGAATGTTGCTCTCATCGACTTGGATAGTCGTGTTATCCAGACCGCCAGTCAAAAGTCTTCCAAGCCTGTTGGAAAAGATCAGTAAGATGATCGCCAGTAAGATATAACTCACCATCGCAATCACAACACTATAGTCGGGCGATATGGACGACTCATCAGGCAAGGATTGGCGCTTAGCAAGAACAAGCGCAGCCGGAATACCTGATATAACTTGTAAGATGACCAAGACAGCTAATCCTCTGGTCATCACCACCGAAACTGAGAATAGATCCAGCAAGTTTGTGCCTCGAAGCTCCATCCTACGACAGGTGATCTTATAGTCTTTTTAGTCGTGCAACACAAGATCAGATAGGACTGCACTACTTTCGGGGAAGAGCGTTTGCCACTCAAACCGCTTTGGAGATAAGCAGTATTCTCGTGGCAATTGATCAGTGATAGAATGGGAGCGAATCGTTTCAACGAACGGAGAGATTATGGAGAGCTTGGTCGTCGAAATTGTAAACCCTGATACCGTTGACGCAATCGCGGAAGCTGCCAAGCGTCAGGGGACCAGTCCTGAAGAGTGCGCTTTGGAATTGTTGGAGACGGCGCTGCTCGCGCGCCGGCCGTTCGAAGAGATCGTCGAACCGATCGCGCGAAGCTTTGATGAGAGTGGGATGACTGAAGCCGAACTTGACGAGCTGATCAATCAAGCGCGACAAGTCGCACGTGACGAAAGACACGGGAAGAAATAATCGATGCCCGAAGTCACACCGCGCGTGGTCTTTGACTGCAATGTCTTTGTACAAGGAATTGCCAACCGCAACAGCCCGGCGCGCACGGCGCTGAGGTTGTTTTTTGATGGAAGCGTTTCACTATTTGTCAGCGAAGCGATTTTGGGCGAAGTGCGTGACGTGCTAGGCCGTCCGGAACTTCGTCGCAAGCTCCCGGCTATTAACGACCGAATTGTCAAAGGTCTGCTCCTCAAGCTCGAAGCGAAAGCTATACTCATAAGTAACGTTCCTGAGGAATATCGCTACGAACGCGATCCGGATGATGAAATCTATCTGAACCTCGCCATCGTCGCTAACGCGTCGTATTTAGTAAGTAAGGACGATGATCTTCTGGACTTAATGCGCGCTGACACAGACGTTGCACGCCGCTTTCGCGTTCGGTACCCATTTCTCCAGATTCTGACAGTCGCTGACTTTGTCAGAGAGATGGAGTCGCCGAGTACCAGTTGAGTCGTCGCTCAAATCTGAAGCGGTTGGAAAGTCAACTAGGCCGACCGCTCCTTTGAAATCGTCATCGTCGTGGGATTCCAGGCATATACCTGATTGTCGAAGTAGCTGCGGTTAGTCAACAGCGCTGCGCCTGCTGCGCGGAAGCCGAATACCGCATCTTCGAGCACATGCTTGCGCGTGCGCATCCCTTCAAAGAACGCCCTGAAGTGATCAAGCGAGTCGCTATAGCCTTGCGGCGGCGCATACGTATCTTGAGTTGTTTCGCCGACGTCTTTGTTCTCCGG
>DASXSR010000395.1:0-10157 GCA_036505875.1 Blastocatellia bacterium | reverse complement strand
CACGGAAGTTAAGCCCTACGGAGCCGATGGTACTGCACGGGAAACTGTGTGGGAGAGTAGGACGCCGCCGGGATTAAGATAAAGCCCGGCCCCGAAAGGCCGGGCTTTCATTTTTTCGCGCTGAATCGCCCGCATCCAATTCTTGTCGCCTTTACGGGCTTACGGGATTATCACAGTGAGAGTTTGCTGCGGACCGAGCGGCTTGTGATCATTTGCCGCAAGCATCACCATTATCGTGTGCTGCCCCGGCGTCAGCTCGTGGAAGCTGAGCTTCGTAGCGGTCGTCGCAATCACAGGACCATCGTCAACGCGATAGTGGAGATGAGCCTCGCCTTTGATTGGCCGCTCTCCCACTTTCGCTGGATCGATCAGCGTAACGCCCCTCACGATCACCTCAACCGTGGCCGCTTTCCCTTTCGCCTTCTTCTCGGGTTCTACTAATCTGGCGGTAAGCGACCCCGTCATATTTGTTTGTCTCACAGCGGCACGCGACTTGGAACTATACCGTTGCGCACTGCCGACTACACTAACGCTGAGCAGGAACGCGCTCAGGATCGAGACTAGGCAAATAGCCTTCAAGCCCATGCGTTTCATAATTACTCCCTTCATAACTCTACTTCTTGCGTCCACGTCTTAGAGGAATCAAAAAGCGATTAAGGCGACCTGGCTCGTTTGGCATAAAACGCGAGCGCGGCGGCGACGATGCCAATACACGCTACAAACGCCAGCCAGAACAATGCGGTCCATTTCGTCGCAACCAGTCGCGGCGAATCGTTGGTGCTGGATCGTTCATAGAACATTAAGTAGGCGCTGATGCTTCCTCCGACCGTACCGGCCAGCGCGAATAATGCGGGTATCGCGTCCCACAATGGCCGCGCCAAGCCTAATACCAAGATTGCCAGCATGAAGACCGGCACGAACCACAGGAATCTGTCTTGCTCCCGCGCGAGATCGTAACCGCTGACCGAATCCTTCACACCAACACAACTCAGTTGCACCCATGGCAAGAAGAAGCAGATCAACACAAATGCCGCCAGGCTCACAACAGCGCGCCGCGCGTTATTCATCGGCTACGCCTCCAGTCTAGCTGATGACGCGAGCCGGTTTACCCTGCTTTTCAACGAGCTTCTGATAATGCGCCCGGCCTCGCTCATAGCCATGCCTAAACGACTCGTCGCGATATGCCTTTGGGTAATTCGCCATCAAATTGTTGATGGCTTCGTCATAAGACATTCCACGAGTCTGCGGACGCAAGGCGGCCTCAAAGCCCTGGCGATAAGTCGATTCGACCGGCCTAAATTCTCGCCCCTGGGCCTCGTACTGTTCTGCTTCCGCGTCCCGCAGTCCGACCCACCAGCTTTCGTGCGCTGAATCTATGCTTTCAGCGCCCGCCTGCTGCATAATGCGTCGAGCAAGTTCCGATTGTTGCTCGTCGGTCGGCGTGACTACCACTAGCGAGCGTCCTTGTCGAAGCGCGTCTTCATAGACATATATCTCGTCTACGGGCAAACCGTTCGTCATCCCCTCTTCTATTGCTTTTCCAACCGCCACGCCTCCCACGGCGCCGCCTGTTCCAAACATCGCGGCGGCCAGAAGGCCGACGGCGATCACTGGACCGACTCCAGGCACGAGGATGCTGGCTGCGGCTGTACCCAGGCCCATGCCGCCCGCAGCACCAATCGCTCCGCCGACGACTCCACCCATCGCTTCACCAATACCTGGCGGTTCCGTCTGGGTTATTGGCAGTTCCTCGAGCTTTTCGACCGATGAGCCCGGCGTTAGAAAGTTGAGACGGCCACTTGGAATCCCTGTGTGCTTAAGGTCCTCTATCGCCTTCTGCGCTTCCACGACTGTCCTGAAGATTCCTACGACTGGTTCCATAACGAGTCTCCTTTGTGCAAAAACCTCCTGTGAGCACAAAGAGTTAAGCGCAAAAACGATGCCAGACGGGAGATTAGAGTCGCTCTCTAACCGGCGATCAAAAGTAGTAAATAAGCGGAACATCATGCACGGTGTCGCGATTCACGGCAATCGGCGTATGAATTGAGTACCGTCCGTCTTCGCCTGCTTCAAGTTTGATCGCTTCGAGTGCAAGCCTGCTGTCTGAGTTGAGCGAAGCAGTGTTATACTGCTTCTTCGCTTCATGAGAATGCGGAACATTCCCGAGAAAAATGAATCAGAGGAAACGCCGACGCTCCACACGTCGTTTGGAGTTCCTTTGACATCCCTCCTCGACGCGTTGAGCGAAGGAATAAGCATTCACGCAATCACCGGCGAGATACTCTGGGCAAACAAGCAGCTTTGCGAGATATGCCGCAAGTCTCTGCCCGAGCTACAAGCCTTGAGCCACAAGGAAGCATTCGGTTGCGATTTGATTCCAGGTAATGCCGAAGAGCGCGTATCCCGAAAGGTTCTCTCCGTGCATACAGAAGCGTTGATCGATGAGCACGGCCAGCCCTGTGGCTTCGCCAGGCTAGTGCGCGATGTTACTGAACAGAATCGCGCCCAAGAGCAGATGTTAAGGGCGGAACGCTTGGCGACCTTGGGTCAGATATTGTCCGATATAGCGCACGACGTCGGGACCCCGCTCAATGTTATCTCCGGTTATTCTGAGTTTTTGTTGGCGCGGACTAAACCTGGTGAGCAGGGCCACAAAGAGCTGTCATCGATTCTCAATCAGTGCAAACGCATAGCAGCTCTGATCGGCGACGCGCTAGACTTGGGGCGCCCGCCGCAAGGGCGAAACGACGTTCTGGACCTCGAACCTTTGCTAGCGAGTTTGCTTGAACTGGCTGCGAGTGAGCTACGCAGGTCGGGTGTGAAGGCCACGCTAACTTGCAGAATCAGGCCGGCGCTGATATATGGAGAGGCGTCGCAGTTGCGCCAGGCTCTTTTCAATATATTGTTAAATGCGGCTCAAGAGCTAGGCGCAGGTGGCAATCTCGAATTAATAATTGAACAATTACAGGATACGGAGGAGTTCTTGACTGTTACGGTCCGCGGAACTGACACGAGCGGCGCTGAGTTTGATTTCTCTTCATCAATCGCGCGCTTCCTTGTCGAGAAGGACCAGACCGCAATGCCGGGTCTGGGCCTCTCGCTCGCCAGCGAAATACTACGACAGGCTGGAGCGAGCGTCGTCTCCGCGACGGGTGGGGGCATCGTAATACCATTGCCTGCAGCTTCTGCGCATCAGACGATGCAAAGGTCAAATACTCCAACTTCTGAATGAACAGCATGAAACAGCTCATTTTAGTTGTCGAAGACGACGCGCCAATGTGCGAGCTCTTGACTTCGTTCTTCTCCGAAAAAGGATATGAAGTCAGCACCGTCCAGGATGGCGAAGCGGCACTCGCCAGGCTCGAACAGCAGGACTTCGCTCTGGTGATAACCGACATCAAGCTTCCCGGCATGAGCGGCTTGGAATTGCTGGCAAGGATAAGAGTCGATTGGTCGGAGGTCGCCGTCATCATCATGACTGCCTTCAGCTCTATCTCATCGGCGGTTGAGGCCATGAAACTCGGCGCCGAAGATTACATCGGCAAACCGTTCCAACTGGACGAGTTGGCCATCACCGTTGAAAAAGCTTTGGAGAGGCGGAGCCTTCGCCGCGAGGTCAGGGAACTTCGCGCCGAAGTCAGGGGGCGATACAACTTCTCGAACATCGTGGGTCGAAGCAAGCCAATGCAGCAGCTGTTCGAGGTGATCAAGAGAATAGCTGCGAGGCGGGACGCCTCGGCTTTGATAATCGGCTCGACCGGGACCGGAAAAGAACTTGTCGCCCGCGCGATTCACTACAACTCGGAGCGCAGGGACGCTCCGTTCATGCCGATAAACTGCTCGGCGATTCCGGACACGTTGCTCGAATCTGAATTGTTCGGCCATCAAAAAGGCGCCTTCACAGGCGCGCACGAAACCAGGCGCGGCTTGATAGAGGAGGCGCAGGGCGGCACTGTATTTCTCGATGAAATCAATACGCTCTCGCCTAACCTTCAAGTCAAACTTTTGCGCGTGCTTCAGGAGCGGGTCGTGAGAAGAGTCGGCGGACGGGAGAATATCCCGATCGATATTCGGCTTGTGTCGGCAAGCAATGAGGATCTCGAAGAAAGAGTAAGACGCGGCGAGTTTCGCCAGGATCTGTTCTATCGGTTGAACGTCGTTCCGGTTCGTTTGCCGGATCTAAAGGACAGACGGGAAGACATTCCGCTTCTGGTCCATCACTTCCTCGAGAAGTTTGCGCAGCAGCTTGGTGAGCCGGTTCGCCGCTTCTCGAATGATGCGATGCGAGTTTTGATGACTCACACCTGGCCCGGTAACGTACGAGAGCTCGAGAATGCAGTCGAGCACGCGCTTACGATGGGCAGGGGTGAGATTCTGCTGCCCGAGGATTTGCCGGTCAGTGTTACCGCCCCGGAACGGGACATCGTGAGTGAAGCGACGCTCGACGACCTAACGCTGGCAGAGCTTGAACGCCGTTACATCATCCGAGTGCTTGAAAAAATGGGAGGCCACCAGCTCAAGACCGCGCGTGTTTTAGGCATAGACAGGCGCACCTTGTACCGTCGGCTGCGCCAATACGGCCGCGCCAGCCGTGATGAGTCTGAAGAAGAAGATCTCGAGCCGACGAGCGAAGATTCAGCTCAAGTCACTGCGTCCTCAGTCTGAGAGAGCTTATTGAAAGAATCAACTTCAAAAGAACAAAGCGGTCATCCGTCGCGAAACTTCGCGCCGCGGGCGAGAGGTTACGGAATAGGCGGGGGTTACGAGAGACCCTATCGCGCCCCTGTGAAACCGGCGGATGCCGTGAGGCAATCCTACGGTCCGGTACCGCACTCGGGATATTATGGCGCGGGGGTTGGATACGCGCGATTCAAACCCGGGCAAGCCGGATACGATGCGGAATTGTCTTGGTACGGCCCGCAGTACGGCGACAAAACGAGCGGAAAACGCGATGGGTCGTAGCTCACTCTAACTTGCCGCCGGCCAGGTAGGTTTCAGCCTTCATCCTCTCTGTTGTGTAAGCGGCCGGACGCTCTATTCGCCATCCGCTGCCATCGCGTGCCAGGATGAACCCAAGAAACTCCTTTTGCATTTCTCCCGAGGAGTTCGCGAAGTTATAAGTAACGGTGGCGCTGGCATACGCTCTGTCGCCGCTTGGGCTGGGATAGTAAGCGTCCAGAGTAAGTTTTGTGGTACCTTGACCCTTCATGTATTCTTCGATTGCCTGTTTTGCCCGTGACTCACTGCCGGAGCACGACATCGCCGCGAGCAGCGCAAGTAAACAAGTGAAAATGAAAGCGCGCGTTCGAAATCTCGGATTATTCATGCACACCGTTTTTACCGCACATCTCGTTATTTTTTCAACCTCGTGTCAGATGACCTTGCTGGCTAATCTTTTGTCCTAGAGGAGAATATGGGACTGTATATCCGACAGCTTCTTGCAGGCCGAGACTTTGCTAGAACAGATCCTTTCGCGTCGCAGATGGCCAACTTCGTGTACGTGATCGGCGACGACGAGCAAAGAGAATGTATGGTTGTCGATCCCGCGTGGGATATACCAGGCATTGTAGAGTTTACCGAGCGCGAGGACATGCGTTTGACCGGGGCGCTGGTGACGCACTATCACCCGGACCACGTCGGCGGTGACATCTTCGGCCACAGCATCGCCGGGCTCGCGGAGTTGCTCGCGCTGCGACCGGTCAAAGTTCACGTGAACGAAGCCGAGAGCGCCGGCGTGAAACAAGTAACCGGGCTTTCAGACACCGATCTCGAGAGACACGTCGGCGGCGACGAGATTCCAATTGGAAATGTTAGAGTGAAATTCCTTCACACTCCGGGACACACGCCCGGCAGCCAATGTTTTCTGGCTGAATCAACTCTCGTCTCTGGTGACACCCTGTTCATCGGAGGATGTGGGCGAGTCGATCTCCCAGGCGGAAATCCCGAACAGATGTATCATTCACTTACGCAGGTTCTGGCGAGACTTCCAGACGACACGCTCTTATATCCCGGTCACAACTACGCCGCAAAACCCACAAGCACGATTGGCGACCAGAAGAGACAGAATCACTACTTGAGAATCAGCAGCCTCGAAGATTGGATGAAGCTTATGGGCTAGCAGTCTCGCAAACGGGAGAATACTCACAACACCGAGACAATGGTCCAACGAGAATCCCGACAACACGCGACAGCCGCGCGGTTCAAAGTGCTCGCGCTGCTCTTTCTCCTCACCAACATCACTTACCTCGATCGGCTCTGCATATCGGCGGCCGCGCCGACGATCACAAGCACGTTTGGCTTCTCTCCCTCACAGATGGGCTACATCTTCAGCGCGTTCACTCTGGCGTATGCGGCATTTGAGATTCCCAGCGGATGGCTCGGCGACTACTTCGGGACGCGCAAGGCGCTGGCTCGCATCGTGCTGTGGTGGTCGATCTTCACCGCGCTTACCGGCGCGGCTGCAGGATTCGTCACGCTGATTATCGTGCGATTCTTGTTCGGCGCGGGTGAGGCCGGCGCGTTTCCGAACATAGCGCGCAGCATCTCGCGCTGGTTTCCGGCATCGCATCAAGGGCGCGCGTTGAGCGTGGCCTTCATCGGCAATGCGCTTGGAGCTGCGATCAGCACCCCCCTTGTTTTCAAGCTGGTCGAGCTGCAAGGCTGGCGGTTGCCCTTTGTCGAATTTGGCGCGATCGGCATCGTGTGGGCGGTAATCTGGTACTGGTGGTTTCGAGATCGCCCGGAAGACCATCGATCAGTCGGCGCTGAAGAGTTGAAGTTCATTCGCTCGGATCAGGTTGATGCGGGCGGGCTTGGACACAGCCGCCACACGCCTTGGGGATCGTTGCTCAGGAGTGGCAACCTCGCTCTCATTTGTGGAATGTACTTCACGTATGGCTATGCATTGTATTTCTACATCACCTGGCTGCCGACTTACTTGCTCAAGGCCCGTGGCTTTTCGGCTAGCTATGCGGGATTCTTTTCAGCGCTGCCATGGCTAGCCAGCGCGTGCGCATTCTGGCTGGGTGGGTTGTTGACCGATTGGCTTGCGCGACGAACCGAGAGTTTGAAGATTGCGCGATGCGGCGTAGGCGCCGTGGGCTTGATCACCAGCGCGATTGCGCTGGTGGCAGTCGTTCGGACGGAAGATCGCGTCGTAGCGGCATCGTTGATCGCGGTCGCGGCATTCTTCCAGATGATCATCGGAAGCGCGGCGTGGTCGGTATGTCTCGACGTTGGCAGACGCAACGCAGGAGTGGTGACCGGCTTCATGAACATGGTGGGCAACCTGGGCGGTACTATTGCGCCGGTAGTAGTTGGCTACGCGGTCGAGCGGTTTGGGTCGTGGAACATTCCCTTCTATGTGACTGCTGCCGTGCTGACGATCGGAGCGCTACTGTGGACGCTGATCGACCCGCGTCGTTCGGTGATCGGCGAATTTCGGGAAACAGGAGTTAGCCAGTTCTCGGAAGCGACGTGAGTGGATCCTCGCGCCTCCTCCCTTCTCAATCTGCGTCGAAGGTGCTTGATTTCAAATCTGCCAGTAATCTCTCAACTTGCTTGCGGTGTGAGCGGGGCGTAAGCTTGCCTGCGGCTCCTAAGACTAATTGGAGGAAGTGCGATGAAAGTATCCGCATCCGCGATCGTGATGCTCTTACTGTCGAGTTTCGCTTCATTTGGCCAGGCGATAAGCCCACCGTCCAGCAAGCAACCCGGCGATGGGCAGCTAACAAGCAAAGTAGACCAATTATTTTCAAAATGGGAGAAGCCCGAGTCACCAGGCGCATCGGTGATCGTCGTAAAAGACGGCGCTGTGGTCTACAAGCATGGCTACGGCTCCGCGAATCTCGAATACGACATCCCAATCACACCTGCAACGGTCTTTCATGTCGCCTCCGTCTCCAAGCAATTCACTGCATTTGCCATCGCGTTACTCGCTAGCCGCGGCAAGCTCTCGCTCGATGACGATATCCGCAAGCAACTGCCCGAGGTTCCTGATTTCGGCAAGACAATCACGATTCGCCATCTGCTTCATCACATCAGCGGCCTGCGTGACCAATGGGAGTTACTGGCGATGGCAGGCTGGCGGCTCGACGATGTCATCACAAAAGAGCACATCCTGAAAATGGTGCGACATGAAAAAGAACTCAACTTCGAGCCGGGTGCGGAGTTCCTTTATTGCAACACCGGCTTCACGCTGCTCGCCGTTATCGTCGAACGTGTCTCGGGCCAAACGTTTCGTCAATTCACGGAAGAAAATATTTTCAAGCCGCTCGGCATGACCAACACGCACTTTCACGACGATCACCAGATGATCGTCAAGAATCGAGCGTACTCGTATAGCCCGGATGGAAACGGCTTCAAGCTCAGCGCGCTCAATTACGCCAACGTCGGCGCCACGAGCCTCTTCACGACGGTCGAAGACCTGGCGAAGTGGGCCCTGAATTTCGAGGATATGAAAGTCGGAGGCCCGGCGGTCATTGAACAGATGCAGAAGCAGGGTGTTCTCAACAACGGAAAGACGATTAGTTATGCGCTGGGCCTCGATATCGGCGAGTACAAGGGTTTGAAAACAGTCGCGCACGGCGGGGGAGACGCGGGATATCGAAGCTACATTATCCGGTTCCCCGAGCAAAGATTCGCCGTGGCTGTGTTAAGTAATCTGGGGACTTTCAACCCGGGCTCGCTTGCTTTCCAAGTCGCGGACATCTATCTTGCGGACAAGTTGCAGCCGGTCACACCCAAGACCTCGCCAGTTGATCGCCCGGAAGCGAAGGTTGATCCGGCCGTTTATGACGCGTACGTCGGCAGGTTCCAATTTGAAGACGGGCGTGCGATCACGATCACGAAGGAAAACAATCGTCTATGGGGACAGCCCGCGGGAATGCAGAAAGCGGAATTGTTTCCGGAGTCGGAAACAAAATTCTTTGCCAAAATCGCTGATGTGCAGGTGTC
Source organism: Blastocatellia bacterium (assembly GCA_036505875.1). GTDB lineage: Bacteria > Acidobacteriota > Blastocatellia > UBA7656 > UBA7656 > Onstottus_A. The sequence goes on along the minus strand of DASXSR010000395.1, from coordinate 1,202 downwards.
GTTTCAGCGAAACGAGAAAGGTGCGGTCACGCAGATGACCCTGCATCAGAACGGACAAAACGCCGTCGCCAAGCGCGTTGAAGCCGTAAGCTTCACCCCGGAGAAGCTGCAAGAATATGCAGGAGATTACTACAGCGACGAGCTCGGCACGACCTACACGATCGTCCTCCAGAACGGCGGCCTCATCGCGCAGCATCGCCGGCATGATGACATCAAGCTGACGCCCGTGGATGCAGATTTCTTCTTAGGCGGGCAGTGGTTCTTTCAGCGGTTGCGCTTCACCCGCGACAAAGACGCTCACATCACCGGCTTCAGACTGACGGGCGGGCGTGTGCGGAACATGCGATTTGATAGAAGATAGGGGTCGAGGATCGAGGATAGAGAATATGATCCTCTGTTCCTCCGATAGAAATCGCTTTCATACCATTTTCGCGGGCAATGCCGCCCGTGTAACGCCAGAGTCGAACTTCTAGCTGCGGCGTTATGAGTTTCTGGCGGTGCTTCGTACTAAAGACATAGTGAACCAGATTGCTGATGTAAGTGTGCCCCATGCGATGCCTTACGTTCAGCCGCCCCCTCCGGGACTAGCTGTTCGTCGTCGCTATGTTCCCCACCGATGAATCGGTGGGCTATTCTCACGCGTCCCTCCGGGACTCACAACCTCTCAAAACGCTAGAATCCACTACGACTAATGCCTTCGATATCGTCGCGGAGCACGGTCCTGAGACTCACTATCTTCCCGGCGAATGGCGCGCAAGTTAATTTATAGCCGTGGGGCCGCGGGTTTGTTAGGTGCATCCCAGGCTTGCGCGCCTTTTACTTTCAGCTTTCGCTTGTAAACCTTGTCGCCGCAAGTCGCAAACAGCGTATCGAAGTTCTCGCCGCCAAATGTCAAGTTCGAAACTCTTCCATTCGGCGTCGGGATGATCGCGTTTACTCGCCCAGCTTGATCGCAAACCTGAATTCCCAAACGCGTCGCAACGTACAACCGGCCATCTCGATCAACGCGGATTCCGTCGGCGAGACTGGCATCGACTGGATCATACTCGTGAAGCCAATAGTAACGTTGTTTGTACTGAAGCGATCCGTCCGGCTGAATCTGATAACTGTAAACCCAATGCGAATGATAGTCGGCTACATAAAGCAGACTCTGGTCGGGTGAAAGCGTGATTCCGTTTGCGTAAACTAATCCCGTGTCCACC
>DASXSR010000394.1:0-5387 GCA_036505875.1 Blastocatellia bacterium | reverse complement strand
GGAGGAACATGGTCATGCGCAAGAAGCGGCGGCGTAATGTGCGATCCGTGAACCGTGAACCGTGATACGTGAAAGAAGACCCGGTCACGGATCACGCATCACGGATCACGCATCACGAATCACCCCGGCTTCATACGTACTGTCACGAAGGTGTAGAGAGACCCAGGCTCTTTTCATAGAATGTTGATAGCACGTCGCTGCTGGAGCCTTGCTAATTAGGGGAGCAAGCGTATACCGAGCGCGTGGAAATTATTTCGAGCCGAATCTGTCACTCCTTCTTTCTATGACCTAAGCTTTGCGAACGACGCATCCCAGCTAGAGCCGAGTGAGCGAAGCGTAAACCGCCGATTCTCGGATCGGCGTCAGGAGGGAGACGATGATTAAAATGAGATTGTTCGTGATGTCGGCGTTGATGTTGCTCATCATCGTAGCGACCGCGATGGCGCAGGCAGCGAGTCCTGCGGCCATGGCGGCGGAAAAGGGCACGCCCGGAGGTTCGTGGTTCTTCCCGGCGATGGGTTCGTTCGCAGTTGGAATAGCGGCGCTTGGCGGCGCGCTGGGAGACGGCCGCGCGATCGCCGCGGCCTGCGAAGGCACGGCGCGTAACCCGGGCGCCGGGGGTCGCATATTTACAATGCTGCTGCTGGGCCTCGCGCTGATCGAGACGCTGGTGCTGTTCACGTTCTTGACTGTCGTATTGAAGTACTGATGTCCAGCAACGCGACGGCAAAGTAAGAAAAGGGAGGCCTCGCGGCCTCCCTTTTGATTCTCGGCGAGAGGCGATAAACTCGTGTCATCGGAGCAGGCAATGGAAGCATTCAGAGGTAGCATAATCAAACTAATCACCGAGACGTCGACCAACCTTCCGCCCGATGTTCGAAACGCAATGGCAGAAGCCGTCGCTGAAGAGAATCCGGCAACCCGCGCAGGCACCGCGCTTGCCGTCATCGCTACAAACATCGACATGGCCTGCGACACCGAAGGTCCGATCTGTCAGGATACCGGCATGCCGACTTTCGAAATTAAGACTCCTGTCGGCGCGAACCAGATCGTTATGAAGCGCGAGATCCGAGAAGCGATCGCCGAAGCGACTCGTCGAGGCAAGCTGCGGCCTAACTCGGTTGATTCGATCACCGGCGCGAACTCCGGCGATAACCTGGGACCCGGCACGCCTGTCATTCATTTCGATCAGTGGGAAAACGAAGACGAGATCGAGGTGAAACTGTTGCTGAAGGGGGGCGGCTGCGAGAACAAAAACATTCAGTACGCAGTGCCAGCCGAGCTTCCACATCTAGGTCGCGCGGGCCGCGACCTGGATGGTGTTCGTAAGTGCATTTTGCACGCCGTATGGCAAGCGCAGGGGCAGGGCTGTAGCGCCGGCGCAATCGGCGTGTGCATCGGCGGTGATCGCACATCGGGTTATCAACACGCCAAAGAGCAGTTATTCCGAACGCTCGACGATACCAACCCCGATCCGAAGCTTGCGTCGCTCGAAGACTACGTGATGAAAGCTGCGAACACGCTCAACATCGGCACTATGGGATTCGGCGGAGGCGTAACGCTGATCGGCTGCAAGATCGGCGCGCTAAATCGGCTGCCCGCGAGTTTCTTCGTTTCAGTCGCCTATGATTGCTGGGCGTTCCGCAGGCTTGGTGTCGTGCTCGACGCAGAGACCGGCGAGATAAACCGATGGCTCTATCGTGATGAGCAAAAACCCGAAAAGCGAATGTCGGCAGGCGAAGGCTTTCGGTTGACCGGCAGCGAGAAGCCGCTGACCGCTCCTGTTGATGAACAACGGATTCGGGCGCTCACGGTTGGCGACGTGGTGATGATCTCAGGCGAGATGTACACCGGTCGCGACGCGGTGCATTCGTACCTGATGAAGCACGAGCCGCCGGTTGACTTGCGAGGCTCGGTGCTCTATCACTGCGGCCCGGTTGTGATGAAAGACAACGGCAGCTATCGGATCACCGCCGCCGGCCCGACTACCAGCATTCGCGAAGAGCCTTACCAGGGCGAGATCATCAAGCGCTACGGCGTGCGCGCTGTGATCGGCAAAGGCGGGATGGGCAAGCGCACGCTAGACGCGATGAAGGAGCAAGGAGCGGTTTACTTGAACGCGATCGGCGGCGCGGCGCAATATTACGCTCGTTGCATCGAGCAGGTGCTCGATGTGAACCTGCTTGAATTCGGGATACCGGAAGCGATGTGGCATCTGCGCGTGAAAGATTTTCCGGCGATCGTGACGATGGACGCGCACGGCAACTCGCTGCACGCGGATGTAGAGAAGGCTTCGGCGTTGATGCTCGAAAAGCTCGCCGACCCCGTTTTTTGAGATACTGTTCGTAGTACCGCATTTATGCGGAAGTTTGTACTTTCGAGCAAGACATTCTTATGAACTTCCGGATGAATGCGGTACTACGAACGCTTTAAAGAGGTCAAGAATGGAAATAGCAACTTTCGCGGCAGGATGCTTTTGGGGTGTCGAGGCGGCGTTCCGTGAAGTGAAAGGCGTTGCCTCGACGCGCGTAGGGTATACTGGCGGATCGTACGACTATCCAACTTACAGAGATGTCTGTTCAGGCAGGACCGGTCATGCCGAGGCGGTCGAAGTAACTTACGATCCTGCGCAGGTCTCTTACGATCAACTGCTCGACGTGTTCTGGGAGGTTCACAATCCGACGACGCTCAACAGGCAGGGCCCCGACATCGGCGAGCAATACAGATCGGCAATCTTCTTTCACAACTCGGAACAGGAAGCAGCCGCGCAAGCTTCAAGAGAGAAGCTTCAGAAATCCGGAAAGTACTCCAGGGACATTGTCACGGAGATTACTCCTGCATCGCAGTTCTGGGAAGCAGAAGATTATCACCAGCAGTATTTTGAGAAGCGCGGAGTAACGCACTGTCGCGTGTGAGTCGTCGTACAAGCCACGAATCGCCAGTCAGTTAACGACAAACTCGTCGCCCACTGACCAGATCTTCAGTGCTTCGTCTATCTTCACCATCTGCACGAGCAGATTGTCCTCCTGGAAAACAACTTTGCAGAAATGAAACTCGCGGTATTCTCCCCCTTTGTAGGTATCCTCATAAGATCGTTTTTCGGGATCGACAATCAATTTCTGCCTGGGACCGCCGCCGCCGCCTGACACAATGAAATGTTTTCCACCTTCAATAAAATGCTCGTAACAGTGGCAATGTCCCGTGAAGAACAGCTTTGCTTTGGGCGTGTTGCGGAACGGCTCCAGAAAATGTTCCCTTACCTGCGCCACGTCTTTGTCATCTTTTACAACCGTGCTGTTGGTGAAGGGGGGATGATGGCAGCAAACGATGACGGTCTTGATGCTCTGGTCGCCCTGATACTCTTTTAGCTTCGATTGATACCACTCATCTTGTTCTTGAAGTTCTTGCTCATTCAGTTTACCGATATTCGAATTGAGGAGTATCACTGCGGCCGTACGAAAGCGGAACGTATTCCAAAGTCTCTCGGTCAAGTGCGGAAATCGTTCGAAGTAACTCTTGAATGCCTTCGAGTGGTTGCCGAAGTACTCATGATTTCCGGGGAGGGGGAAGACCGGTATCTGCTTCTCGCGCATCGCATAGGTGTAACCATCGAACCATCTCCAATGTCTCTCGTCGTCGCCTTGGAAAACCAAGTCGCCAAGTATGACAAGAAACGCCGGGTCTTCCTGGGCAATCTTGTTGAGAACGGCCCGTCTCGCTTCATCATTCTGTTCTCGCCAGAATTCCAGCAGACTTGTGCGCTGCGTGTCACCTACAAGAATGAAATGCGGGATCGATCCGCGCGTCGACAAATCGCCGCTGTAAACCGGAGCTTGGGGATTTTGACAACAACTGAAAGAAAGCGTGGCGATTAATGTCGCAACGAACCGCTTTGAAAAGGACAGTTCAATCATTGGTTTGTCTTCGACATTGTACCATCGCTTACATGAGAGTGTTAGGCAGCGTCACTTCCGAGCTGAGGGGAGCTGAGACACAACCGTCTTTCCGATCTCCGAGACTTCCCTTACCAGCAAGTCGAAATCCTCCTGCCTGCTGCGGTGATTCGTGTTGGCAACGCGAAGCGCGAAATCCCCGTTGATCCTTGTGCTCGAAGGCACAGCCAATCCGCTCTCTTGGATTTGCACAAGTATTTCTTCATTGATCCGGTCGAGCGCCTCTCGCGACACATCCTTCGGCGCGAATCTGAAACAGACAATGTTCAGCGGAACTGGTGCCAAAAGCTCCAAGTCAGGAGAGGCTTCGATGAGATCTGCGAGGTAACGCGCCTGACGGACGTTCTGTTCAATCAGCCGCGAAAACGCATTGACACCATGCGCCTTGAGCGAGATCCACACTTTAAGCGCGCGGAAGCTGCGTGTAAGCTCGATTCCACGCTCGGCGAACGGCAGCCCGGCTGCTATCACGCCCCTTGAAGACTCGCCCAGGTAACTCGGCTTGAGCGTGAAGGCCTCGCGATGAGCGTTCGCGTCACGGGCCAGCACACAAGCTACTTCGAACGGCAGATACATCCACTTGTGAAGATCGAAGGCGAGCGAATCCGCTTGCTCCATCCCGGCTACGATCGGAGCGAGCGAAGGCGCGATCTTCGCGAGTGCGCCGAACGCTCCGTCGACGTGAAACCAAAGCTTCTCTTCATTACACAAGTGGGCGAGCTCTGCGAGATCATCCGTAGCTCCCGTGTTCACGGTTCCCGCATTGCCGATAACGCAGAACGGTCTGCGCCCGGCGCGCCGATCCTCATCGACAGCCTTGCGAAGCGCGTCAATGTCTATTCGAAACTCGTTGTCGACTCTGATGCGGCGAAAGGCGCGATTGCCCAGACCAAGAAGCTCGGCGCCCTTCTGCGCCCAACCGTGAGTTTCGGTCGAGCCGTATAACGTCAGCACCGGATGATCGTTCGCTTGAAGACCAAGCTCGCGGACATCGAAGCCAGCCTTCGCGTGGCGAGCGACGGCCAGCCCGGTGATGTTTGCCATCGTACCTCCGCCGATCAACACCCCGCTTGTTTCTGGAGGCATTCCCACCATCTCGGTCAACCAGGCGAGCACCTGATGTTCAACAAGAGCAGGGGCCTGATTGAAGCCCGCCATATGCGGATTCATTCCTGATGCCAGCATGTCGGCGAGCATTCCCAGCGGCGTGCCGTTGCCTTGCACCCATCCCCAAAACCTCGGATGTCGATTGCCGTTCGTGTAAGGTAAGACATTTTCGAGGAATTCCTGATAGACAGCGGCAGCGTCTAGAGGCTCGGTCGGCAGCGGTTGCTCAAGGCGCCTCTTCACGCTTTCGGGGACCGGCTGCCAGGCAGGTTTCTCGCGCACGCTCGAGAGATAATCGAGAGTGTCATCCAACATGCGATGACCGAG
>DASXSR010000393.1:0-12033 GCA_036505875.1 Blastocatellia bacterium | reverse complement strand
TCAACAGCGAGGCCGGCCACAACTTTTGTTGCAAGCGACACGTCTATTTCGAGCGACGATAACCGCGCGGCTGATAGTGCCGCGATCCGCGCTCACATCGAGAGCATCTTCCAGGCTTTCGTCGATTGGGACGTCGACAAGATCTACGCCACTCACACCGAAGACTGGCGCGGATTCCTGGAAGGCTCTCGCGTTCCGATAAAGGGCATCGACGAATACATGAGAGCCAACGGCATCGATTGGCCAAAGGACAAGGGCTCTAAGCCTTATCCCGATCCGACTCGAAGCTACAGAGTGAAGGACTTTGATGTTTACTTCTACGGTCCAGAGTTGGCAGTCGCTTCGTTCAACGGAGAGTTTTACCGTAAGGCGGACGGCGTGACGCAAGATAGATTTCGGATCATGGATGTCTACGCCAAACGAAACGGCAACTGGATTCAGGCCGCGTCGCACACTGTGGTCGATCCGGCATGGCGTTCGGAGCAGATGACAATGCCGGCGACCGTCACTCCTGAAATGCGCCAACGAATTCTGCGCGCGAGAGAAGGTGTTTGGCGAGCCTGGTTTTCAAATGATCGCCCGGCGCTTGAGAAGATGATTCCTGAGGAGGCGATCGCAATTGACAATGGCTCAGAGCAATGGTCGAATCGGGCAACCATACTTGCCGGCGCGAAAGAGTTTGCCGACAGCGGCGCGAAGCTAGTCAAATTGGAGTTTCCAAAAACCGAGATGCAAGTCTACGGCAACACCATCATCATCTACACAACATATCTTTACGAGATAGAAGCTGGCGGGAAACGCACCACGAGCAGCGGCCGCGCGACCGAGATGTTCGTACGGCGCGGGAATGATCTGGTCAACGTCGGGTGGCATCTCGATTCAGGGAAGTGAACTGTGAGTAAAAGTGAAAACGCCGGAACCTGGGAGTCAGCGGAGAAGGCGGTCATCGACGGCGACGTGGCCACGCTCGAGCGATTGTTGCGCGAACGTTCGGAGTTGCTTCACCAACACCATCCACCGCCCTACGTGCCCAAAGGTCCGGGGCCAAACTATCAAAAAGGCGATGCCCGATCGATCATCGCGTACGAACATCATTTCGAGCGTTGGGGGGAATTTGAAAAATACGTCGAAGAACGGAGTCGCGAAGGGTCGGCGGTGGCAAAGTTCGAAGCGGCGGTCGAAGCGGTTATTGCAGGCGACACTTTCACGCTGAAACGGTTGCTGGGAGAGGATCCCGAACTCATTCGAGCGCGCTCGACACGCAAGCACCATTCGACGCTTCTTCACTATTTGGGCTCGAACGGCATTGAAGGCTTTCGTGAGAAGACTCCCAAAAACGCGGTGGAGATCGCCGAGATTCTGCTCGACGCCGGCGCCGAAATCGATGCAGAAGCGGACATGTACGGCGGCGGAGCGACTACTCTTGGCCTGGTTGCGACGAGCATCCACCCTGAGCTCGCGGGCGTGCAGGAAGCGCTGATGCAATGCCTGCTCGATCACGGCGCCGCGATCGATAACCCGCGCGGCGGCGGAAACCAGGACGCCGCCGTTAGTGCCTGTCTTCATAACGGTCGCCCGAAGGCGGCCGAGTTTCTTGCCTCACACGGCGCACATCTCGGTTTAGAGACGGCGGCCGGAGTGGGGTGGCTCGATGTGGTAAAGAGCTTCTTCAATGCGGACGGCAGCTTGAAGCCAACTGCGACCAAACGGCAGATGGAGGCGGGCTTCACCTGGGCTTGCATGTATGATCGAAAGGAGGTTGTGCTCTTTCTGATTGAAAGAGGCGTGGATGTGGGCGCGCACGGCAGTGAAGGCGAAACGGGACTGCACTGGGCAGCGCATTCCGGGAACCTGGAAATCGTTAAGCTGCTACTCGCGCACAATGCGCCTCTCGAAGTGAAGAATAGTTATGGCGGCACGGTGCTGGGTCAGGCGCTCTGGTCGGCGTTCAACGCGCCCAAGCCGCAACATCTCGCCGTTGTCGAGACGCTGATCGCAGCAGGCGCAAAAGTAGAGCCTGAGTGGCAGCAATGGATTGATAAACTCCGAGCACGCGAGGGAGCGAGCTCGTGAAATGAGGCGTTAGCGGGAAGAACATGTGGCTGCTTGCCGTTCTGAGAGTCGTGCTGGCTCTTTTGTCGCTATTCGGCGCCCGCTGGGCATATGTTGCCGGTGGCGGCGATGGACTAAAGGAGCGATCCCTTGAGTGAGCGCGATGCGAGATCTTCCGATAAAATCAATCGCATGATCCGACCGGAGGCGTTGAAAAAAGATGAACCTCTGTTCTGGTCGCCGGGCAACGGCTCCGACGTGTGGGAGATGTTCTGCGCGGCGATCGGCGGCGATCTCGATGGGATTAAGCGGCTGCTAGAAAAAGATCCAAGTCTCGTTCGATCGAACTACGAATACCGCACGCCGCTGTATTTCGCAGTGCGCGAAAACCAGATCGAGGTTGCGAAGTATCTGCTAGAGCACGGCGCGAAGTTCAACTTCGGAAACTACGTCGACGTTGCTCGTGACCGCGGTTACACCGAGATGGAGAAGCTGCTCGAAGCCGCCCTCGCGGGTCCCGACGGCGAGACGCCGAAGGGAGAAAGTATCGCAGCGGCGATTCGTGAACGTGACCCAGCAAAGGTGCGAGCTTTACTCGATGCTTCGCCTGAACTTTTGCACGCTCGCGACAAAGCCGGCAATCAGCCGATTCATTGGGCTGTGATGACGCGGCAGCCCGACTTGATTGACGAACTGCTGGCGCGCGGCGCAGACATCAACGCGCAGCGCGGCAACGGCGCGCGTCCGATTCAGCTCTGCAATGGAGATTACGGCTATCGTGGATGGCGCGACGTGCCCAAAGAGGTCACGACCACTCCTCACGACGTGCTCGAACATCTACGAGCGCGCGGCGCTGACGTCGATATTTGCACAGCCGCGTACATCGGCGATTTGGAACGCGTCCGCGAGTTACTCGATCAAGATCCCTCGCTAGCTAATCGTCCTTCGGATTACGTCACCTATTACGCTTGCTCGGGGACTCCGCTCAAGAACGCTGCAGCCGCGGGACACATTGAGATCGTAAGGCTACTCTTGGAACGCGGGGCCGATCCGAATCTTCCCGAGGAGCACATCGCGCCTCGCGGTCATGCTTTACATTCCGCAGTGGTCAACGGTCACATCGATATCGTCAAACTTCTACTTGAACATGGGGCGTATCCCAGCGTAGAAATCGAAAGCTCCGCCGACACGCTGAGTGCAGCGCTTGGTTCCGCGGGTTATCGCACGGACCACAACCGAGAGATGGTTGACCTTCTTTGCTCGTACGGGGCCGCTCGTCCGGTTCATCTGCTTGCATACTGCAACGACCTTGAAACGGCGGCGGCGGTGTTCGCCGCCAATCCTGAGATGGCCGACGATCCTGGGGCGCTGGCCAACGCTGCGGGAGGAGGCCACGAATTGTTCGTCCGCCTGATGCTGCGCTATCAACCCGGTCTGCCACGACGAATCGCGTTCAAGCCCTGGTCGGTCGGCGCAAAGACGCGCGAGTTGAACGAGCTCTTGTTCGCGCACGGCATGAACCCAAGCCAGCCTGATTGGCTGCGCATCACGCCGCTTCATCGATTCGCTGAGAAGGGTGATCTGGAGAATGCGGCGCTCTTCATCGATCGGGGCGCGGATCTGAATGCGCGTGAAGAGGAGTTCTGTTCGACGCCTTTAGGATGGGCAGCGCGGCGCGGTCAGGCGGCGATGGTCAAGCTGCTATTGGAGCGGGGCGCAAAGACCAACCTGCCGGACGATCCGCCTTGGGCAACGCCGCTCGCGTGGGCGACGCGTCGCGGGCACGACGAGATTGTTGAATGGCTAAAAGAACACGCCTAAAAGAACACGGCGCAACGTGATCTCACGATTAGCGGCGCGACCGTTGAGCGTTGCCAGACTGAATTGGCTAACGCATGGAAGCGATAGTCAAGGTGTATACCGCAAATGAAGCAAGCCAGTGCTCACCGACGTAATCTCCGCTCGCTACATGCGCAAGCGCGTCTTTGCAATGCGCAGCCGCTGCGCGTGAAAGAACGCTGCGAGCGGGGTCACCCGACGGCAACGCTGACGCGATGTGACGCATGCACCACGCGCGGCTGAGATTCAGACCATCGAGGTGAACGATCTTAGGATCATTTCGATCCGCAACCGTCGCCGGCGCAAGCAACGACTTTGGTTTGCCAGAGGCGATGTCGGGCAGAAACTTATCGAACCACCGGCGAAACTCGTTGGGTTTGAGCACACGCAACATCAGGTCAGCTTCAACGAGAGCAGGCGAGAAAAAATCCTCGCCACCAGGCTCCCAGTCAGCAGGATACGAAGCATCGCTTTCGAAATAGGTCTTGCTGCGCTCGACGATCAAAGTTTCGAGATCCCGGTCTCCGACTGCTCGCGCGTAATCAAGCGCAAAGGCCAACCCGAAAGCCGTGTTAGGGTGAACGCCGGTGCGTATCGGATAGGTCTGGCGCGGGAGGAATTTCTTGTATCGGGCGGCGAGCGCATCCGCCAGCGGCTGCAGATTCTTTGACCACGCCTGGCCGTCGGCATCATCCCATCCGCGCAATTCTTGGGCGAGCTTTAATAGCCAGGCCCACCCGTAAGTCCTCTCAAACGATTGGCGGTTCGCCTGATCGACGTAAGCAACCTCGCCGTGAATGTTGCTTGCTGAAAGGTTCGCGCTGAGGGCGCTCCTGATATGACTCGCCTCAGGGAGATCGGGGAACAGACGCAGCAGCCTGACGAGCATCCAGTGTCCGTGAACCGACGAGTGCCAGTCGAGGCATCCGTAGAACGCCGGATGAAGTGCTCGAGGGCTTTGCACCTCGGATGCGTCGTTCATCGTGTGATCCAGTTTGTTTGGAAACTCCCGTGTAACGCATTTCAAAGCGAGCTTGGCAAAGTGGGAGGCGTCATCTCTGGTCAATTTGAACACATCGTCATTCATTGGTTGTCTTGTGCGCTCGGTGGCCGCGTTCGATATCGCAATAAGACAGACTAAGAATAATGAAGCTGAGAGTCTAGCTACCTTCAACGCTCCCCCGATCGCTCGCGTTGGAACACCCCAAAGACCTCCGCTTACTTGATCGTATTCGATCTGGGACGCGAGCCACGTAACCCACAATCGAGTCACAACTCCATAGTCGCTAGCGGTCTAGTGTGAGAATGTTGCGGCCCAAAACTGTCTTACCGCGCAGCGACGAAAAAGGAAGGGGCCTCAAAGGCCCCTCCCTTGATTTTCTGAGCTGGTCTGTTGGGCTAGAAGCTAACCCTGAAGCCCAGTTGAATAGTGCGCGGGCTGAAAGCGAATGCTCGCAGGTTCGCTAGCTCCTGCACTCTGCCGGTCGCAGAATACCCTGGGACGAAGTTCAGGCTTCCGAACCCGGCGCCCAAACCGCTGTATGCGCCGTGACCTCGATAATTGATCAGATTGAAGATGTCGAGGTACGGCTCGATCTGGAGGTTGTGCACCACGTAGGCGTTCTCGAGTTTGATCGGCCTCGTGATGCGCATTGTGATGTTAACCGGGTTGGACGCGAACGGATCCGGTATGTTCTCCGGAACCAGTGGAATGGTCGGCGACACCGCTTTAAGCGCGACAAGCTGAGCCTGGGTGAAGATGCCCGCGTTGATCAACGCCTGCCCTGCCGGAGTCGGCTTGCCCGCCTGATTGGTGTTGTAGGCGGCAATGAGCTGGTTCAGTTGCTGGATGCTGCTTACACCGCGTCCCCAGTTACCACTCCTTAGACCCGGAAGCAAGTCACCGCGCGGCGTTGATCCCGTGCCACCGTCGCCGTTGAGGTCGGTGGTGAATAGAGCGTTAGCGCCGGTGATCCCGCCCAGTGCCGGTACATTGAGCGACGCCGGTCCGCGCGACCGGTAATTAACGCCCAGATTCAGCCCAACCTTGCCGGGCAAATCCATAAGGAAGCCGGCGCCGAGGATGTGCCGGAGGCTGAACGCGTTTAGCCCGAAGTACTGGCTGTTGTTGATTGTGTGGTTATCGCAAGTCCCGTTAATGAACTCTGCGCGGCCGGCGGAACAAGTTGCCAGGCTGTGGCCGAAAGCGTAGGACACACTGTAGCTCATGTTCCTGAAGATGGAGAGTTGGTTCGTCAGCCGCCCCACGAGTTTGGCATTCAGGGCCGAGTAAAGCGAGAACCCTCCGCTCATTATCCTGTTACGGAGAAGATCCGGCGTCAGCCCGGTGAAGAAGGCATCAGTTGCCAGACCGAATGAGGTGATTGACTTGGTTGGATTTGCCGCGATCCACTGATCCACGGTCTTGCCAGCCAGAACGGTGTTGACTTTGGTCTGCGCCGCCGCTGCATTGAGAGTTCCAGCGTCAAGCCGGCGCTCGTAATCAACCAGCAGGAACGGCAGTCCAACAGCGTGATTGCGTACGTAGTCAACCGTCAGCACGTTGTTTCTGAAAAGCTCACGTTGGAATCCGATGTTCCACTGCATCGAGTAAGGGATCCTGAAATCGCCGGGGAATACGCCGCCGTTGGTGAGTCCCTTTGAAATCTCAAACAGAGTCTGGCCTTTGCTCGGATCGAACTTGTAGCTCGCGTAGGCCGCCTGCACCGCCAGGTGAATCTGAGCGATCAGGTTGATGACGTTCTTGATCGGCTGACCAACAAGGTCGTTGTAGACGCCGTTGGGATGCTTGCCGTCGACATTGATGGGTGTTCCATCCGGCCCGGACACAAAGGCTTGGGAATAAGAATCAGGACCTATGCCGGGCGGGATCAACGCGAACTCGTTGAAGATCGTGTTGTTGGCGATGTTCATCTCATATGCGCGGTAAAATCCGCCTCGGATGACGGTCTTGCCATCACCCTTGGGATCCCAGGCAAAGCCGATGGTTGGACCGAAACGATCTTTCGGGAAGTGAGGCGGGGTTAGCGCCGCGGGCATTGTCGCGCCTAGGATGGCCGGGCGTCGCGCCCCGTCTTCCTTTTCCTTGTTGAAGTATGCGGTGTCATACTCCCATCGCGTGCCGAAGTTCAAGGTCAGACCGGGACGCACCCGGAAGGTATCCCCGACATACCAGGCGTATCGCACGTTATAGTTTCCGCCGTGAGCGAATCCGTGCGCCGCGGGAATGGTGAAGAATCCGTTGGAAGGCCCAGTTGAAAAGCTAGTAAGCGGGTACTCGAGCGGGTTCTTTGGATCGCCTCCTCGAGCAATGACCTGATCGCGCGTCCCGCCCGGGTCGGAGCTGAAGTCCCCGCCGATTGATAGCGGGCCTGAGAAGTTCGCAAACCCGCCAAGCACGATTCGATTGATCTCGCCCCCATAACGAAGGGTATGCTTGCCGCGAATGTAGCTGCCATCGTACTTACCCTGGAAGTTATCCTGGTAGGTCTGCTGCGGCGCCAAGCCATTCGGACCTTCGCCAAATTCACCGACTCCAAGAAACAACGGAACTCCATTCGCTACCGGGAACGGGAACTGGGAGAATTCCTGGCTGATGATCTGGTTGTTGAAATTTACATAACCAAATCGGAACGAGTGGGTCATCCTCGAACGAGTCATATCGGCACCTGCGATATGCACGTTGGTCCAGTCGAGGTTTTGGAACGGCGACTGCCCGCTTCCTCCCGTTGCTACATCCCAACTATGATTGAAGCGGTAAAAGGCGTGAATCGAGCTGGTTGCGTTCCAGTCCAACCGGCCGGTAGCGTAACGGATTCCAACCGGAAGGCTTACGTCACCTGCCATCTGAGGGAAGAAGGTGTAAGACGCTGCATCGTAGTGGAACGCCTGCGCCTGGTAGAAGCGCTCCCAGTTTACAAACCAGAAGAGTTTTTCTTTGACGAACGGCCCGCTGGCACGGAACCCGATCTGATGCCGATGGAAAGGCGGATTGCCCGCGTCCTTGCCATCCTTGTCCAGAGCCCGCGTCTTATTTAGAGCGGCTGCAAAGTCCTGATTCTGACCGAAGTAGAAGACGCTGCCGTGAACATTGTTGCCGCCGCTTCGGCTGGCAACGCTTATTGCGCCCGAGGTCGTGAGCGAAGTGGACAAATCGAACGACGAACGGCTGACCTGAAACTCAGAGATCGCGTCGTCGGACATGTTGGCTACGGTAGTTCCAACGGTCTCATCGGTCACGTCGATGCCATCGAACTGAACGCGAGTGCCCGTGCCGCCGCGGCCCGAAATGCCAACGGTTCGAAAGGCGGTGGTCTTGGTCGGGTCAATGTTGCCGCCGTCTCTCACGATCACGCCGGGCTCAAGACTAGCGAGCTCAAGGAAGTTGCGCGCGTTGAGCGGCATCTTGTCGATCTGCTCGCCTCGAACGACCCCGTCGACCGTCGAACGCACGGTATCGACCTGGACGTCCATGTTCCCCGTGACGGTCACTGCTTCCTGGGCGCCGCCAGCTTTTAGCGAGACGCTTGCGTTGAACACCTGGCCGGTCCGCACCGTCACGCTCTCGAGAACCTCAGAGGCAAACCCGGTGTGCTCGATCTTGATGCTGTACTCACCGGAGAGTAACGCGCGAGCCTCGAAGATACCGTCAGCATTGGTGGTGAGAGGGATCTCGCGCCCGGTAGCCTTCTCCGTGATTGTTACTTTTGCCCCGGCGATAACCGCGCCGTTTGTGTCGGTCACCGTGCCTGTAATCGTGCCCGTTGGCGCCTGCGCAAAGAGCGGCGTCACCAGACTCAAGATTAGAACCGCCAGTGAGATCATGCTCACCAGCAACCGCTTGTGTGTCTCTCTCATGTGAACCTCCTGTTGTCGTCCTTTCTCGCCGGCAGGTCATAGCCACCTGCCGGTCTTTTAGTTGAGCATGCAATGAAAATCTCTCAGTGACGCTCCTCGACTGTCGGATGCTTAAAGACCGGTCAGCCCTTGCAGTATGCTAATCGGATGGCGCTTGATCCAGCCTTCACAGTCATGATTGTCGGTGAAACGGAGCGTTCTGCTAGTTACAGACTCTGAGGAACAACCGAGAAGAGCAAGCCGCATTCCAACGAACGACTGCCTGCTGACAAGTTCCTCAAGAGTGAGATTCTTGCGATCAATCCCTGAGTAGAAGCGGCATTATATCGCTATTTGCGGAAAAGCAATATGAAATTCTGGTTTTTTTTCCAAATTTTTGAACCCGTTCCGTGGGGCCCAGTGGACCTCAGACCGCTCTGCGCATGCGAGTCGTAGCCAATCCTTTTGAAATGCTCGTCACTGATACGACGCGTCCAATAACGTAAGGAAGAGAGATTATTTCATCGTAATATCTGAGGGGAGCGGCCGGCGAGAATGACTACTTACTGGATTTTCTCCAAATTTTTGAATTGACTTTGGATCGCTTCAAATCTCCCGTAAAATCTCATGCTCGAGGAAGTGAGTGGAGATGAGCAGTACGCCGTCTTCAAATCGTGAAATCCGGGCGCGCTCTGCGGCGGCCATCGAGTTCAGAGACGTTGGCCTCAACCTCGCCGCGGGACGCGCGCTGGTCGAGAATTTGAGCTTCCAGGTGTTGCGAGGCGAGACTCTCGTGCTGCTGGGTCGAAGCGGTTCGGGAAAGACAACTACTCTCAAGCTGATCAATCGACTGCTCGAACCGACAACCGGCGAGCTTCGGGTGGAGAACAAACCGACAACCGATTGGGACCCAATCGAGCTGCGCCGGCATATTGGCTATGTGATTCAAGACACCGGATTGTTTCCGCACTTCACGGTCGAACGAAACATTGGCCTGGTTCCCCGTCTAAAGGGCTGGCCGGAAGAGAAAACTCGCGACCGCGTTTGCGAGCTTCTCGAATTGGTAGGTCTCGATGCCGCCGCGTTCGCGCAGCGCTATCCACGAGAGTTATCAGGCGGGCAACGCCAACGAGTCGGGGTCGCGCGAGCGTTGGCCGCCGATCCGCCGATCGTGCTCATGGACGAACCGTTCGGCGCTCTTGATCCGCTGACGCGGGCCGAGCTACAGCGCGAGTTCGCCGCGCTGACGAGGCGCCTGAACAAGACGATCGTGTTCGTGACGCACGATATTCGCGAGGCGTACCTGCTCGCGTCGCGCATCGGACTGTTCAAGGACGGCCATCTTGTCGAGCTCACCACGCCGAGTGACTTCGCAGCCTCCACCGAGCCGGAAGCGATCGCCTTTAACGAATCTTTGAAGGACCCGCAATGACAACGCCGGAAGTCAGCTTTCCACTAAAGAAACGTCTTCACGCAACTCCGCCATCAACCTGATTGCGCTTTTTCTCAAGCGACTCATCAACGGATTGCTCGCAACGCGAATCAGCTTGTCGATTATTTCCACCGAGCGATCAATGAGCCGGTAAGTGCGAGCGTGCCTGGACGATGAATCGTGAATCCAAAATAAGACGATTCCCATGTGGTAGAGCCAAAGCATATACGGCAGTTCCAACATCAGGTCCTTGGGGATGCGTGCGCTGGAGCCGGCCACAACCTCACGGAAAAGATCAATGCTTTGCCTCCGCGCAGGATCGGACTCATCGCTAAACGGATTGAGCGGACTGTGAGGATCGGCGGCTATCTTGAAGAGCTTGCCCGCGAACTGGTGATAAGGCTCAAGCGTCTTTATCATCGCCCGCATCACTGCGAGCAGTCGCGCTTTCAGATCCCCCTCCCGCTCAAGTAACGGAGCGCACGAAGCAAGGTGTTCGTCGTGCAACTCAACGTAAAACGCCTGAATCAGATGCTCCTTCGAATGAAAGTAATAATACGCGTTGCCGAGCGCAACTCCTGCGCGCTCGGCAATCGCGCGCATCGTGGCGCCTTCGTAGCCTTGTTCGCGAAAAATGTCCAGCGCTGTCTTCAGTATCGCAGCACGCGTCTGCTGGCCTTTGTCAGTCTTTACCAAACCCGTTCGGCCTTTCGTCATCTCGCACCTCTGAACGCCACGCGACCCAGACCTTCGAGCTGATAACGGTTCTGCGAGATCGTCGAGATTACTCGCTTGGCCGTCGGCAGCAATTCGGGCGAGCTCAGCCTTACCGCCCACTCGCGGTACTGGCGCAAGGCCCACAAGCACATCAGCCACGCCTTCGGCCCGCAATAGACTGCGCCAGCGTCACTGATCACTGTCAGATCAGTGAGCGACAGGTCGTGATTGAGCTGCGGATAGCGGCTCCTGGCCTCGTCCGAACACGCGGGCACAAAGATCAGCTCTACGTACTTCGGCTTGCCGAGCAACCACGCCTGCGCCCGCCGGCACAGGCCGCATTGCGGATCATACAGAACCGTAAGCTCACGCATGAGTGTACCCTCTCACCGTTGTGAAACCGTCCGGTGCTACCGGAGGCGGTGCATCCACAAGCGAACCCCTTCGACGCATGCGGCTGAAGATGAACAGGTTGAAGAAGTGCATGCCGCCGAGGACTACCAGCACCATGCCGACCTTCCAGGACAGCGCCTCGATTGCCTGTCGGGCGTTCTCGACGTCATAGCCGAGCTTGAGCGCCAGGCTCACGTAACCGAAGTTGATCAAGTAGAAGCCCACGACCAGCAGGTGATTGACGGAATCAGCGAGCGGCTCGTTTCCGTGAAACACATCGACCAGAAAGATTCGACCGTTCTTGTGCAGCGTGTGCGCGACCCAAACCGTCAGGGCGATGCTTATCGCCAGATAGATGAGATACGAAGCAACAACGACGTTCATAATTGGCCTCCTAGCAAAGTTTTGAACACGTTCAAGTCACATACTAGCGGCCCCGCATGATGAAGTCAAGAGAAATTTTGAACTCGTTCAAATTTCCTCTGAAGAGGCCCAGGCGGCGCCATCGGATTGCCTCGTTTGTCTCGCAAGCCTAAACTACTTCATCCTTGCGTGCTCGATTCGTTTGACCCGGTTCTGGGAGTTCCAGACACCTCCGGCGAGACGCCTGCTGTCAATGAATTCCATTAAAGCACTCATCGATTTCTTCGTTCGAAACCGCGGCGAGGTCTTGCAGCTAACGTTCGAGCATCTGGTGCTCGTTTTGATAGCGACAGGCGCCGCCGCAATTGTTGGCATACCGG
>DASXSR010000392.1:0-38168 GCA_036505875.1 Blastocatellia bacterium | reverse complement strand
ATCGATTCACAATCCAGGAGCACGTGCGGTGGTCGGATATCGATCGCGCCGGTATTATTTATTACGGTCAGTTTCTGAGGTTCTTTGAGATCGCAGAGACCGAACTCTTCCGCGAAGTTGGCTTGCCGTACTCAGAGCTGTTTGATCGCTTTGACATATGGCTGCCGCGGGTGCAGATTCATTTCGATTTTCGAAAGCCACTGGTGCTTGATGACCTGATCGAGGTTTCGGCGTACGTCGGAAGCTTCGGGACCAGGTCGCTGAAGCTTCGGTTTGAAGTGACCAAGAAAGGCGAGACGGATCTGGTTGCGGACGGTCATGTCGTGCTCGCCTGCGTGAGTCGCTCGACGTTCAAAGCCGTGCCGGTCCCCGACGAGATCGCGGAAGCGCTGAGACCATATCTAGAGTGAGGCGCAGCTTACAAACAGTTATGAGGCGCAGATGACAAATTCGCGAGGATTTCTGGGCGGCGCTTCGATCGAACCGGGTCCGGTAACCGGGGAGATGACGGTCGCTGATCTTGTCGAATCAGCCTTCCTGGCGTACAACGCCGCAAGGCTCCGCGAGGCGTGTAAGTTATTGACGGAAAAGGTGCTTGAAGACGACGTGACGGTCGGACTGAGCCTGACCGGGGCGCTCACGCCTGCGGGTCTTGGAATGTCATCAATCATACCTCTGATAGAAAACGGGTTTGTGGATTGGGTCGTCTCGACGGGCGCGAATCTTTACCACGACACCCACTTCGGCATAGGGCTAAGAATGCATCGCGGCAACTGGCAGACATCAGATGTCGTGCTTCGCGAAGAGGGCGTGGTTCGGATCTACGACGTTTTCTTTCAGTATGATGTATTACTCTCAACTGACAAGTTCTATCGTCAGATGATTGAAGGCGAAGAGTTCCAACGCGAGATGAGCACGGCAGAGTTTCATCATCTCGCCGGGAAGTACGTCGCCCAGCGCGAGCGAGTGTTGGGAATCGAGGGCAAGAGTTTACTCGCGGCAGCTTACAAGGCGGCAGTGCCGATATACACATCATCTCCCGGCGACAGTTCGATCGGAATGAACGTCGCTGCGAAATCGCTAACCGGGAACAAACTGCGATTCGATGTGAACGCGGACGTGAACGAAACTGCTGCCATTGTATTGGACGCCAAACGGAGCGGCGGCAAATCGGCGGTGCTGATCTTTGGAGGCGGAAGTCCGAAGAACTTCTTGCTTCAAACCGAACCTCAAATCCAAGAAGTGCTCAAAATCGAGGAGAAGGGCCACGACTACTTCCTTCAGGTCACCGACGCGCGCCCCGATACTGGAGGGCTATCTGGGGCAACCCCCAGCGAAGCCGTAAGCTGGGGCAAGATCGATCCCGACCGACTGCCCGACGCGGTCGTTTGTTATTTGGATTCAACAATTGGCCTGCCAATTCTGGTGGCCTATGCGCTTGCTCGTCATAAGCCGCGGAAGCTGAAACGTCTTTATGATCGCCGCGAAGAGATGATGAATCTATTGAGAGAAGAACACGCCCGAGCGCTCTCAAATCCACCGGCTCCAGCCGAGGAAGCTCACGGGATCGATCGAATCCGATAGCAGCAACGGCCGCCGAGGAGGCGGCCGTTTTCCAGTTGGCTCCTGAGGTAGGACTCGAACCTACAACCCTCCGGTTAACAGCCGGATGCTCTGCCATTGAGCTACTCAGGAATAATTCCGTCGATTAGTGAAGTTTTGAAATTACCAGAGCTCTTTCTACAGTGTCAACCGAGAGCGCCAATAAGAAAGCGGGTCAGCCGCGAGCTGTATTCAAGTCTCGCGTGGCGGATCGAGCGCGCGTGACGAGCGCCTTCCACAAACCAAATTTCCTTCTCGCCTCCCAACGCTTCATATATAGCTTTCGAGTGCGCGATAGCGATGACTTGATCGGCGGTGCCATGTACCAAGTGCACTGGACATTTTATTCGCGCGGCAAGCGCCAGCGGATCGACCGAGCGAACGTCAAACTTTCCTCGGTAGTTGGCAACTTGAATGGTAGTCCACAACACAGGATTCAGGACGGCGCCCGGCAACCCCGTCACTCGCCGCACAAACTCTTCGGTTACACGGCGCAAGGAGGCGAACGGGCTGTCCGCCCAAACCGCTCGTACCCACGGATTGTGCGCGGCCACCTGCAACGCGATGGCTGCGCCCATGGATTCACCGACCAGACCAATTCTGCCGCGCTCGATCTTTTTCTGTTTCACCAGCCATTCAATGGCCGACTCGACATCGCGTCGTTCGTAGAAGCCGTATGTGACATAGCGTCCCTCGCTGTTACCGTGACCCCGCCCGTCGAAGACCAAGACATTGAAGCGAGCGCGTCTCAGGATCAGCGCGGCGCGCAGCACGTCCGTGCGATTCTTCTTCACTCCGTGGAGCACTACCGCGGTGGGCGCCCGTCGATTTGCGCTCATCCACCATCCATACAAGCGCGTGCCGTCAAAAGAGGGAATCGTCACATCTTCGAATGCTATTCCACTCCGGCGAATCAGGTTCCTGAGGTGTGGGCTCTTGAGTTGAGTGAGCCGCTTCAGTCTGGGACGAATCAGCAACCCCGAAAGCGGGTAGCTCGCTGCGATCAGTGCAATCGTCAATGAGCCTGCCGCTCCAAGCGCCGTATAGCCAGCGAGCCGAAGCCAGCGTGGAACAAGCGCTTTCGCAACATTCGGTTTCGCTTCGCCATCGACGTCACTCATTCGCTCATCTCCCGCCCAATGCAATTATAAGATGGTACGTCAAAGAATTGGGGTTGTTCCTGATACCAGTCCCGACATTCGACTCGGAAAACTGGATGAGAGAAAGCGCCTTCAATAAGACTTGCCCGCACGGCGTTAGTTGGAACGGTCAGCACATTAGGAATATCCACCAGAAGTCAGCTCTTGTGTTTACTTATGTTCCTGCGGACAGCAAGATTTGTTTTCATCGGCATTCTCGCTTTATTAGCGATACCGGGGCCAAAACTGATCAGCCAAACCGGCGCTGCGCCGCCGCAGAACGTCGCCTGGACGAGCCTCACCAACTGCTCGTTTATCGGCAACAGTTTGCAGAAAGTCTCGGGCCGCAGCGACAGCGCAGACGCCAGTGCAAGATCAGAGCAGTCGGTCACCGCAGGGGACGCGTATCTCGAATTCACGGTTGGTGATTTCAACAAGACTTTGTTTTGCGGTTTGACCCACGCAACAACCGGCACGAGTTATGCTGATATCGATTTTGCTATCAAGCTAACAGACTTCGGCGTCGCCGAGGTGCGAGAAAACAACGCCTACGCCGGCGAGACTACTTATAGGGCTGGCGACGTGTTTCGCGTCGCTGTCCAGTCGGCGAGGATAACTTACTTCAAGAACGGCGCACCCTTTTATACAAGTTCGAAAACGCCCTCTTATCCGCTGTTTGCGGATGCGAGCTTTCTTACGATTGGTGGAAGGATCGACAACGCAGTCATAGGAGCGTTGTCTGTGAGCACGACCGCCGACTGGCCGATGTATCAGCACGACTCGGGGCACGCCGGTTACTCGAGCGGGTCGCGTCTCAACTCGTCTAACGTTTCCACTCTGTCCGAGGCGTGGAATTTCAAAACGGGCGGCTGGGTAACCGGCACACCAATCGTGTCAGACGGGAGAGTTTACGTTGGCTCGTGGGATGGGAAGATGTACGCGCTTCGCGAAAGCGACGGCACGCCGCTATGGAGTTTCACAGCCGACCTTTCATCTGACAATTGTGGCTTCAGCTATGGCATAGACGGCACCGCCGCAGTTTCAGACGGCAAGTTGTACTTTGGTTCGGCGGGGTGCGTCCTGTACGCGCTTGATGCTGCCAGCGGAAATCTGATCTGGCGCACTCAACTGGATGATTGGACGAAGGGATTTCACTTATGGTCGTCGCCGTTGGTTGTGGACGGAAAAATCTACGTCGGCCTATCCTCTCATTGCGATCACCCTTGCGTTCGCGGCCGCGTCGTCTGTGTCAACGCGAGCAACGGCCAGGTCTTGTGGACCTTCTATACCGCTCCGGATGGAAGCACAGGCGCCGGCGTGTGGTCGTCATTTGCGGTTGACCGAGGCCGTCGAGTGGTCTATGCCACATCCGGTAATTTCTGCCAGGGTAATGACACTTACGGAGACTCCTTTATAGCTCTCAACGCCGACACCGGCGCGTTGGTGTGGTCGTGGAAGAACCAGGCCCGGGACCGGGACGTGGAGAACCTGGATTTTGGAGCATCCCCGGTTCTTTTCGATAGTAGCGGGATTCCGGCTCTGGCGGCCGGGTCGAAGGACGGTCATTGCTACGCCCTCAACCGGGAAACAGGACAACTGATGTGGGACACAGCAGTGACCGATGGCTCCTCAACCAGCGGGATCATTTCGTCGCCCGCGGCGGCGTACGGCATGGTTTTCATGGGAGCTTCAGTCGACAGCAAGACGGGCAAGGTCGTCGCGCTGGACGGGCGTGACGGACGCATCGTGTGGGAGGTCCAGCAGCCCGCTCAGGTGCTCGGCGCGGTTGCAGTAGCCGGAGGCGCGGTGTTCGTGGGCGGCGGAGACGGAACCCTGCGAGCATACGATGTATCAACCGGCTCGCTGCTGTGGAGCGCCCGGCGCGCGCCCATGCTCGGCGGCGTATCAATCTCCACCGACCGCGTGTTGGTAGGTTCTATCGATCACGCGGTGTATACGTTCGCCTTACCGCGACCCGCGGCGCCGTCCCTCGCGGTTCTTTCGCCGGACGCCGGCGAACAATGGCTGAACGGAGAGCGATACAACATCACCTGGAACGCAAGTCTGGTCAGCAAGGTCGATGTGAGCTTGTCACGCGACAGCGGAGCGACCTGGGTCTTACTAGCCGGCGGGGTAGATGCTAGCGTTGGCTCGATACAAGTGAAAGCCAAGAAGCCCAAGTCAGAGACTGCAGTCGTGCGGGTCGCAGATTCTTCAAACCCGTCGGTGCTCAGCCAGTCGGGAATGTTCTACATCCGTTGATACGCGAATGCGTTACAAGTGATGGCGCACCTTCACGCACCACAAAACATCCCTGCAAATTATCACGGTTTCGGCCGCCGCATTGATTACTTGCCTGTATATACCGTCTTCTCATCCACGAAGCAAAGCCCATTGCCCCAGGGGTCTTCGACGTAAAACGACCGCTCGCCCCACGGGCGAGTCACGATCTCGCCAGCGCTTTCGCCATGGACTTTCTCATTGGAAAGGCACCGCAGCTTACGCGCTCGAGCATGTATAGCGTCGAGGTCTTTAACCGCGAAGTAAACGTCATCTACGTTAGGCTTCGGCTTTGCTTTGCCGGCGGTGGGATCCAGTAGAGCCAGGATTACCGGTCCACAATCGAAGTACGCGCGGGAACCCGGAAGCTTTCTTCCTTTGGCGTCGAGCAGCTTCGCGTAAAAGTCCACTGCCTTGTCGAGATCTCCCACTTGGAGCATTGCTCGAAATAGTTTTGGTGTGTCTCCCACGATTCATCTCCTTAGAACGATTGTCTGGCGGACTAAACAAGCTCGATCGCTATCACCACGCGCTTCCGCTTCAAAATCGTGCTGAAGATGTTGCCCACCTGCTTCAGCAAGCCGTACTTCCGGTCGAGCAGCCTGTGACCGCGAGTTGCTTCGTCCGAGTCGAGAATTCGCGCGCGGGCTTCAGCCCATTCGCCTTTCGCATTGCCTCGAAAATCGCAAGGCGTTACTCGCACACGCGGGTTGTTGCGTATGCGCTTGACCTTTCCCGCGTCCGCAAGCGAATAGATGTACAACTGACCGCTGTCTTCAGCAAACCAAACCGGCGTTGCGACAGCCTTGCCGTTCTTACGGTAGCTCTCAATACTCAAGTATTTTTCGCCGGCAAACTGACCGAGCTTGTCTGCTGTCATTTGTTTCTGGTCGCTTCGGCGGACTCGCCGGCCAACCGCTTGCCTGTCTCGCGATCGAATACAGCGTTACGCAGAAACTGCTCGCTGCTCCACGGAGGACCGCCGCCGCCGAGATACTTATGGAACCATTCGAGGTGGGCGGTATAGTACAACGCCATCTCGTACCAGCTCGGCCAGTGCCCGGCGTTCGAATAAATGATCAACCTGGACGGTACATTCATTTTCTGAAGCGCGGTGTAGAACTGAAGCGACTGCGTGTAAGGGCTGCGATAATCGCGCTCACCGCTGATCACAAGCGCCGGCGTCTTGAAGTTCTTTACCGAGTTGGAAGGCGACCATTTTTCGTACAGGGGCGAGTTTCCCGGCTGGCCTTTCAAATCCCATTCAGGAAACCAGAGCTCTTCAGTCGCGCCGTAGAATGATCGCAGGTCGTAAATTCCCATCATTGAAGCAAGCGCCTTGAAGCGATCAGTGTGACCTTCAAACCACATCATCATGTATCCGCCGTATGACCAGCCCATCGCGCCCATTCGGTTCCGATCGACGTAAGGCAGCTTCTCGAGCGCGTCGGTGACCTTCATCAAGTCTTCGAAGACCTGACCGCCCCAGTCACCGGAAATCTCAGCCGTGAAATCCTGACCGCGGCCAGTCGAGCCGTGCGGATTCGAGTACGCAACGATATAACCCGCGCCGGGATAAACTTGCCAGTCACCTCTAAACGCGTCGCCCCACTGAGACTGCGGCCCGCCGTGAACGTTTAGTATCAAAGGATACTTCTTGTTCGGACTGAAGTCGTGCGGCTTGACGATGAAGACTTGAATCTTTGCGCCGCCCGCGCCTTCAACCCACATCGACTCGGCGGGCCGAATGTCTGTTTCACTGGCGACCGCCTCGTTAATGTGAGTGAGCCGAGTTGGCCGCACCCTACCAGTTCCGACATCGGCGGCGAAGGCCTCAATTGGCTCGCCGACCGAGCTGCGAGTGTAAAGGACTCGCTTGCCCCCACCGATCACGTTCCACTCAAAGATAGTTTTGTCGGCCAGCACCTGGGTGATTATTTTCGACGCCAGGTCGACGCGATAGATCGGCGTTAGTCCTTCGACGGCCGCCGAGAAGTAGATCGACCTGGAATCATCCGACCACTGGAATTCATCGACCCAGTTTCGGAACGATTCGGTCAGCACTGTCGAGGCGCCCGTCGCCCGATCGTAAATCGCCAGTCGAAACAGATCAGATTCGTAGCCGGGTTGTTTCTGCACGCGATAGGCGACGTACTTTCCATCGGGCGAATATTTCGGGCTTCCGTCGTAGGCCCGGTTGGAAGCGGTGATATTGCGAGGCTGCGCCTTCAGATCGTCGAGCGATATCAGCCACAGATCATTGTTGGTCGAAGAGGCTGGCTCTTTGTCGCGATTGGAAACGAACACAAATTCTTTCGAGTCGGGCGAGAAGGCGTACTGAAGCGGTCCTCCGAGCTGAAACGGCGGCGAGTCAAAATCACCGGGAGTCAAATCTCGCGTCTGGCCGGTCGCCGCGTTCGCAAGAAAGATGTGCGTTCGAGTGCCGTCTTTCCACTCGTTCCAATGACGATACAAAAGCGTATCGGCCATATGCGCCTTGAGCGGGCCCTTTGACCAGGTCTCGGCGATCTTCTTGTTGCAGGCGTCGTCGCCGCCGCACTCGGGATAAACGTCGGTCGAAAACGCGATCCACTTGCCGTCGGGCGACCAAAGCGAATCGGAGACGCCCGTCGAAACATTTGTAAGCTTTCTCGACTCTCCCCCGGCCACCGGCAAAAGGTAGAGATTGGGGCTGCCCTCTTTCGAGCTTATGT
Source organism: Blastocatellia bacterium (assembly GCA_036505875.1). Lineage (GTDB taxonomy): Bacteria > Acidobacteriota > Blastocatellia > UBA7656 > UBA7656 > Onstottus_A. Next base: position 30,433 of record DASXSR010000392.1, on the reverse strand, counting down.
AAGAAATCCATTTGCCGTCCGGCGAGAACAGCGGAGAGCTCTCGCTTTTGTCGCTGGTAGTGAGCTGGCGCGCGTTCTTTCCGTCGATGTCCATAATCCAGACGTGGGTGTTGCGTTTTGCGCGCGGAAGATCCGAGCTTGTCATTGCGTAAACTACCGACCGCCCGTCGCGTGAAACGTGAGTGTCAGAGATTGAGCGAAGACGGTAGAATTCTTCGATGGTGAAAGGGCGCTTCTGCGCCTGCGCGCCGATCGGTATCAAAAACAAAATGATGACAAACAAACCGTACTTTCGCATTTGCGACCTCCTAAGAACACGATGCACTTGTGACGATTCTATTATGGGGGCTACTCCAATTGCAGAATCGTGAAGCCCTCCTGAATAAATGGTGACTGCTCATGAGCGCCTTCGTCAATCTCTCGGGCCTTGCTCGAGGTGGAAGGCCGGGACTCAAGGACGTTTGCCATTGGCAGGCACAATCGGCAACAGGATTCGCGACGGGTGGGCGCGATCGTGATGAATCGTGTTCTTTGCTACTCGCGTTTCAGTGTCCGCTCGCAGAGGCTTCCCGGTGTTTGGATTCGGGTCGAAACGAGGATCGTTCGAGCTTGTAACGTGAACGGCGATGCGATGACCCTTATTGAAGATGATGCTGGTGGACCACAGATCAATCGTGAACCTGTACACCTCGCCCTTTTTCATCAAGACTTCGTGATCGAAGCCATCTCGAAATCTCGCGCGGACGGCCGAATCGAGCACCAATCGCTCGGCGCCGTCGGGACACACATCGACCAGCTTCGCCATGAAGTCTGTATCGGGCGCGTCGCTTTCAGCCCACAGCTCGACCTTAACGCGGCCGGTCACCTCGACTGGCGACGCGAGCACGGGGGTTGCGAATTTCAAAATGTCTTTTCGATCGCCGATTGCGCGCTGATCCATGGGCCCTTTCTTGAGATAGAGATTACCTCCGCCGACGGTCGGAACCGGGCTCTTCGGATCGTAGTTGTAGCTATCCGCGCTTTCTTGATCCGCAGGCATCTTCGCGGCGAGCGCGCCGCCCGAGGCGAGAAAATAGGATGTCATCTTTGCCGGCGCCGGCCATGACCATGCGGTGCGCCACTCGTTTCCCGGCGCTTTCGGGTCGGTTACATCGCCCATCGTGTAGTATCTGACGGGCGGTTCTTCCATAATTCCGTTATCTTTTCCTTGGAGCCAATAATCGAACCAGCGCAGCGCGGTTTCCAAAGCGATCTTCCCGAAAACCGTTCCCGAGTTCTCGGGGTATTTGACTTCGTCGATCCCTCCGTGTCCCCACGGACCCATGACGAGTTTTTGATTACCGGCAGCGAGCCCGCCACCCATCTCCTGCAATCCGACAAAGTTTTCTATGTTGCCTTGATTGAAGATGTCGTACCAGCCGCCCCAGTTCAAAACCGGTATTCGAATCTCACGCCAGTGCTTGGACATCTCGTTCGAATCGTAGTATCCGTCGTAAACAACGTGCTTGAGTGACTCGGTGATCACCCACTCGGCGTTTTGCGATTTGAGCCAGCGATCGTTCAGCTCTTTGCGATACACACCGCCCATGAAGGCTGATTGAGAATAAATGCTGGATCGCGCAACCATGACGAAGTTGGCGACGAGATGAGGCGGCTCAGCCATCGCCGCGAGATTTGCTGTGATCCCCATTGCAGATGCGCCAAACATCCCGACTTTCCCGTTTGACCAGGGCTGTTTGGCTACCCACTCGACGGTGTCATAACCGTCGACTCCGTCGTGAGCGAAGGGGCTATACCGACCCTCGCTCTTGAACCGGCCGCGACAGTCCTGCACGACAAGCGCGTAGCCTCGAGCGGTCCAGCTGGCGCTAGAAGTAGCTTGCGTGTTTTTCCCGTAAGGTGTGCGAATCAGCACCGCCGGCCACGGACCATTGCCGTCGGGCAAGAAGATGGTGGTGGCAAGCTTCACGCCGTCGCGCATTGGGACCATCTGGTCGAGTGGTTTCGCGGCTTGAATTGTCTGCGGTGAAGACGCAACCTGCGGTGAAGCTCCAATAAAGCCTGAGGTGAGGGAAAAGATAATGGCTAGTGCGAGTGACAGCAAAAGTTTAGTTCGGACCATTATGATGCTCTCTTTCTTGTCTGGTGGGATTCTGGAGTGGGCAAAACGAAGAAGTGTGCGAGAGCTCAAACGACGCCCTCGCACACTCCTTGATTACAAAGCTAGAACGTAAAGCGAGCAGCGAGTTGAATCGCCCGCGGCGCGCCGGTTCCGAATCCGCCCAGCCCGAGCCGCTGGGTCGGCTGTCCGAAGTTGAAGCTTGATTTTGGAACGACATTCCCCGCCGTGTCGAAGGTCGAAGTGTCCAACGTGGTGGAGAACCCGCCGAGGTTCGCTATGTTGAAAATGTTGAACACCTCGAAGATTGCTTCCATCGAGTAGCGCTCCTTGAACCTGATGATCTTCGAGACTCGGATGTCCTCAGACTGGAAGGTGTCGCCAAAGCTGAAGTTGGCAGGCAGAATTACAGGCCTGAGCGCGCAAGTCGTGAACGTTGCGTTGCAGGTCGGCTTAACAACATTGTTGTTGTAATTATTCACGAGCTGGAACAAATCGCTCTTGCCAGTGCCCCGGCCCAGATCGTTTATCTTCAGACCAGGCAGCGTGTCGCCGCCCTGCCCGTCGCCGTCCAGATCGACGGTGCCCGACACGCGAGCGTTGAACGGAGGAGTGCTCGCGAAGGTGGCAATCAGCGAAGTCTGGAGATTCCACGGGAGATTGACTAGGCCGCTAAAGGTAAACCGATGTCTGGAATCGTTGGAGAGCGGCCCATGGAATTTAAACCACGCGTCGGCGTCTTCGGGCGTTCCGCCCTTCTGGAAAAAGCCGGTCAAGCTCGAAAGCGCGTAGGACGCGGTGAACTGATAGCGATTCGAGAAGCGCTTGTCGAGTTTGGCAAGCAACGCTCTGTACTGGTTGCGGTCAACGCTGTTGATGATGAAGATCGGGCCGTTGGCGCAGATCGCAGTCGGATCGATCGCTTGGGCGGCGGTGCACTTGGGAAGGACCGGCCCACCTCTGGCCGCGCTTCGGTTGAAATGGTTGTAGTCGATCGCGGCAGCGAGGCCCTGCGTATTGTGAACGCGATTACGCTGCACGAAATCGACCGACAGCGCCATATTGTGAGGCAGTTGACGTTGCACTCCGATAGTGAATTGCTCCGAGTATGGAACCTGCAGATGAGGATCCAGCAACGTGCCGGGAAGCGCGGAGGACTTTACGAACTGAAGGCTATCGAACCCCTTCGCGGCTCCTGCCGCCAGAAACGCCTGTAGTTGAGGAACCTGCACGGCGAGCGCATCCAACAGGTTCTGCCCTGTGAACTTGCTGGGCAGGGTGCTTGCCGCGGTACCCGGAATCAGGAGGTTGTTTCGAATGTCTAGACTCTGACCCAACGCCGGGTTGATTGCATTGCTGTAGAAGTTGAATACCGCCAGGGATGCCGGTAGCGCAGGCAATCTCGTGAATGCGATTGGATTGGTGAAGAACGCGGTTGGTATCGACAGACGCCCATCACCTGCGGGCCCCAGCAGCGGTCGCTCCAGCAGTCTGGTCACGAACAGAATCGTGTCGTAATAGATTCCGGCGCCGGCGCGCACTACTGTCTTGCCGTTGTTCCTAACGTCCCACGCGAACCCTATCGAAGGCGCGATGTTGTTCCTGTCTTTCTTTGCCTTTCCGAGATCGCCGATCAACTGGCTCAGAAGCGCCGGGTGGTCCAAGTCGTGGTTACCGAGATTGGTTTCGTATTGGTAAGACGCTCCAAACGACAGCGTGAACCCCGGTCTCATCAGCCACTGGTCCTGCATGTAGAAGCGGTAGCGATTGCTCTGGCGAGCGATGCTCTGGTGGAAGGAAGGCGGCTGCACCTTGTCTCCGACACCCGCCACGCCCGCGATGAACGGTATCTGAAGTATGTCGGCGAGCGTAGGCCGAGTGGAGGACCCAGTTCGCAACGACGCAGGCAGCGGGATGTTGAGGTTCGTCAGGATCAGCGTCTTGAACGGTTCGGGAACTGCCGCTGCCGCCGCAGCCAGACCGACGTTTGTTGCCTCAACGTCTCGCGGATCGTGCAGCACGATTAGAGCCGGATCGAAGAAGTCCCAGCTTCCTTTTCCGTAATTATGCTCCCACTCGCCGCCAAACCGGACCCGGTGAGCGCCTTTTTGCCAGTTCAGATCATCGCGGGTCTGATAGCGGTCCAGGATTCGGTTCTGGGGCGCGTTCGTCTCATTGCCGATGACGAAGTTGCTGTTGTTCACTTGAATCTGCACGCCCCGCACGCCGATGCATGACGCGTCGGTAGGCGGGCAGTCGCTGTCGGACGGGATGTCGCTGGTGTTGTTTATTCGTTGATAGTTGAAGCGCGCGTCATTGACTAAGTTTTGCCGAAGTACCGACGTGAGCCCGCCCTGAATGTTGTTGTCCCGGTTCCTGTTCGCTCGCCAGTTCGAAGGTAACCGGTTGTCTCCGTTGGGCGCAAAAGCGTCATTCTTGTCGCGGCTGAAACGCGTAAACAGGTTGTGTTTTTCGGTGAGCTTGTAGTCGCCTCGCGCGTTCAACTGGTACCCGTCGTAGGGAGACGTAAAGCTGGTGTTGAACAACTGGAAGACCGGTGGTCCGGTGAAGAAGGCCGAGATTGCCGACTTCTGGTTCAGCTTCTCGAAGTTTCCAAAGAACCACGCCCGGTCCTTCTTGATTGGCCCGCCGAGCGAACCGCCGTATTGGTACCGCCTGAAGAACGGGTCGAATGTGCGGGTTGGACGGAAGAAGGTCGGGAGCGCGGCCAGGCTGTGATCGCGGAAGAACACAAATCCGCTGCCGTGAAAAGCATTCGTGCCGGTACGAGAGACTATGTTAACGGCGCCGACCGAGGTGACGCCGGTCGAGAGATCGAAGCTGAACGTCGATATCTGGAATTCCTGAATCGACTCGGTCGAAAAATTCTGGGCCGCTCCGCCAGTCACCGGGTCAAGAACGCTGCCGCCATCGACCGTGATTCTGGTGAGCGCGGAATCAGCTCCGCCGATAGAAACGTTGAACAGGCTGTTGGCGTTGCCGGGGTTGGATACGGAAACTCCAACGCCAGGCTCCAACAGCGCCAACTGGAGAAAGTTGCGCCCGTTCAGCGGAAGCGCGTCAATCTTTTGGCGGGTGATGACGCCGTCGATCTTGTAGTTCTGCTTGTCGATGATGGGAGCGTCGGCAACCACGTCCACCACTTCGCCGACTTGTCCGGGCCGCAGCGTCGCGTCACCTGAGGTGGTGCTCCCGGTCAATACGGTCAGCCCGGTGATGTTCTGAGTAGCAAAGCCCTTGGCTTCGATCTTCACTTCGTATTCACCAGGAAGCAAGTCTTCAATTGCATAGATTCCATCGCCGCCGGTGCTTACTTTTCTACTGTCGCGGGTTGCCTTATTTGTGGCGGTGACCGTGGCATTCTGGATCACGGCGCCGTTCTGGTCGGTGACGGTGCCGCGGATCGAGCCGTTGGGGTTCTGTGCCATAACGGGGAGGGTAGTCCTGACCGCTAACGTCAACAGCGCGACCGTCAGCAGCAGGAGCTTAAACTTGATGTGCATACTTTGTCTCCTTTCGATTCCTGTGAGCGGGTGTGTCAATTCAATACGCGCCCCGAATTCGTGAGCGGGGCGGCCTAGGAGCTTCAACCTGAATCGGGCGAATGGCCGCACGGGAGAAGCGGTCACCCAGTCGCCTGACTTATAAAGCGCGCATAAGGCCGGATGTGACGATCAATTCAACAGGCGAGACAAGCTTCGCTCGCCGCTTATAACTCGATCACTAAAATTTAAGTCAGGAAGCCTGCAGACCGCTTACTATTATTTTTTCGAGCCGGATTGTCAAGGGCTAAGTAGCACAGACTTTAGTCTGTTTTCCTCGCCTCGCGAATTACAGGCCAAAGTCTGTGCTGCGTTCGACGGCCATCGCAACCGCGTTGCCGCCACCAAGACACAATGCCGCAAGCCCGCGTCGTGCGCCGCGTCGCTGCAACTCGTGAAGCAAGGTAACCAGAATTCGAGCTCCGCTCGCGCCGATCGGATGACCTAATGCAACCGCGCCGCCATTCACGTTCAACTTCGTCGGATCGATCCCAAGCTCGCGAGTGATCGCTACGGCTTGAACCGAGAAAGCTTCGTTCAATTCGATCAGATCGACGTCGGCGAGGCCCCATCCCGCGAGTTCGAGCGTTTTCTTTATCGCGGCTACCGGCGCCATCATCACCAGCTTGGGCTCTATGCCGCTGGTAGCCTGCGCTACTATTCGCGCCATCGGCTTTCGTCCGAGTTTTTGCGCCGCTCCAGCCGACGCAACAACTAATGCCGCCGCGCCGTCGTTCACGCCGGGCGCATTGCCGGCGGTGACTGTTCCGCCCTCCTTAAATGCTGGTTTCAACCTCGCGAGAGCTTCAAGCGATGTGTCTTCGCGAGGTCCTTCGTCTGTTCGAATCACCGTCGGCGCACCCTTCTTTTGAGAAACCCCGACCGGAACAATCTCTCTATCGAAGCGCCCTTCCCTGATTGCCGCTACAGCCTTACGATGAGAATTCAGCGCGTACTCGTCCTGCTCTTCGCGAGTGACGCCGTATCGCTCGGCCACCACTTCGCCTGTGCAGCCCATGTGCCAGTTGTCAAAGGCACACCACAAACCGTCGTGAATCATCGAATCGACCAACTCGCCGTTGCCAAGCCTGTAACCTTGCCGCGCGCCTTTCAGCAAGTAGGGCGCATTCGTCATCGACTCCATTCCGCCCGCGACGGCGACTTCGATTTCGCCGACCTTGATCCCGTTCGCTGCAAGCATCACCGCTTTCAACCCCGAGCCGCAAACCTTGTTGATCGTAAGCGCCGCCACGCTGGCCGGGATCCCTGCGCCGAGTGCCACCTGCCGAGCCGGGTTTTGTCCGTTCCCCGCCTGCACGACGTTGCCCATTATTACTTCGTCGACGAGTTGAGCATCAATCCCCGCGCGTTCGATTGCGGCTCGAGCAGCGATGACACCCAATTCAACCGCGCTGAAGTCTTTCAGCGCGCCGAGTAGTCTTCCGACAGGCGTCCTCGCGCCCGATAGTATGAGTACTTCGATCATAGCAGTTTCTATCTTTCGTTAGTTGATCACTTCCAGCAGACACTTCGAGTTTGATTTTAGCACATCGCGGTGTCTCGGTACCGCGCTCTAGCGAGTCGCCACGGCGGACCCGGAGAGCGCTCGCTACCGCTCGACTGACTTCCATCTTCCATCCTCTATCCTCTATTCTCAATCGCGGCGAGTTGAGGTGACTTATGGAAACACTTCTAAGAGACCTGCGATATGGACTGCGAATGTTGGCCAAGAATCCCGGCTTTACCTTCGTAGCGGTAATCACACTCGCGCTTGGCATCGGCGCCAACACCGCGATCTTCAGCGTCGTCTACGGGATATTGTTTCGTCCTCTGCCTTATCGCGACCCCGCAAGGCTGGTCGCGGTTTGGATAAGCAACGTCGAGCGGCCCGGCAGTCAGTTCCCCGCATCGCTTCCCGATATCAGGGACTGGCAAGCGCAGAACGGATCGATGGAAGGCCTCGCGGCGTACGCTTATAACCGTTACAAAGTTCGAGGCCTCGACACGGATGACTTGGTGCGCGCGGCAATGGTGACGCCTGAATTCTTTTCCGTGCTTGGAGCGCAACCGGCCGCAGGAAGATTACTTGGACCCGAGGACGAACACGATCGCGTTGCGGTGCTGAGCCACGCGCTGTGCCAGCGACTCTATCACAGCGACGCCGACGCCATCGGACAGGCGATACGGCTCGGAGAGGATGACTACACAGTCGCCGGAGTGATGCCGCCTTTATTCAGGTTCCCTACGCCCGAAGTTGAAGTGTGGCTTAGCATGTCACCGCTCTATGCGACTTCAGGAAACCAGACTGTTGGCAACTGGATTACGAGCCGCTCGCTGCGCGGCTATCGCGCATTCGCGCGTTTGAAGGAAGGAGTGTCGCTCGAACAGGCGCAAGTCGATATGAACGTCATCGAGACACGCCTTGGCGAGCAATATCCTTCGGAGGACGCGGGCCTCGGCATAACGCTTGTGCCGATACGCCAGCAGATGGTCGGGAAAGTCGAGCGTCCGCTTATCGTGCTCCTGGCAGGTGTTGGCTTCGTGTTGCTGATCGCATGCGTCAACGTCGCGAATCTGATGCTTGCCAGATCGACGACGCGGCGGCGCGAGATGGCCATTCGCCGCGCGCTCGGAGCAGGCCGCGGCCGGCTGACGGTACAAGTTCTGACCGAAAGCTTGTTGCTCGCATTGCTAGGCGGCGGACTTGGGATTTTGCTCGCGTGGTGGGGCGTCGATCTCTTCCTTGTCATGAGTCCCGCCGGTATCCCGCGACTCGAAAGTGTGAGAGTTGACACATCAGTGCTTTTGTTCTCGCTTTTGATAACGGTCGCCACGGGAATTCTTTTCGGGCTTGCGCCCGCGCTGCGAACGCGCGGCGTCGAGCTGTACGACGCGCTGCGAGAGGGCTCGCGCGAAACATCAGATGCCGGGGGACGCACAGGAAGAAAAGCGCTCGTCGTTGCAGAAGTCACGCTCGCGGTAGTGCTGGTCGCAGGCTCCGGGCTTATGATCAACAGTTTCTTGCGGCTGCTGAACGTCAGTCCCGGATTCAAGCCGGATCATCTGCTGACGCTTAGCGTTGTCGCTTCGCTGAACCGTTATCCGAGGCCCGCCGAGCAGGTGCCCTATGTGAACGCCGTTCTCGACCGCGTGCGCTTGCTGCCCGGAGTCGAAGCCGCAGGAGCGTGCACGAGCTTGCCTCCGAACATCACGCAGGAAGCCGACGCGTTCAGCATCGACGATGAACCCAACCTCAACACCAATCCAACCGCGTGGTTTCTTCCAGCGACGCCGGGATTCATCGAAGCCCTCGGGCTGCCGGTGCTCGCCGGCCGGAACTTCGGTGAATCGGACGACGCTTCACGAACCCCGGTCGCGATCGTCAACCGCAGCATCGCAGAGCGCTACTTTGCGGACCGCGAGCCGATCGGCCATCGAATCAACATAAGCGGGGTGACGAGAACTATCGTCGGCGTGGTACAAGATACAAAGTACGATGGACTTGCGGCGCCCTCCGGTTTCCAGGTCTATGTTCCATATTCGCAGCGGCCCTTCCCGGGAATGAGAATAGTGTTGCGATCCAAGACTGAACCCTCGGCGTTGATCGCGTCTGTGCGGGAAGCCGTTCGCTCGGTCGATCCTCAAGAGCAAGGCTCGCGTTACCAAACGATGGAGTCAATCTTCGCCGGTTCCATCAACGAGCCTCGCTTCTATACGCTGCTGCTCGGAGTGTTCGGCGTGGTGGCGCTCGTTCTTGCCGCGATAGGCATTTTCGGAGTGATCTCCTATTCGGTTTCGCAACGGACCAGAGAGATCGGCGTTCGACTGGCCCTTGGAGCAAGCCGCGCCAGCGTGCTTCGAATGGTCCTGAGGGAATGTCTTGGAGTGATAGTCATCGGATTGATCGTGGGAGTAGCGGCCGCGCTCGCGTTGACCCGACTGTTAGGCGCACTGTTGTTTGAAGTGAGACCGGGGGACCCCGTGACTTATGGCGGCGTCGTGGTGTTGCTGCTGGCGGTCGGGCTTTTAGCGGCCCTGCTGCCCGCGCGACGAGCGGCAAACGTCGATCCGATGGTTGCGCTGCGCTGCGAGTAAGGCTTGGCTACTCGAGAAAAGCCAATACTTAGCGGTGTTTTTTGATTTACGCACTCAGAACAGAGCGTAAGCTTGACCAAACACTCCAACGGAATCATGCTTGGAACGGCGCCGCAATTGGTCGGTTATCGCCGGGCCTAACGATGATAGCCCTAGTAGTTATTCTGGTTCTCGCGCTCACTGGACTAGCCTTAACTCTTTATCTCTGGCAACGAACGCCCAACAATGGGGGTACGGAGCACGAGATTGAGCCGCGGCGATTCGCCGGGCTGTTTTCTGATCGACATTCGGCCGCTGAACCCGACGCAAGAGAGAAAGCCGAGGCTTTGCGATTACGAGCGAATCTTATAGAGCGCGCGCGGAACGACGATCTGACGACGCTTTCAGAAGCGCAGGCGACTGCTTATGGCCCGTTGTATGGCGATGTTCTCGATGTCTTGACCGAGTCAGCCCACGGAAGCCAAGCGAAACTAAGCGCTTTGGTCACTCGTATTTCAAAGAGCAAAGACTTGAGGGCAAACAAGCGAGTGGCGGAAGAGGTGTTCGGAACTTGGAAAGCTGCTCCAGACAGGCGGTCGACAACTGAGATGATTCACGTGGCCGCGCTTTCAGACGACTCTGAGGTTTATCAACAAGCAATCGAATTGGTTACTTCCTTTTGGCAACAAGGAAAACTCCGCGAGTTCAGGGCCGAGGAGCTCGTCGAGCTTTTCAACAGCCAATACTGGATACTTGCGCCTGAAGCAAGGCGCGGAGGCGCGGGCTTCGCGTTGAAACGCAAGCTCGCCGGCGTTCGTCGCGAACTGGCAACGGCGAAGTCCGCGCGGTGATTCGCGCCTCCACTACACGCCGGAAATCGAGGTTAATCATGAACCCCAACATTCAGTCATTGCTGCCCTATCTGGTGATCGCGTTCGTCGCGTTCATATTCTTGCTGGTCATTCTTCGGCGCATATTGGTCAACGTCGGCGCGCGCGAGATCGCGATCAAAGAGCGTCGATATCTTGGCGCTAAGATGCCGCCCGGCCGCGTCGTCGCAACCGAAGGCGAAGTCGGCATCCAAGCCGATGTTCTCAAGCCGGGACTTCACCTGATCAAGTGGCCTTTCGAAAAAGTTATTCGCAAGTTCCCGTTGATCGAAATCGGTCCGGATGAGATGGGCGTCATCGAAGCTATCGACGGCGAGCCGATGCCGCCGGGAGGGATCTTCGCAGCAGATCGGGCACAGAACGCGCACAACAACTTTCAGGACCCGATTGCGTTCATAAAGCGCGGCGGAGTCAAGGGCATTCAGCTTCGAACTCTGCCGCCGGGCTTGTGGCCGATTCATCCTTATCTGTTTCGCGTCTCGGTGACAAAAACAACGGTCATTCCGCAAGGCAAAGTCGGCATCGTTACGTCGGCCGACGGCGCGCCGCTCGATGCTGGGCGGTTGCTCGCTAAGGCGATCAGCGATCACCGTAACTTTCAAGACGCCGAGCAATTCATCGCATCGGGCGGACAGAAAGGACCGCAGGTTGACATTCTCACGCCGGGAACTTATCGCATTTTGACTGACTCGACGCCGCTTGAAGGCCAGGAGCGCAAGCCTGGCTTGTTCTTCGTGCGGCTAGTCGACGCCAGCATGATTCAGGAGAATCAGATCGGGTTGGTTGAAGCCTTGGACGGCGCCACGCTTGACCCGCGAGATTACGTCGCCACTCAGATCGAGGGCCACGACAACTTTCAGGACGGCAACGAATTCATCGGCAACGGCGGACAGCGCGGGCCTCAAAAGGACATACTGCTGCCGGGCACCTACTACATCAACCCGATGCTGTTCAAGGTGATTCCCGAATCTGCGAAAGAGATCAAGCCGGGCGAGGTAGCGGTCATCGTTTCCAACGTCGGCAAGGACCCGTCGGAAGAAGTGCGCCGCGCGATGGCCGCAAAGATTCGCGAGAGATTGGAGCGCGAGGAACAAGAGCAAGTCGCGCACGCGGCCGCGCGCCTTGACAGGCTCGACGATCAGGATACCGTTGCCGAAATCAAAGAAGACCTCGCGCTCGCTGACCCCGCGGACCGACGGTTGGACGAAGGCGCGCACGAAGCTTACGTCGTGCCGGCGGGCTTTCGCGGGATTCAGGAGACGGTAGTCGGGCCGGGCCGCTACTATGTCAACACACTGGCAGTCACGCCGATCGTCATACCGACTACCAATCAGACCGTCGAGTGGACTTCGGGCGAAGTCGCAAACACGTTCAACCCGTTCGAGGTCATTTCAAAGGACGGCTTTACGATGCAGCTCGAAGTGCGAGTCGTGTTTCGAGTCAAACCGGAAGACGCGCCTTTCATGGTCGCCAAGATCGGGTCGGTCGATCGGCTGATTCAAAACGTAATGCACCCGCTGATCGATTCGATTTTTCGCAACCAGGCGTCCGAGTCGTCGGCGATGGCTTACTTGCAAAACCGACACGAGGAGCAGGAGCGCGCCGAGGCTCGAGTGCGCGCGCACCTGTTGAAGTATCACGTCGACGTGGTGAACGTTTTGATCTGCCACATTCATCTGCCGGAAGAGTTGATGAAGACGCAGACCGAAAAAATCCTCGCCGAGCAAAAGCAGAACATGTTCAACGCGCAACGCGAAGCTGAAGAGCGGCGCATTCAGCTCGAGAAAACCCGAGCGCAAGCCGACAATCAACGTGACCTGATGGCCGCGACTGTTGGCGTCGAGATCGCGGGCAAGCGCGCCGAACAGCGCAAGGCTGAAGGCGAAGGTGAGGCCAGCTATATTCTGGCAACAGGCAAGTCAGAAGCTGAAAAGGTTCGGCTGATGGGCGAGGCTCAAGGCGTGGCATACGCTCAACAGGTGAACGCGATTGGCCCGCAAGGCGTCGCGCTGATTGAGACGTTGAAGGTGATCGGCGAGAAGGGAGTACGTATAACTCCGGATGTTCTTGCTTCAGGCGGGGGAGACGGCGCAGGCGGCATCGGAACTTTGCTGTTGCTAAATCTGTTTCGAGAGCGACTTGCTCTGGGAGCGCAAACCGACAACGGCGCTCCTTCGCCCAAGAAGTAAGGGCAAGGGATAACTCGAAACCATGACATTGCGAACTCCCTCCGTCCGTGTGCTAAATTATTGCCCGATGAAACCTTCAGTCATTGCGCTTTATATGGCTCTGCTTGCGTCACCGGCGTTGCTGTCGGGATGTTCAGTCCCGCCGGATAATTCGGCTTCCTCTAACAACAACGCCGCTCAGCAAGCGAACAGCAATTCCAGTCAACAAGCCCAGGCACAAAACCAAGAGCCGTCTCCCACCACCGAGACGCCACTCAAGGTGCAATCGATACCGCCGCCGACGACGACAGCCAACGCGAACACGGCAACGCCTTCGGCAAGCGGTCGTCAACCGAAGCTTGTCGCGCCTGAAAAGAAGCTGGATTTTGGCAAGCAGCCTCAGGACAAAACGATTGTGCGTGCGATTCACATCAAGAATTCCGGCCAGGCTGCTCTCAACATCGAGTCGGTCACGCCCAGCTGAGGATGCACCACCGTGGACTTCCCGAAAGTCCTTCGGCCTGGTCAGGCCGGTACCATCAAAGTGAAAGTCGAGACGGGTAAAGCGCCGGGCGAGCATGTAAAGTCGGTGACAATAAAATCAAACGATCCAACCGACCCCTCTCGAATCGTCCAGTTTGTTTTCGACGTGAAAGGCTGAGCCGTGGCTGCCCCGATGCTCGAAAAGAAAACCGAATACGACGAGCTCTTGTCAGTCGTGGGTCGTCGTCTGCAGCCGAACGCTATCCGCAAGCTCACGCTGTTGCTAGGCACGAAAGAAGTAATCTCGCTTGCAGCGGGCGCGCCGAGCTTTGAAACGTTCCCTCTCGAAGAGCTTGCGGAAATCTCCGCGCGGGTGATTCGCGAGCGCGGACGCTTCGCGCTTCAGTATGGCCCCACTCGGGGACAAAGCACTCTGGTCGAAGCCGTAGCCGATATCCTTCGCTCGCGCAGCATCGAAGGATGCAAGCCGTCCGAGATCGTGATGACAACCGGCTCGCAGCAGGGCCTCGATCTCATCTCACGAGTGCTGCTCGATCCGGGCGACGTCGCGCTCGTCGAGCTTCCGAGTTACATCGGCGGAATCATCGCGCTGCACAACGCGCAAGCTGAGATGATCGGCGTGCGCCAGGACGACGGCGGTCTGGTGATTAGTGACCTGCGTGAGAAGATTGATCGCACGCGCTCGGAAGGGCGTCGCGTGAAATGCATCTACACGATTCCGAACTTTCAGAACCCCTCGGGCGTCACGCTTGCAGCCGAACGTCGCAAGCAACTGGTCGAGATTGCCGACGAGCACGATTTCATGATCGTCGAAGACGACGCCTACTTTGACCTTTTCTTCACCGAAGAGGCATCTCGGCTGGTGCCGCTCGCAGCATTGCGACCTGATCGGGTCGTATATCTGGGGACGTTCTCGAAAGTGCTGGCGCCGGGTCTGCGCAGTGCGTGGTTGCGCGCGCCGGAAAAGATCGCTGCAAAAATCGAGTTGGCAAAAGAAGGCGCCGATCTCTCTTCAAGCGTCCTCGATCAAGCCATAGTCGTCGAAGCGATTCGCGAAGGCTTGATCCAGCGACGGCTTCCGCAGCTTCGGCAGTTCTATGAGGTGCGTTGCCGGGCGATGCTTGCTGCGCTCGATCGGTTCGCTCCGGCAGGCTCGCGTTGGACCAAGCCGCAGGGCGGATTCTTCATTTTGATGGAGCTTGCCGCGCACGCCGACGCAAACGAAATGCTTCCCGAGGCGATCGATCATGGCGTTGCCTACGTCCCGGGACAACCATTCTTTGTAGATGGAAGTGGCGCGAATACGCTGCGGCTAGCCTACTCAAAGGAGTCGCCCGAAGCTATCGCGGATGGGGTCGAGCGAATGTGCCGCGTGTTTAACGAAGCAACCGCTAAGCGGAGCGTGTAGTTTATCACTCAGTCAATATCGCGCAAACCGATTGACGAATTCCCTTCAATTTGGATTTCAGAACCAAATCCGCCTTCTCCCGGACCCCGCGGCGCCCAATTGATTACCCTCGCATACACAACAATAATCCGCCGAGATTGGCGCCTTCACTGGTTCCGGAACGATAATTGACTCAGTAGGATTGCCCCACGATTAAACCCGCGATCATAATCGACCTGAGTCGCTTCTGTCGCTGCCCCCTTTTGCCCCATCCCATTCGGACGAGTTCCCCCTGCTAGTTCCGACACATCGCCGCCGCGTCGCTTAATCCGAACGCGGCGGCGCTGCTGCATTGCGGTCATTTCTTTACTGCTCTTGTTTGATTGTCTGAAGACTGCGTAGCGGTCGCTACAACTAGACCTTTGTTAGTAGCCAACACCAAAGTGTCGCCGGCAAAGATTGGATCGGCCACGATCTCGAAATCTTTATCAAGCTGGTAGAGGTTCACGCGCCGACCGTCCGAGTTCAAGAATACTGCCACGTAACCTCCACGCAAGGGAGCGACCAAGCTCGCGTCACCCTGGACAACTGGAGACGACGCGAGGCGATTCTCGAGTCGCCGCTTCCAAATGCGATCGCCGCGCGCGCGTGAGAGCGCATACACAAAATTGTCGAATGAAGCCACAAGCAGTCGATCTCCGACCAGCACGGGTGAGGCTTCCACGGCGGCGCCGGTTCGCGACCGCCATCGCAGCTTGCCTGTCAAACTATCAGTCGAGTAGACGTATCCATCGTCTGAGCCAAAATAAAGAGCGCGTTCGTCTGCGGATGGCTGAGCGATAATTCTCCCGCCGGTTTGATATTGCCAGATCAATTGTCCGTGCTCGGGGTCGACTGCTCGCAACGCGCCGTCATCGCCGCCGAAGTAGATTGCTCGAGGCGTTACGAGCGCCCGGCTGTGAATCACGTCTTGCGTCTCAACCTTCCAAACGACCTCGCCGCTTTGAGAAGCGAGCGCGTAGAACGATCCATCTGCGCTGCCGGCATAGATTCGATTCGCTGCAAGCTCGAGAGGCGAAGCGAAAGGCCGCAAGTAATCTTTCACCCAAACTGTCAGCCCGGTCGATTTATCAACTGCGCGCAGCGAGCCTCCGACTTCCGATCCGTCATCGGCTGTCTTACGCGTCGCGATGCAGACAGAGTTGTCTCCAACTGCCACCGGCGACGTTACGATTCCGCCGGGCTCGCTTGTCCAAAGCAAGGTTCCGGTCCCGCGATCCAAACAGATGATTCGTCCGCCCTCGAGCGGCAAATAGATTCGCGTGCCGTCAACCGAAGCCGGTTGCGTGGTCGCGCTGTCAGTGAGATATTGCCACGCGCGCTTGAACGGGAGCGCGAGACGGGAATTAGAAGTCGTTGCAGGTTCGGATGCTTCATGTGCGCGCCCGTCGCCACGGCCCTGTTGCGCCCCAGCTTTTTTATCTTTCTCGCTTTGAGCGCGCACCTGCGGATCGGAATTCGCTGCGGGCGGGAGCAACGAAAAGACAAGACCTGGCAAGAACGCCTTCAAAAGACACCGATTGAAGCCCTTCTTCATCTGTTAATGATTGTAGCTTTGCGAGAATGAAGGGCCAAGGGCGAGGCTTGCTTCGTCAGCGACAATAGCAACTGGTGCGCGACACTCTTGCGGAATCCCGAAGGGATGTCGGAGTGTAGCCACGGGTGAGTCCGCGAACCCGTGGGGCCGGGAATGCAGCAACGCTGAACCCGCGAAGCGGGTGACGGCCCCGAATTCTAACGCAAGTTAACGTTATGACAAAGGAAGGGTATCTGCTGTCGGCCACCACCCGCTTCGCGGGTTTGCACCGCTCCCCCGGGTGTCCACGGGTTCGCGACTCACCCGTGGCTAGGTGCCTCCACCCTTCCAGGGTTGAGAACCCACTCCGAAAGCCTTAATTGCAATCTCTGAACGCGAGTGACCATAGCGCTGAAAATCTGACGCCTCCCGAGAGAACGGAGACACTCGCCAATCGGTCACGGAATAGAGCGGCTAGGTAGTCGCCCTGAGGCCGGCTCTGGCAGCCGATTTCGCGGCTTGCTTGATCGCTGAAACATCTTGCACTTGGATGCCCACGGCTGGCGCTTCGACCGCTCTGACAAGCGCCTCAATCATCTGCTCACGCGTAACCAAGCCAAGGCGCCGTGCCGTCTCTCGCGTCGAGGGAAGGCGTTCAAACAACCAATACATCGGCATCAGCACATAAGGCCATCGGTGTCCGGGACCCAGCACGTACCACGGGCGAAGAATGGTAGCGTTGAGCCCGCTTTCGCGAATCATCGCTTCGCCCTCCGCCCGGACTGCTTGATAAGCCTTCATCACTGGAGCGGGCTGTGCAACGCTGACGTAGATGAAGTGATTCACTCCAGCCTTCACAGCCGCTGCCACCGAAGCTCGAACCGAGGCAAGATCGATCGAACGGAACTCGGCAGCCTTTGATGGCGACGGGTGCGGCACGCCGACAAGCTGCACGAAGGTATCTGAGCGTCGGACTTGATCGGTGAATGTTAGTCCATCCAGCGCGTTGCCAATCACAGGTTCGCAACCCGCGGCGAGCTTTTGTTCCGAGCCTGGTCTGACCAGCGCCCTAACGCGATGTCCCTCCTCAAGCAACCGAGGAATCAAACCCCTTCCGATGTAGCCGGTCCCTCCGGTAACAAAAACGCTTTCTGAAGTCGTAATCATACCCTAAGGTTCTGTCATTCTTGCCCGATCACAAGCCGCTGGCGATACAGCGCTCGGTCGGCCACTTCAGCCATTGCACGGACGTTCAGTGATCCGCCCAGGAACTGGTTGATCCGCTCGGCGTTGGGCCCTGGGTCCTTCATCACTTCGTTATAGCTGATGTAAATCGTGTCGATGTTTGTCTGCGCGGCGAGCCACGACTCTACCTGCGCGAGATGCTTCTCAAACATCGCTGCCATTTTTTCATCTGGCACGTTGTCGGTTGGTTCTCCGCGGCGAATCAGCATTTGTCGTTGGGACTTGAGAATTTCCTGCATCGCTCGCCGCATGAAGATGACCTTGTAGCTGTGGGTCTGCGGCAGATGCTTGAGCAACGCCGAAATGAGTTTTACGGCGCGACCCTTTGCTTGTTCAAGCCAGGCCTTGTCGGTCTCAAGCTGCTTGACTCGTTCCAGTTCGAAATACCCGCCGGGATTGTCCTCATCGGCAATTCGAATGTTATCGGTCAGCGGCTCGAGGCCCCCGGCAGCCAGCATCTGCATCATCATTGAAGTTCCCGATCGTGGAAGGCCGGATACAATCACTATCGTTCGGTCGATCATAGAGTCATCACGCGATTACTTCTTCAGTAAATAAAACCATCGAGGACCTGGCTCAGTTTCGACTCGAAGAAAGTCTTCAACAACGAAGCCATCTTCAATCGCCGCTAGAAACGCGGCGCGTGTTGCTTCACGCCATTCAGTTCCCAAATTAGGCTCACGCTCTTTAAGAGAGTTGATGTCGTGCAGGATCTCGATCGTGCAGCGACCCGCCGAAAGGTTGCCGCTGAAGTCGCCAAGCATGGGGCGCGATGCCTCGTTATAGATCAGCGCCGATTGAATGATGGCAGCCGCGTCAGACGAACTCGAATCGATCTTTGCCGCGCGATGCGATGGGTCAAGCGAGATTCGCTGCCTGACGCGCGCGCTGTTCAAAAGCCATCTCACCCAAAGCCTGTCCGTCGCGGAACCTTGATGCAACGGACTCGACGTAGCTTCGCCGTAGAAGTTCACCAGGTAACGCCTGGAAACCACCCCGAGTTTCGCGAAGTTGAAATGCGCGTTCAAACTCTGAAGCGGATCAAACGTCCAGGTTATTTCGTCGAGTCCTTTCTCAAGCGCGCGCTCGCGCTGCGCAAGCTTCAGATAAAAGCCCGCCTGGAAGTTTCTATATTCGGGCTTTACCGCGAGCATATGCGAATGCAACGACGCGCGTCCTTCTTCAAAAGCAGGGAACGCATAGGCGAACCCGATCATCCGTTTGCCTTCAAACGCTCCCAGCACACTCCCGCCGGCGTGTTGCGTCGCGATCAGCGTCGCTGACGGGACAACGTCGAGATCGTGGAACCCCCACGCCTGCTTTTGGATGTCTTCAACCGCGTGATACTCGGCGTCGCGTTCCACGTCGCGAATGTAAAAGTGTTCACTGTCGACACTCCATTCGAGCATATGCGAATCACCGATGCCGATTTGCCAGTCTAGTCCGGTTGCAAGAGATTGCCAAGCAAGCGCCCCGTTGCAATCTGGCATTCAGTGACTGTACAAAGGCGCTCGTTCCCTCGGGAGCCCGTTCACGCCAATCCATTTGCCCGCGCGTTTGCGGGTCATATAAAATCTGGGTGCTTGCACCAGCCTCGATGTTTGGGACTATGACCAAGCGCTGATGCCTGTTGCTACAAGCGGGGTTCCAGCGTTTCCGAATTCCAGCAGTCTGTATTCAGTGGAGACATAACAAAACCATGTCTACCCGAACGATTTCCGCTGACGTTGAAACCAGACCGGATTTGGACAGACATCCGAAGGGTTTGTACGTACTGTTCGCCACCGAGATGTGGGAGCGATTCAGCTTCTACACGATGGTGTCGATGTTCACGCTTTATCTCCGCGATCCAAACGAAGGGTTCGGGTGGACAGCCGCGCAAGCTTCGACGCTTTACGCGAATTACATGATGTTCGTGTACTGCAGTCCGCTGATCGGAGGTTGGATCGCCGACAAGAAGCTCGGCTATCGAAGGGCGGTAATGCTAGGCGGCTTCTTCTTCATGGCCGGCCATCTACTGCTGTCGGTGCGCTCGCTGCCATTTGTTTACGCGGCGCTGACGTGTCTGGTTATCGGCAACGGCTTCTTCAAACCGAACGTGTCGACGATGGTTGGAAACCTCTACCCTCAAGGGAGCCGTCTGAAGGACCGCGCTTACAATCTGTTTTACATGGGTATAAACGTCGGAGCCTTCCTGGCCCCGGTGGTCGCGACAATCGTTCAGGCGAGGTTTGGATTTCATCCCGCGTTCGTGGTTGCTGTCTTTGGGATGGTCATCTCGGTGACCATACTCTGGAGATTCAAGAACTACCTCGAGCAAGAGAAGCAGAGAGCGCGTCAGCTGGAGGCACTCGCAAAGAGCGACGCCGGCGACAAAAACTCTGTGATGGAATCGGTCGCCGAGTGGAAACGCATCGGGGCCCTGATCGTAGTGTTTGCCGTAGTGGTCGTCTTCTGGATGGTGTTTCACCAGAACGGCACGACGATCACTTACTGGGCCGATGAAAACACGGCCTGGAACGTTCGCGGCATCATCTCGAACGCAATCAATCCCGCCTGGGTGATCATTCTGACTTTCCCACTGATCACCTTCTGGAAATGGCTCGACAAGCGAGGCAAAGAGCCGGCGACGCCCACAAAGATGGTGTTTGGAATGGCGACGACCTCGCTCGCCTTTCTAATTTTCTTCATTGCGGCGAAATCTGGAGAAGCAACCGTCAGCGGCGCCAATATCTATGCGTTTAAGGTGTCGCCGGTTTGGCTGCTCGGCGCGTACGGGGTGTTGACGCTTGGCGAGTTGATGCTATCGCCGATGGGTCTTTCGCTTGTTTCGAAGGTTGCGCCGATGCGATTTCGCGGGATGATGATGGGCGGTTGGTTCGTGGCGACGGGACTGGGCAACAAGCTTACGCAGATCGCGGTGTTTTGGACAGAGTGGAAGCATTCGACTTTTTGGCTTGTGTTGAGCGGCGCAGCGATGGTGATGTCAGTGGTGCTGCTTTTTTTGCTGAGGCCATTGAAGAAAGCGATGCCGGGAGTTTAATAGAACCGATTTCAGGATGAAAGGAATCATTAGAAGATGGCGACAGACGTAGCGGTCGAACCACAACCGATTCCGGGAACTTCCGGCATTGGCAAACATCCGCCCGGACTGAGCACGCTGTTCTTCACCGAGATGTGGGAGCGGTTCAGCTATTACGGCATGCGCGCGCTTCTCGTGTTGTTTCTTACCGCTACATTGCAACGAGGCGGATTCGGGCTCGACGATCCGACGGCGACGGCCATCTATGGTTTGTATACGGCGAGTGTGTATTTGTCGGGGCTTCCGGGAGGTTGGATTGCTGACCGAATTCTAGGCCACCGCAACTCGGTTTTCGTTGGCGGTATGATTATCGCAGCAGGCCATTTCAGCATGGCGGCAGGATGGGTGTTCTCGTTTTATGCCGGACTGGTCCTCATCGTCATCGGCACAGGTCTATTGAAGCCAAACGTCAGCGCAATTGTCGGCGACCTGTACCCCGAGGGTGGCGCTCGACGCGATGCGGGCTTCTCGATCTTCTATTCAGGCATAAACCTCGGAGCTTTCATCGGGCCGCTCCTATGCGGATTTCTCGGCGAGAAAGTGAATTGGCACCTGGGGTTTGGGGTGGCCGGAGTTGGGATGGTTCTGGGGCTGATTCAGTACAGGCTGGGCTACAAGCGGCTCGGGACGGGCGGTCTCAGAGATTTGAAAAGCGCTGACAAGGCCAAGGCAAAACGAATTCTGCTGATCGCGCTTGGAATCGCAATCTCAGCAGTAGTTGTCTTGATGTTACTGAATTCGAACGGCACGATAACTCTCTCGCCTCTCGGCGTTGCCAAGGCACTCGGGTTTGTAATTCCAGCCCTTGCACTGAGCTATTTCGGGTACCAAATATTTCTCGGCGGGTTCGATTCAACCGAGAAGAAACGAATCGGAGTGATCTTCGTGCTCTTCCTGGCTGCCGCACTCTTCTGGGCCGGCTATGAACAAGCCGGCTCCTCGATGAACCTCTTCGCCGATCGATTGACTAACAGGTTTGTCTTTGGTTGGGAAGCGCCAACAACCTGGCTCCAGTCGGTTAATCCAATTCTCGTAATCCTGCTCGCTCCTGTCTTTGGAATGTTGTGGTTGAGGCTCGGCGAACGACAGCCTTCAATTCCGGCGAAGTTCGGGCTCGGCCTCGTTCAATTGGCAATTGGGTTTGTGATCGTGGCGTGGGCCTCGGTCTATGTCGGAGATCCGAGCAACCCCCATAGGGTCAGCGCCGGATGGCTGATAGCTACATACTTTTTTCACACGACCGGCGAGCTTTGCTTGAGTCCCGTCGGTTTGAGCGCGATGACCAAGCTGTCGCCGGCCAAGCTCGTCGGCCAGATGATGGGCATCTGGTTCCTTGCCACTTCCTTTGGGAATCTGATGGCAGGCTTGCTTGCCGGAAAGATGGAGAGCATGGGATTAGTTCAGTTGTTCGGCTCTGTCGCTCTTTGGACAGGTGCTGCCGGTCTTGTTCTTTTGTTGATCAGTCGTCCGGTGAAGCGTTTGATGGGCGGAGTGAAGTGACCAACCTCCGAGCCTCGCATATTCTGCGTATTGAAGTAGCAATCGCGTAGCGAAAAAGTCCGAGTGAGGCGCTATCGCCTCAAAAACAACGCTACTTTCATCACATCCCTTTGAACCGAAACGTCATCGAAGCCTCCTTGGAATAGCTTTCATAAACCCTATAGAATCGGACGCGATGGACTTGCAGCCGTCTTCTGAAGAAACCAAAAAGACACAACTGAAACGTTCGGCAAGCGTCGCGCGGTCCGCAGGCGTCGTCAGCATTGCGGTCATGTCCAGTCGCGTTCTCGGGCTTGTGCGCGAAATGGTCTTCGCCTATTTTTTCGGCGCCTCCAGGAGCATAGCCAATGACGCCTACGTCATAGCCTTTCGAATCCCGAACCTCCTGCGCGATCTGTTCGCGGAAGGCGCGCTGTCCAGCGCTTTCGTAACCGTCTTCTCCGATTACCTTGTCACCAAAGATGAGAAGGAGGCGTTCAGACTCTCCAATCTCGTCGCCACAACTCTGATCGTCGTGCTCGGAATCTTGGTTGTGCTCGGCATCATCTTCGCGCCTCAGGTTGTGAGCCTCATCGCACACGGGTTCGAAGGCGATCAAGCCAAGTTTGATCTGACGGTTCGGCTCACCAGAATAATGATGCCGTTCATCCTGCTCATCGCTTTGGCCGCCCAGGCGATGGGAGTGTTGAACGCTCGCGATCGTTTCGGCGTGCCGGCGATGGCGTCGACCTTCTTCAACATCGGCTCCCTCATCGGCGGACTCGCGACCGCAGCGTTCCTCACGGATCCGACGTTCGCACATCCGATCAGATCGATCGTCGAGAAGCCAACTGAAGGAATCATCGGGATGGCTTACGGGGTGCTGATAGGCGGGTTCTTTCAGTACGCCTTTCAGTGGCCGAGCTTACGCCGCGCGGGGTTTCGTTACCGCCCGATGCTCAGCTTCAGCGATCCCGGAGTGAGGCGAATCTTTTCGCTGATGGGTCCGGCAGTCATCGGCGCGGCTGCGGTCCAGGTTAACGTGCTGGTTAACAGCAACTTCGCTTCTGGGATTCCAACCGAAACCGGCAGCGGTCCGGTCTCGTGGTTGAACTATTCATTCCGGCTGATGCAGTTTCCCATCGGCGTGTTCGGAGTTGCGATCGCGACCGCCACACTGCCATCTATCTCCCGCAGCGCGGCGCTCAAGGACGTGAGTGAGTTCCGTCACACGCTTGCGAGCTCGATTCGATTGGCTTTCTTGTTGACGATACCGTCGGCGGTCGGGCTGATTGTTCTGGGACGCCCGATCATCGCGCTGATTTACGAGCGCGGTCACTTTGGGGCGGCCGACACGCAGCGCACCGCTTCCGCCCTCGCGTTCTATGCGATCGGCCTTGCAGGGTATTCGGCGGTGAGGATATTGGCGCCGGCCTTCTACGCGCTGAACGACGCGCGAACACCGATGATGATAAGCCTGTTGTCGATGGCGACGAACTTCGTGATGAACTGGATGCTCGTCGGCGTGCTTCAGGAACGCGGGCTCGCACTTTCGACTTCGACGGTGGCCTTGATGAACTTTGTGCTCCTTTACGCGATTATGCGGCGACGAATCCACGGAGTGGAAGGGGGCACAACGGCGACCGCGATCGGCAAGATTCTATCTGCGTCTGCGGTTATGGGCTTGGGATGCTGGCTTATTAGCGGCGCCATCGCCAGGGTTGCGGGGTCTGGCTTCGCGGCGCGCACCGCGAATGTCGTCGTCTCGGTTCTTATCGGGGCTGCGATTTTTTACGTAGCCGCTTCGTTACTTCGCGTACAGGAATTAAGAGCGGCGACTGATATCATTCGAAGAGCAAAGCCTAAATCAGAGAAGTCTAAGACACGTTGAGGCCAAGCTCGCCGGTCAAACCGGTATTTCGCTTTATTGAAAGGATAAATGAGCGAACTTCGTTCCGGCCGATTATGTCTTCGGCATAGTCCTGCGACTCGGCGAACGCGCGAATTTCGATCCACTCTGATTCCAGCACGTTCGAGAAAGCGCCAACGACCTTTGGGTCGAAGTGGGCGCCCGAGTTGATGATTATCTCCCTCCTCGCATCGTCGTAAGAGGCCGACGCCCGGTAAGGTCTGTCACTGGTTATCGCGTCGAATGCGTCGGCGACGGCGAAGATCCGCGCGTGGATGTGAATCATTTCACCCTGCAGTCCCGCGGGGTAGCCGCTTCCGTCGTACTTTTCGTGATGCTCGCGGACCACCGGCGAAGCGCCTTGCAAAAAATCTATACCGGCGATGATGCGGAGTCCGTGGTCTATGTGCGCGCGCATCTCGACCCATTCCTCTTCGCTCAGCGGGCCGCGCTTCAGAAGTATTGAATCGCGAACGCCTATCTTTCCGATGTCGTGAAGCAGCGCGCCTTGTTCCAGTCCGATCAGCTCCTTGTGCGTAAGCCCAAGCTCGCGGCCAAGTCGTAGCGAGTAGGCGACGACGCGATCCGAATGCCCGGCGGTTTCTACGTCTCGCGCTTCGAGCGCTCGCGCGAGAGCTCGCAGGGTCGCTCGATAGTTTCGATATAGCGCCTCGAGCATCTGATTCAAGTCTTTGTTCAGCTCGCGCAGCTCCGTCGTGCGTTGCCTTACAGTCTCCTCCAACGATTCCTCGTAATGGCGTTTTGCGGCGATTAGCATTTGATAGCGCAGCGCGCGGTCGACTGCCATCAATACCTGTTGCAGATCGAAGGGCTTGGCCACATAGTCAAATGCGCCGTTGCGCATTGCTTCGATCGCGTAGTTGATGTCCGTCATTCCTGAAACCATTACTACAACCGTCTCTGGAAAGGATTGCTGAATCTTTTGACACAACTGAATGCCGTTCGTGCCCGGCATGTCAATGTCAGTCAAGGCCAAATTGAAGGAGCGTTCAGCAAGCCGCGCGAGAGCTTCATCCGCGCTTGCAGCGCTAACGCAGCGGTACCGATCCGAGAGATAAGCTGACAGCAGTTTGCGGATCAGCTCCTCATCATCGATTATCAATAGCGAGAGATCTTTGTCTGCTGACATTTTCGTCCTTACTGCTTGGACCGCGTGAGACGCATCCCGTGAGCCGTTCAAAATTATGTCAATCAATGCAGGAGCAAGATGTGTTCCCTGAGAGGCTGGCGACGACCTCGACGCAAGCGCTTGCGCGAGGCGACTTAACGAGCATGCTCATGCTGAGTGAGGCAAACGCGAGAGGCTTAAAGCTGCAGGTGTAGAGAAAGGCCCCAGTCACTCAGGCCATTCAATCACCAAAGGGATGATAGCAAGGTCGGCAAGGTAGGGGCGACACCAGAACCGCGCATCGATGATTAGCAGTGTCAACCACGAGGCTCAGTACATTCTGGTTCCACGCTTTTAAACCAACATTCGAAACTCTCGCACACATAGCGTCCATCCAGATTGAACAGTCTGTCACGAGGCGGCCCCCTCGAGTCGGTTTCATGGCGCCTGCTCAATTCAAACTAACCAAATCTCGGTTATTGTCGGTCGAAGAAATGGTACCTTGAAGTTCGTCCGATAGTACTCAACCGAGTATCAATTACTTCTCAAGACGACTCTAACTCAAACACCGGCGCGCGATTCAACTGGGGAATCCGCAGGCTGCTCCAACAGGCTGATAGTTGATGAATTCTGGTTTCGCTCCAGGATCCCGCTTCTCATCTCCTCTTTTATCCGTATTTGTAGTTTATCCGATATAGTTCGCGATATTGCTTCTTGCACTTTGAAGACGTCCTGAATCCTTCTATTGTATTGTCCATGCCAAAGGTACGAGCCATCCACCGCATCAACCATCTCGATCTTAATGATCAGGGCATCTCCGACCTGAAGGACTCTCCCGGTCACCACGGCGCGCACGTTGAGATCACGGCCGATCTGTAATGGATCGATTTCTCGATCCCTGTACTGAAACACGGTTCTACGCGACATTATTCGCAGGTGGGGCAATTCTGAGAGGGTGCTAATGAGACTTTCGGTGATGCCGTCGCTGAGATACTCGGCATCGGGATCAACACCCTCATTTGCAAACGGCAGAATTGCCAGCGAGATGCTCGAAGTCACAAGGCCGGTTTGAATTGCCGCATTTGCGGTCTTCTCGGTTTCATCATTGCGCCGCCGCATAACCAAACTAAAATGTTGATCTCTTCTTTCCCTAATAGCTCCAATAAACCGATAGCCACGTCTCGGCACCGTTTCTATGTATTGACGGCCATCGGGACTCACGCCCAGGACCCTTCTCAGTTTATAAACATGTTGAGTGATATTAGCTTCTTCGACAAAGGCGTTTGGCCAGACCTGTTTCATCAACTCGCCTTTTTCAACGATGTGCCCGCTCCTTTGCACCAGCACAAACAGGATGTCGAAAGCTTTTAAGGTTATCGGAACAACCTTCCCGTCATCCAGGAGAATGCGCTCTCGGCTGTCCAAGTGGAACCGTCCAAAGATATAGTCTTGATCCTCTCTTAGTTGCATACACTTAAGCCGGAAGATCAATTCTCCGTAGCGGAGTTCTCGAATATCAGTGCTTCGCCGCTTCGACAGCTAATGCCGAACGTGCCTTTTCACCTAAGCACGAACCAGACGGTAGCAATCCAACTGAGTCAGCACTACGGCATCTTGGCGTGACCGGTGATTATAGCGACCGCTGGACCGCAAGTCTTTGGGGAACTCTTACAGAGTTATTAGCAAGTTCTTTGGATCAAGGTGAGGCGCTACGGTTTGCTATCAGTACAATAGGACGGCCCACGAACTGCCGCGTACTTAAGGATCCGCTCCAAACTCAATACGCCGCAAGAGACCCGCGAACCTGGCGTCTGAGTGAAGACGGTCAAAGATCGGCCACACCTTTAGCCAGATCAGTAGTCCGGAGCGTTCCTCGTAAGCCTTCTCCAGCCATTCCATTGTCTGATCTACGCGGTCCTCGAACGCAGCATAGACCACTGCGATCGTAGCACGCGAAACAAATTGACGTTGAGACAACTGCAGCAACTGGTTTAGAAACTTTTCAGCCTCCACTCTTTCACCGAACGAAGCATGGCAGTGACCGAGGGCAGCTAGAGTCCATGAGTTTTCGCTGATGGATCTCGCTTTTTCCAATTCCGCGACCGCTTCTCGGTACATCAGCTTTCGTTCGTAACACATACCAACATGGAGGTGAGCGCGAAAGAAATTTGGCTCAAGTTCCAGCGCACGTTCCAGTTGCTCGATCGCGAGATCGTAGCGGCGCGCGAAGTATAAATTGAGTCCAAGATTTGTATTGATGATGAGTGAGAGTGGATCGAGATCCCGGGCCTTCCTCAGTTCTGCCAAGCCCTGGTCAAACAGACCCATTGAAACTAGATACTCACCATACCACTGGTGAGCAGTTGGATAACTTGGGTTGAGACATACGGCTTGCTGAAAGTCAGCGCCCGCTGCTGCCCAGTCCCAATCATAGATGAGTTTTATCTGCCCCAACGAAGCGTGAGCTTCCCCGATCGACTCATCCAACTTGATGGCCTTCATTGCGGCCGCTTTTGCTTGCGGCATGATCTCTCGTGGACTAACCGCCCCGAATAAGCCGAGTAAGACCAAGCAATCGGCTATTCCGGCATGCGCCAGGGAATAGTTAGGGTCCTCAGCAATTGCCTGCCGGAAGTACTCGACTCCTTTTTTGAGATCCTCAATGCCTCTCCTGCCCCAAGCGTATCGTCCCTTAAGGTAGAATTCATAGGCCTGCCTGTTCTCAGTAAATCGCTTCGTAAGTCTTTCCTTGTGCTCTCCGCTCAGTTTAAGTCGTAGCTTCTTTGGGATTTCAAAAGCCAATTCGTCTTGTAAAGAAAAAATATCAGCGGACTTCCTGTGATATTGTTCGCCCCAGATTCGAGACCCATCCTCGGCGTTGACAAGTTCTGCGCTAATAATGAGTTGTTCTCCAAGCTGCTGAACGATCCCAGTTATCACTGCCCGGACTCCGAGACTGTTACCAACATCTCGCGGGTCAATACCAGGGCCTTTGTAACGAAAGACTGTGCTACGTGCCATCACCTTCAACTGCGGTAGGTGCGAAAGGCTGTTCATGATACTCTCGGTTATCCCATCCGAGAGGTATTCCATATTCGGATCATTACTGGCGTTAATAAAAGGAAGAACTGCGAGAGAATCGATGCCATCGTCTTCAGGCTTTTCCTCAACATCCATTATTTCGGCGACAAAACGATAGCCCCGGCGCGGAACAGTTTCGATGTACCGAGGAGTCTCGGTGCTTTCTCCCAGAGCCCTCCGCAACATGAAGATGTGCTGGGCGAGATTCCCTTCCTCCACAAACTCATCTGGCCAAACTTCATTCATCAGAACGTCCTTTTCCACGACGTGCCCGTTATTCCGCACGAGAACAATAAGAGTGCTCAAGACCTTTGCAGGCAGCGGTACGAGTCGCCCATTACGCAAGAGCACCCGCTCGTCGGCATCCAGGCGAAAAGCACCGAAGTGGAAGAGACTATTGCCCATAAACCGTTCCACTAAGAATTGAGGATAATTGCCGCTACTAAGAGAGGTTTAAGTACACCCCTCCGCTTTTTTGCCGGCTTCAGACGTGTAGTTTGAGCCGCCCCAAATCCTCCCGTTTGGATAGGTGACCTATTTTACGGCCATGAGACTCTGAAATCAAAGATGGAGAGTGAGTGACCACTCTCACGCAAATCTGGATGCGAAGCGTTCCCCTCTCACACACCGTTGATAACTATTTGAGAAATAGTTGATAGGAACTTGAGGACTCATTAACCGGCGAACAGGTATCCTCAGTGAAGGGCGCCATCCAGAATGAAATCGGGAACGTGCTACGACTCCCGCAAGGCAGGTTAACGCTCTGCAGGCGCGGTCGGTTCTCTTCTGGATCATCCTGGCTGCGTCGCCCACCCGCATCCGAAAAAGCAGTTTGTACGAATTGGCGGGACAGCACCAGGCATTGCCCACAGGCTCGTTGTGAGCCGCGGGTACATCTACCGGCAAGCTACAAAGCAAAGGAGATAACGGACATGAAAAACAACATGAGAGTCATTCTCTCACTTTCAGTCTTTTGCTTCCTGTTGGTTGGGCTAACATGGCTAAGTAAAAGCTCGAAAGTCCAGAGTCAGTCGAAATCAAAGCAAGATACACAAGGTCAATCTGGGGTAGAACGCATTAACGCGAAGGCGCGGGCCGTGAAAGGTTCGGATAAAGCGGCGATCCAGGACCTTACGGGCGAGGTGATGCGCCAATACGGGTGGGACGAGACTCCCGCCGACCTTAGAGATTCCGTCAATGATCGGCTCGTACGCGCCGAGCAGAAGTTCCATAACGGAAATCACAAGGGCGCCTCGGAGACTGACGTCGCCAGGGCAGTTAATGGGTTGGTTGTGAAATTCAATGGTCCGGAATACGCCAAGACCAGCCCAAGCGAAGTCAGAGAATTGCGCGGACGCTTTTTCCCTTACATGCCGGATTTCATTGGCAGGGGGCGCGTAGAACATGGCAAGGCGCCCGCCAAAAACCCCAACTCTCAGATCGAAGAGATGTCACCAGTTGAGGCCGCATATACGACTATGGCTGTGCTGCACCAGAAGCTATACAACCCGGAGTACCAACTGACTCAAGAAGAACGTAGGGTTGCATGGATTAAGAAGCACGCGAGTACACCGAACTCCGCCGGCCAGGCAGGTTCTCAACCATCAACTACCGCGACAGCGCGACAACAGGAGATGGAAGGAGTACTGCGGCGCGCAGCTTCGACGCCTCTCCAGGATCTCGCCCGCCTGCCGGAGAAGGTGCTGGACACTCTCGGAATCGAACGCTAGAAAGGAGGAAGATGACCCATGAAAGCGATCACAAGAATACTGTTCGTCGTTGCATTAGGGTATGTTGCTACAGGGTGCTGGTTTTGGGATCTAATAAATGGACCCCAGGGGCTCACGGTAAAAACGGTGTTTGTAACTCCGCCTTCACCTACACAAAGACAGACGATAAATCCCGATCCTGGCGTCGAAGTCTTTGGGCATTGGCAAGGCGACAATGGGGCCGGGCCGCAATGTGGAAACCAGATGGATTTTAGCGGAACCACTGACGGTTCGGGGAAGCTCGGAGTCCCCGGTGCAAGACTCCCCGCAGTGTGGAATTTCTCAAGGAACGGCGGTCACTGCGGGTTCATCTTTAGCATCATAATGTCAGTCGTTTGCGGACAAACAGTGCAGCTGGTCTGTAACCAAACCGGCACCGCTTTTACAATGTCGCCGGCTACGATTGATATCAATGCGCCCCCCGCGACAGCTGACCTCTCTGGTGGAGGACTGGATAC
>DASXSR010000391.1:0-25414 GCA_036505875.1 Blastocatellia bacterium | reverse complement strand
GAGTTCGGACATATCGACATTCTGGTCAACAACGCGGGCATCGCCGGACCGACCGCCCTGGTCCCAAAAGTCAGTCTCAAAGAATGGGAGAGCACTATTTCGGTGAACTTGACCGGGGCGTTCTTGTGCGCAAAGCACGTGTTGCCTCACATGCTCGAGCGACCCAGCGGCAGCATTATCAACATCACCTCGATCGCGGGACTGCAGGGTTATGCCTTCCGAAGTCCGTATTGCGCATCAAAATGGGGGATGATCGGTTTGACTCAGACATTGGCAGAAGAATGCGGGCGTTACAACATCACGGTTAACGCGATTGCGCCCGGTCCAGTTCGCGGCCCGAGGATCGAGCGGGTGATTCGCGACCGCGCCAAAGCGTTGAATCTTTCATTCGAGGAAATGGAGCGCCAATACGTCGAGCCGACCGCGCTCAAGCGGATGGTTGAAGAAGAGGAGATCGCAGCGATGGCTGTGTTCCTGGCGTCCGAGGAGGGCCGCAATATCACCGGCGAGACGCTCAACATATCGGCAGGCTATCGGCTATCGTGATAACGACTCAGGACGGGATTACAACTGGATATGCTGCGACATCATCCCACAAGAGCAAGTGGTCCGCTCTTCCCTCTTGATGCATGTGCGCCGGGCGCCAGCTGCGAATGCCAAGGCTCTTGCCTGCTGTCGACAAATACTGCCTCGTTCTGACTAGTGGCTTTCAAAGCGGCCTGCAGCAACTCGTCAATGGACTGACCGTCAGAAGGAAACTCCGCAACGCCAAACTGCAGTCCAACCTGGGCGTATTGCCTCGGTCTCACCTCCAGGCGGAAGTCGTCGATGCAGTCCTGCGCCTGCCTTCCGAGTCGAGTTGCCTGGCTTTGAGGGAAGTCTTTGAGCAAGTAGATGAACTCATCGCCGGCTATGCGACCCAACATCCCCGCATCACCGACTACCTCGCGCAGCAGTCGAGCAACCTCGGCCAACATTCTGTCCCCGGCCTGATAGCCATAAGTCTCATTGACCGCTCGAAGCCCGGCGACGTTAAAGCAGATGACTGATAACGAAACGTCGTTTCGTTTCGCCGCCGCCAACTCGTCGTCGAATCGAGCGTACAGCGCCCGTCCGTTTGACAGTCCGGTCAATGCGTCAGTTTGAGCGTTCGCTCTGGTCTGTTCGTGCAATATCGCATGCTGCAATGCAGTTGAGGCAAGCCGGGAGACCGATTCGAGCATATGCAGATGATCGCTGGTGTATGCGTCGAGATCACTTGCGTAGATTGCGAGTGCGCCGAACGTCTCCTCACCATTGGTCAACGGATACACGGCGGCGGTGCTGTAGCCGGTCTCGTTGCCTCCGAGAAACTCTTGCAGGTCGAGCATTGGATCAGTGTTGCTCATAGGCCGTCCATTGATAACCACCCAGCCGGCGATCCCGTGTCCGGCGGCGAGAGCACGATTCCGAATTCTTTCGGCATTCTGACCGAAAGCATAAGCAGCGACCGACGAATCATCTGCCTGTCGCAGATACACTGCACAGGTAGTGAAAGGCACCATCCGCTCAATGCGGTTCACGGTGAGCGTCACGAGGTCTTGTACATCCAGGCCCGCGCTAAAGGTTTGCGCCATCTCGTAAAGCGCGGCTACTTCGGAATGTGCAGCATGGATCTGCTTGACGTAATTGGGAGTGACATCACTCTGTGCCAGGCCCGCTCCAGGAACCGCGCTAAGCCCGCTTTCAGACAGGCCGGCCTGGGTTGTCGGTGTAAGCAAGGGTTCCTGACTTGCCTTGTGTGCCGCGATCTCTTGCTCATATGTTGCCAAGTTGGATAGGAAGGCATCAACGACGTTCGGGTCAAACTGGTTGCCTGCGTTCTCGCTCAAGAACCGGCAGGCTTGGTCCCGGCTCATGGCCTTTCGATATTGGCGATCCTCGCGAACAGCGTCGAAGCAATCGGCCACTGTGAGAATGCGAGCGGTCAACGGGATTTGATCGGCCTTGAGTCCATCAGGATAGCCACGACCGTCCCACCGCTCGTGATGGTGCCTCACTATGGGTACCACCGGATAGGGGAAGTCGACACGCTCCAGAATCTGCGCGCCGACAATCGTGTGAATCTTCATCTTCTCGAACTCGGCGGCTGTGAGCTTCCCAGGTTTATTCAGGATGTAGTCAGGAACTGCAATCTTTCCGACGTCGTGCAGAAGCGCTCCGGCTTTCAGCGCCTCAATCTCGAGCTCACTCAAGCCGAAGTGGCGGGCGAGCCCGGCAGCATAAACCTGAACGCGATAGACATGGTCGTGGGTTATCTCGTCCTTTGCATCGATTGCGGTCGCCAGCGCTTCGACTGTAGCCAAATGAAGCCGGCTGATGCGCTCAGTAGCCTTGGCGCGCTCGTCGGATTGCTTGAAGTAGAAGTGACAGGTCGCATAGACGATCCCAACAAGCGGCCCCGCTGCGAGCAGCAATGCTATTCCGTATTGAATCACTCCCAGATAGATTAGTCCGGCGGCCGAAGCGCTGGCTACGTAAGTCAAGCCCGTCCACGAGTACTTCGACGACCAGACCGCCAAAGGACTGGTCTTCTTTTTCAAGGAATGTAGGGTGGCCAGCAGCGATGAGTTAAGCACGAAGTAGATAACTGAGAATAGAAGCAGCGCAGCCAGCAGCGTCGCGTGGGTAAGTAATTGCGCCTCATTTAGCCAGCCGAGCGACTTCTGAAACAAGTTGGTCGAAAGAAACAACGCAATGGACATCAAAGCTGGACCACCGATTCGACTGGTCCATCGTCGGGATGTCCGGCAAGAAGTAACAAATGCGTCCCCCACCGCGATCAGCGTCGCGGGAGCGGCACCCAGCCATAGCGCGGTCAAGAAGATAAAGACATCGTTAGGAGTAATCGAAACCTGTGTTGAGGGAACGCGAATTGGATACAAACCCGCGAAACACGCGACCGCTGACAACGCCAACACCGAGAGCATCTGATTCCGGTTCAGGTGCGACACGCCGACGACTGCCCAGCAAATCGCGGCAGCGCCCGCCAACGTTGTAGCCCACCAGTATGCGCGAGCGCCCCGGCTGTAATCTGACATGTCAATAGAACTCATGGTTCACCAAGGCCGACTGATTCGCTGAGCGTCATCCCTTCACTCAGCGTCATTCCTTCACTCAGCGTCATCCCTTCACTCAGCGTCATCCCCTCGCTCAGCGTCATCCCCTCGCTCAGCGTCATGCCTTCGCCGATTGCGATGCCGTCGCCGAGGACGATCCCTTCACTTAGCGTCATCCCTTGAGACAGCATCACACCTTGACCTGACCAGATGCCAAGGCTGAGCCCGAGCCCGATTGCGAATATTCCCGACGAGCCGGCAAGCACGTCGGCCTCGATTACCCGCGAGCTCATCAACTGCATGTTGGTGATCTGAGTTCCGTTGACTGTGACGTTGTTGCGCACCCAAACCAGACCGGGATTGTAGATCGCCTGATAACGATTGAAGAGATCGGCGCCCGCGAGAATGTGCGACCCGCCCGCGAAAACATATCCACTCCATCGAAAGGTCTGACCACTGAGCGTCGAGCTTTGGGCTGGCATCGTCGCTGCCGAGCGCAGGAGAGTATCGCCAACTTTTATTGAGCCGCGAGCGACCGCAGTTGAAATATCCGTGCGCAACGCGCCTGCCAAACGTACTGCGCCATCGATGTTCAACAGCCCCGCCCCCTGTTGAACGATGTTCGCGCCGGTGATTTGTCCCGCGGTGTATTGCAGAATAGCCTTGATCAGCGGAGGAGTGAGGCTGGGATTCTTCTGTAACAGCAACGCCGCCGCGCCGGCAACAGTCGGCGACGCAATCGACGTCCCGCTTAACTGCATGAACGCGGTCGTCCCCGTACCACTGTTGTGTAATTGAGGATAATTACTAATCAGCCAGGAGCCCTTCGATTCAGCGGAGATTATTCGGTTGCCGGGCGCTGCGAGGTCAGGCTTGAGCAGGTTGTCGTAATGCTTGACACCTGATGAATCAATCGAAGTTCCGCGCGTTGGGCCACGTGAGCTGAAGTAGGTTATCGTTTCATCAGTGCGTGAATCCGTTTGATGCGTGTTGGCCGCGGCCACTGTGATGACAGTCGGATCGTCGCCCGGCGCGGTTATGCTGCCATACCGCTCAAGTCCGTTAACAGTCTGCCCATAATTACCTGCTGCCACTACTACGGTAATGCCCGAGGCAACGGCGCGGCGCACCGCTCTGCACAAAGGATCGGTCACATAGGATTCTGCCGAGGCCGCGCCAAGGCTCAGATTCATCACCTTGATATTGTAGAAACCGCGATTGTTGATGACCCAATCGATCCCTGCAATCACGTCGCTAGTTTGACCCACCCCACGCCCGTCCAGAACCTTGACGTCGATCAAGTTCGCGTTTGGCGCAATGCCATCGAACCCGCGCGAAGCAATTGTGCCGAGCGAGCGGCCTGCCGCTGCGCCCGCGACATGTGAGCCGTGCCCGTAGCCGTCTTTGTTGACGCTCAGAAGCGGAATGGTTATCCCAAGCAGGGTTTCAAAGCGGAGCAGGTTCGTGTTACTTGAAACTATGTCGGTCCCAGCAATCACGCGCGAGAGGATTAACGCGTCGTAGGAATCACTGTGATTGGGCATGATTCCGGAGTCGAGGATGGCAATGCCGACGCCGCTGCCGTCCAGCCCGGTGAATGTCCTGGTAATTGAATTGTAGCTGCGCTGGAGGTCTGCTCCTGTAGCGGTTTCGAGATGACTCGCGCTCTGCTGACCCAGATGATCGGCAGTAATGCGCTCTACATCCGCACGAGCGGCAATGTCGAGCACCCGCGCCTTGGGCAGTTCCGCGAGTATTCCGTTAATCGACGTGAATTGGCGCACCACTGATCCGCCGGCGGCTGAAACCGCCGTAAGCAATTGTGTAGAGACCGGAGCAAACGTCTGAATCAATGTCCGAACGGTCTTTTTGGAGGAGTCAGACCATACGCAAGAATAGCTATCGTCACTCAGCGCCTTTTGCAGCGCAGTCGAAAGCTTGCTCGTTGCGGACAGTTGATCAGCTTGTATTCGACGAGGGGGCGACAATGTGCTCAGCAGGCCTAACGTGAGAACCACTGTTAGGACGACACTGAGCATTCGGTACTTCATATCCAGACTCCTAATCACCAAATCCTCAACATTCGGGGCCGAGAGTCGAGTGAGATCAAAAACCGGCAACGATGCTGGCGGGCTTCCAAGCGCAACCTTAGTGCCTGGACTGTTGGATATCTGTGACCTCGCCGCGACTCACTACAGGACGCTGTTTGTATGCCGTAACTTAAGCGGTCTGCGCGAGCCACCGAATTTTTGACTTAACTCTCTGACGGCCCTCGCAAGGGTAAGCCATCCGCGCCTAATTGAATGAAATGGATCGGTCAAAATGACTGGTCGTCGGCACGCGCGGCTTGATCGGCAATGTCGGATGGCCACTGCCGCGGCTGCGGTGGTAGATTTCACGATGACGTGACGGATTCCGAAACTGGATGAATTGATGCGCGATCCAAAAGGCCTAAAGTTGTTTCCAGAAGTTGCTGAAGAACTTGCGCACGTTGGTCGAGCTTTTTTTGCCCGCGGCTGGATGTCAGGCACAAGCGGCAACCTCAGCGCGGTTCTCAGGCGCGACCCTCTCGAGATCGCAATCACTTCCAGCGGCGTCGAGAAAGACAAGCTCGCCGCCGATCATATCTTGCGCGTTGACGGAACAGGCAACCTGCTTGAGGGTGATGGCCGCCCATCCGCGGAGACTCTGTTGCACCTCGCGGTCTCGCAACTTCGTGAAGCCGGCGCTGTATTGCATACCCATTCGGTTTGGAGCAATATTCTTTCCGACGCGCACTGGACCGATGGCGGATTGAGCATTGAAGGTTACGAGATGCTCAAAGGACTTGAAGGCATCTCAACGCATGACCACTGCGAGTGGCTTCCGATCATCGAGAATTCGCAAGACATGACGCAGCTTTCCGGGGCGATCTCCCGCGCGTTGATGGATCATCCGCGCTCGCACGGGTTTCTTCTCCGGCGTCACGGCTTGTACACCTGGGGCAAGGACCTTCGCGAAGCCAAACGCCACGTCGAGATCTTAGAGTTCCTGTTGGAAGTCCTCGGACGAGTCCATTGCGCGCGGAAGTGAGGAAAAGTTAAATGGCCATCATCACAATCCCGGACGAGAACCGGACAATTCGCGATCGACACGATGTCACCACCTGTCTCGCGGCCATCGGAATAGATTACGAGCGCTGGAATCCATCGCACACGGTTGCACCCGACGCGCCTGCTGACGAAATCCTTGATGCCTATTCGGACGAGATCGACAAACTGAAGGCTCAAGGCGGCTACGTAACCGCGGACGTTATCGATGTAAACGCGCAGACGCCCGGCCTCGAAGCGATGCTTGCTAAGTTCAACCGCGAACACTGGCACGACGAAGACGAGGTGCGTTTCATTATCGAGGGACGCGGGCTATTTCACATTCGTCCGCGCGGGGGCTCGGTCGTTGCTATTGAGGTTGAAGCCGGCGATTTGTTGCGCGTGCCGCGCGGTACGTGGCATTGGTTCAATCTGTGCAGCGACCGCCGGATCAGGGCGATTCGTTTGTTTCAAGATCCGTCAGGCTGGACGCCCAATTATACCGACAGCGGAGCGGACGCAAGCTACCAACCGCTGTGTCTTGGCGCTTCTCACTTCCCCGTGCACGGTGCAACGAGTCTGTGAATCAGTTATTATCCTTCCGCGATGATTAAGACTATCGAGTGGACCGATGAAGGCGTTGTGATGATAGATCAACGACGTCTTCCTACTCACGAGCTTTATCCGGTCTTCAAGACCCACGAAGAAGTAGCGACCGCGATCGAAGATATGGTTGTGAGAGGCGCGCCCGCGATTGGCGTTGCTGCCGCGATGGGCATCGCTCTTGGTGTAAAGAACTCCGAGGCTACGTCGCTCGAACAACTCGAACAGGACTTCCATGAAGTGTGTGAGCGGCTGTCGCAAACTCGGCCTACGGCAGTGAATCTGTTCTGGGCGATTGAGCGGATGCGATGGGCGTTCAATCACGCTCGACGCGAGGGCGCTTCAGTAGCGGACATCAAACAGCAACTCGTAGCCGAGGCGCTGGACATCCATCGAGAAGACGTGGAGGCAAATCAGCGGATGGGAAGTTTCGGGGCGGAGCTGATTCCCGACAACGCCACAGTTTTGACGCATTGCAATGCTGGGGCGTTGGCGACCGCTGGATTCGGCACCGCGCTCGGAGTCATTCGTGCCGCGGTCGAAGCCGGCAAGCGAGTGCGGGTATTCGCCGACGAGACTCGGCCCTTTCTTCAAGGCGCGCGGCTCACGGCCTGGGAGCTGGCAAAGGACGGCATTCCGGTTACGCTTATTACCGATGGGATGGCGGGGCACTTCTTGAAATCCAGCGAGGTCGATTGTGCGATCGTGGGCGCCGATCGAATCGCCGCCAACGGTGACGTCGCAAATAAAATCGGCACTTACATGGTCGCGCTCGCTGCGCACGAAAACAACGTTCCGTTCTACGTCGCGGCTCCTCTCTCGACGGTAGACCTGACTTTGAACTCCGGCGACCAAATTCCGATCGAGTCTCGCGCGGATGAGGAAGTCACCCACTTTCGGGGAGAGCCGATAGCGCCCGAAGGAGTAAAGGTGGCGAACCCGGCCTTCGACGTGACGCCGCATCGGTACGTCTCCGCGATCATCACCGACGAAGGCGTCGCTCGGGAACCTTACGATACAAGCCTGAAGGCCCTGTTCGAAAACAGGTAATGCTCAATCCACGATTTTGATGTGAAGCTCGTGCAGCTGCTCGTCGGAAACTTCGCTGGGCGAGTCGATCATCAAGTCCATTGCGCTGGCGGTTTTCGGGAAAGCTATGACCTCGCGTATAGACTTCTCTCTGGCCAGCAGCATAACCAGCCGGTCAAACCCAATAGCCATCCCGCCGTGCGGAGGCGTGCCGTATTCCAGCGCGTCCATCAGGAAGCCGAACTTCGAGCGGGCTTCCTCTTCGCTCATACCGAGCACCTTGAACACGCGTCGCTGCAACTCGCGCGAGTGAATTCGTATCGAGCCGCTGCTCAACTCAACTCCGTTCAAAACCAAGTCGTACGCCTTCGCCATGACCGAGCCGGGATCGGATTCAAGCTTGTCGAAGTCTTCTTCGCGCGGGCTGGTGAACGGATGGTGCATCGGATAGAAGCGGCCGTCCTCTTCATGGTACTCAAACATTGGAAAATCCACGACCCATAAGAAGTTAAACTTGTTCTGGTCGATTAGGCCTTCGCGTTCGGCTACTTCGGTCCTGAGCGCGCCCAGCGACGCCGCAACGATCGAGGGCTTGCCGCCGATGAGCAGCGCGCAGTCGCCTGCCCCGGAACCGGCTGCCAAAGCCAGTTCCGCGACTTTCTCGTCTCCTAGCGATTTGGAAAGAGGCGAGCTTATCTCGCCCGAAGCCGCCGTCTTGATCCACGCCATCCCGCCTGCTCCAAACCGCCGCGCAATTTCAGTCAGCTCGTCCAGAGCCTTGCGTGAGTACTTCGCGCCATCGGTGACGTTGATCGCTTTGATTTGTCCGCCTTCGTCGAGCGCCTTGCGATACGGGATGAAATCAGTTGTCGCAAGTCTGTCTGAGAGATCGACAAGCTCAAGTTCGAATCTGGTGTCCGGCTTGTCGGTTCCAAAACGGCGCATCGCGTCGTGATAGCTCAGCCGCGGAAACGGAAGTTCGACCTTCAAGTCGATCAGGCGCGCCAGCTCAGCCATCATCGGCTCCATGACTTTGAAGATATCGGCCGGCCTAACGAAGCTCATCTCGACGTCGATCTGGGTGAACTCGGGTTGGCGGTCGGCCCGCAGGTCTTCATCTCGGAAGCAATGCGCGAGTTGAAAGTATTTGTCGTAACCTGCGACCATCAGAAGCTGCTTGAAGATCTGAGGCGACTGAGGCAGCGCGTAAAAGCGCCCCGGCTGAAGCCGGCTCGGCACAATGTAATCGCGCGCTCCTTCGGGCGTGGTCTTAATCAACATCGGAGTTTCGATCTCGTAAAACCCGTGCTCGTCAAGGAAGCGGCGGACGGTGATTGCCGCGCGATGGCGCAAGCCGATGTTGTATTGCATCTTATCTCGCCGCAAGTCGAGATACCGATATTTGAGCCGCACTTCTTCGCTGGGCCTGCCTGCGTCGATCTCGAAGGGCGTGGTCTTCGCTTCATTCAGAATATACAGCTCTAGTGCCTTCACTTCGATGCGACCCGACTTGATGTTTGGGTTGACCTTGTCCTTATCGCGCATCAACACCTTGCCGACAACCGCGATGACGTATTCGCTGCGCAACTCCTTGGCACGGTGGTGTGCATCGGCGTTCTTCTCTTCGTCGAACACAATCTGCACGATACCCTCACGATCGCGCAGGTCGATGAAGGTGAGCGGGCCGAAGTCGCGCCGGCGGTGAACCCACCCCATGAGCTTGACCATTTCGCCCGCGTGTTCAGGACGCAAGTCGCCCGAGAAGTGCGTGCGTTTTAGGTTTCCGATGCTATCAAGAGTCGGCATACAAACCCTAGTTCTCTATTCTCAATGACGCTCTTCCGCCAGATAAGCGTTCTTATACTCGACGTAGTGTTGCCAATGCTCATTGATGCGAGCCACCTCAGCATCGGTTACTTCGCGACGAATCTTTGCCGGCGCGCCCATGACCATCGACCGCGGCGGGATCACCGTGCCGGGTGTCACAAGCGAACCTGCTGCGATGAAAGACTCTTCTTCGATCAGCACATCATCCAAAACTATTGCGCCGATTCCAATCAGGCATCGATCCTTGATCGTGCAGCCGTGAAGCACCGTCGAGTGCCCGACGGTCACACGGTCACCAATGATCGTCGCGAACCTTCCCTGCGTAACGTGAATGACCGTGTTGTCCTGAATGTTCGTGCGTTCACCGATTCGGATGTGATAGCAATCGCCCCGCAAGACGCAATTGAACCACACGCTCGAATGCGCGCCGATGTGTACATCGCCGATCACCCTCGCCCCATCGGCGATGAACGCGGTCGCCGCAACCCGGGGAGTCACGCCTTTATGCGGAATTATCATTAACTCAATTCCTGAACAGTCTCGCGGAACGCGCCGTGTAGGACAAGAAGCGAGCCGTCTAAGGAAAGAGTTGACGTTAGCACACGGTTCGAGACAGCCGCAAGTTGACACCCTGTTATTGCTCGCTTAGATTCAATGTTGATGCGCAGGGGCACCAAAGCGTTAGTATTCTGCGCCTGTGCCGCCCTGTCATCGGTTGTATTGGCCGGTTGCGGGAAGCCGTTCAACGTGAAAACTCGTCCTGGCTTGCCTCCCGCTCGCTACGAAGCGAAGGCGACCGCGGGCAGCATCACAGTGGAAGCCCAGGCGATAACCGACGAAGATTTTTTGTATGGAACGTTCGACGCAAACTTGATTTTGGCGGGAGTCTTGCCGGTGCGCGTAAGGCTGACGAACCCAGGAGAAACGATCGTAGATCTGAGGAAGTCGCGCTTTGAAATTCGCCAAGAGTCGGGCCGCCGCTTCACATCGGTTAGCGCGCGTGCCGCTTTCAAACGATTGATCTCCTATTATGGGATATCGACCTATAGTAAGCATGGGTACAAGGAGTCTTTGAACGACTTTTCGAGTTACGAGCTGGACATCGATTCGCCGCTGGCTGGCGCCAAATCGCGAGAGGGACTGCGGTTCTTCTTGATGCCGAGTGAAGCGGCGGCTGGTGCAGGCCTGACGATTGTGATCAGCAGAATCGGACAACAGTCGGCCGGCGCCGAGTTGAGGTTGAATTGAATCGTGAATAACTTTATTTACAGAGCATCGGTCATGCTTCTAGCGTTGAGTTTCGCATTCGCGAGCTCAGTGTACGCGCAAGAACAACCCAAGCCGGTTCCCGAACAAAAGCCGCAACAGACCGATGGCGTGCAAGAGGCGCTCGCCAACGGCCGTCAACTCTTGCGACAGGGACAGGTCCAAGACGCGATCAATGAGTTTCGCAGGGCCGCGAAGCTTCGCGACGACAAGTGCGCCCAGTGCTTCGAGATGATCGGTCAGGTCTATTTCCAGTTGCGGCAACTGAAAGACGCAGTGGCTGCGTTTCGTCAGGCGGCTGACCTGAAGCCCCCCAACGAAGGAGAGATCTGCAACATACTCGGCGTCGCGCTTTACCTGCAGAACGAGAAGGAGTCTTACGAGCAAGCGGTGGAAGCGCTTCAGCGCGCGATCGAGGTCAGCAAGGGCAACGTAGTGAAAGCTTATTACAACCTCGGCTTCGCGCTGATCAAAGCAGGGAAGGAACAAGAAGGAGTCGCCGCGCTGAAAAAGTACATCGAGCTGAATCCGGATGCGAACGACGTCAGTCAGGCGCAGGCGGTTATCGCGAATACAAAGATGGTGGACGCCCGAGTCGCGCCGATCTTTTCCGTTAAGTCTCATACGGGCGAGGAGCTGGCGCTTGAGAAGCTTCGCGGAAAAATCGTGCTCCTGGATTTCTGGGCAAGTTGGTGCGGTCCCTGTCGCGTCGATATTCCCGAAGTCAAAAAGATTTGGAAGCGCCACGGCCGCGATCAGTTCATGATCATCGGCATAAATCTGGATTCAAATCGCCAATTGTTTGACGCCTACATGAAAGAAGAAGCGATTTCGTGGCCGCAGTATTACGACGGGCTCGGATGGGGCAACAAGCTCGCTCGGTTGTATGGAGTGTACGCGATCCCGCAAACAATATTGATAGATCAGGACGGCGCGATCAAAGCGACGGGACTCAGAGGCGAGGAGCTGTCGGAAAAGATCTCAGAGATGCTCAAGACCCTAAAGAAGTAAGCTCACCGTTGACGCCGATGCTCGTCGCACTGGCTCACCACCGCATCCGGCGGCTCCGAAACCGCAAGAGGATCAAATTCGATTCGCTCTTCGAAATTGTGCTGAAGCGTCGGTTCTTATACACGCCACGCGATGGCCGGGATTGATCTCCAACAGCGACGGCTTTGCAAGCTTGCATTCTTCTATCGCTATCGGACAGCGCGTGTGGAATCGACACCCGGCAGGAGGATTGATCGGGTTCGGAATGTCCCCTTGAAGCCGCGGTCGTTCGCCCTTTGCCCGTGGAACGGGCACTGGGATTGAAGACAGCAACGCTTGCGTATACGGATGCAGCGGATTGCAGAATATCTCTTCGGTATCGGCCTCCTCGACTATTTCCCCCATATACATCACCGCCACGCGATCGGAGATGTGCCTTACGACCGCCAGGTCGTGCGCGATGAACAGGTATGTGAGCCCGAACCGCTGCTGAAGGTCGGCGAGCAGGTTTAGTATCTGCGCCTGAATCGAAACGTCCAGAGCGGACACTGCTTCGTCGCAAACGATGAGCTTGGGGTTGAGCGCCAGCGCTCTCGCGATCCCAATCCGCTGTCGCTGCCCCCCAGAGAACTCGTGCGGAAAGCGGCGCGCGTGCTCCGGGCTGAGTCCCACGAGACTTAAAATCTCGGCCGCGCGCTCACGTGCCCGCCGCCTTCTGGACGCGTTCGGATCGTCTTCAGTTTTCCCATCGGAATCGATTGCGTGGACGCGAATGGGTTCTTCAAGAGTTGCGCCCACCGTCATTCGGGGATTCAGCGAGCCATAAGGGTCTTGAAAGATAATCTGCATCTCACGCCGCAGCCGTCGCATCTCGCGCTCGCCCAACGAAAATACATCCTTACCGTCGAAAACGACTCGTCCCGAAGTTGGCGGGATCAATCTCAAAATCGTGCGCCCGGTCGTAGTCTTCCCGCAACCGGATTCGCCAACGAGACCAAGCGTTTTCCCGCGAGGAATAGAGAACGACACGCCGTCAACTGCTCGAACGTAACCGACCGTCTTAGGAACGATTCCCTTGCGGATTGCATAGTGCTTCACGAGATCTTCAACAATGAGGATATTCTCTTCCATGCGACCTGCTAGAATATAGCAGAATCGCTCACCGTCGAAGGTGCATGAAGACTATTCGACACACCCGAGTTGGGATCTAAAACGTGACGTGGATTCTATCTTCGGAAAGTGAGTCAAACGAAAGGGTTACCTCATCCGCGGTTTTGCTCCGCTGCGCGATCCGCTGCTTAGCGAGCTTCAGGCTTTCAAGTATTTCGGAAGCACCGACTGGTTTGGCGATCAGAATGTCGGCCTTGCCGCTTCCGTCCATCACCGAACCATCGGGGCCTATCAGTATCGTCAATAGAAGAATCGGAATTCCGGCGCTTCTCGGATTAGCCTTGAGCTTTTCAATCAGACTAAAACCGCTCTCGCCCGGCATCATCACGTCGGTAATCACTATATCCGGGGGCTTATCCCCCAGGATTTGCTCCATCGCTCCAGCAGCATTGAACGCCGAGAGCAGCGTTGAACGCCGAGAGCAGCGAGAACTCGCTGTCACGGAGAAAGGCTCTCATCGTCTCATGCGTAAATTCATCGTCATCAACAAGCAGTACGTTGATTCGCGATGGGTGATTCTGAACTGGCTTATCCGCCGCTCTTGTCATGGCTCCGCTCGTGCAGTTTGATTAGAAGGCCAGAAAGCCGGAGGCAAACGAGAAGCCACACGGAATCTAAGCAACGCGATGGACACTCTCAAACCGTGTGCCTCATCGCGGAGGGTGCTGTTGTGTCGGAATGGGATAGTCGTACAAAACGAACCTACAAGTCTCCGCGCTGATGCTGGCCAACTTCCTCGGCGAAGTGACAGGCAGAAAGGTGAGCTGGTTCTATCTCGCGAAGCGGAGGTTCCTGTTTGCATATGTCTTGTGCCATCGAGCATCGCGTGCGGAAGCGGCAGCCCGAAGGGAAGTCCAACGGGCTGGGCACCGCTCCGGGGATTACCGCAAGTTGCTTCTTTTTTTCGATCAGAGTCGGCAAAGACCGAAACAATCCATGAGTGTAAGGATGCTTTGGGCTGTCAAACAGCATTGCAACCGGCGAGGACTCTACGATCTTACCCGCGTACATAACCACGACGCGATCGCAAGTTTCTGCGACCACTCCCAGATCGTGGGTGATCAATAGCACCGACATACTCAGATCACGTTGAAGCTCGTTCAGTAGCTCGAGTATTTGCGCTTGTATCGTCACGTCCAAAGCGGTCG
Source organism: Blastocatellia bacterium (assembly GCA_036505875.1). Classification (GTDB taxonomy): domain Bacteria; phylum Acidobacteriota; class Blastocatellia; order UBA7656; family UBA7656; genus Onstottus_A. Next base: position 11,215 of record DASXSR010000391.1, on the reverse strand, counting down.
TTGGCTCGTCGGCAATCAGCAACGACGGCCGGCACGCAAGGGCCATCGCGATCATCGCTCGCTGTTTCATTCCTCCAGACAGTTGATGCGGATACTCGCGAAGGCGCGACTCAGGCGAGCCGATGCCAACGCGTCGCAACATGTCGACGGCTATCTCCCTTGCTTCTCTGTTTGATTTCTTCTGATGTTCGCGAATCGCTTCGACGATCTGCGCTCCAATTGACATGATCGGATTGAGCGATGACATCGGCTCCTGAAAGATCATCGAGATCAAGTTGCCTCGCACGCGGCGCAACGCTCTATCGTCTAACTCAAGCAGGCTCTCACCGCGAAAGCTTATCTCACCGCCCTCATACCTAGCCGGTGGCGAGGGCAAAAGCTTGAGGATAGAATAGGCAGTGACGGACTTTCCGCAGCCGCTCTCGCCAACCAGTCCTAACGTTTCTCCCGCCGCGATCTCAAAGCTGACGCCGTCAACCGCTTTCAGAATGCCGGCTTCGGTTTGGAAATAGACTCGGAGATCGGAAACGTTAAGCAATCGAGAATCGACGATTGAGGACTGAGGATCGCGGGCGGTGAATTTGTGATTCGAAATCTCGGATTTACGATTCGACATCACTGTATCGACATTTCGTCGGGGTTCAGAGGCGTCACGCAATTGGCCTTCTTCGATCCTCGATCTTCCATCCTCGAATTTCATTTTTTCTTGGGCGCGAGTATGTCGCCGGCCAGATGAATCTGCTGTTGTCCCTGATCGCAGACGCGGCGCGCCAACTCGGGCAGCAACTCTTCGAGCTCCTGGGTAGCAAGTTTGATCACCATCGGCAGGTTCACTCCGGTAACCACTTCAACTTGCGCGGCTCCCAAGAAGCTCGCTGCAATGTTCGTCGCGGTCCCGCCAAACATATCGGTGAGCAACAGAACACCACTGCCGCTATCCACTCGTTGAATTGCGCGTTCGAGCTCCTCGCGGGCTACATCGACGTCGTCGTGCCAGCCGATCGAGACGGCCGTAATGTGGTTTATTTCGCCCACGATCATCTCGGCTGCCGAAACCAACTCGTTAGCCAACTGCCCATGAGTTACTATTACTCCGCCAATCATAAGTGAAAAGTGACGCGCGATTCGTGATCCGTGAGATGCGCTCATCTTCACCGATCACGAATCACGCATCACGCGTCTCTCCTGTATCTCACTTCATCCTTATCGATATCGCGGTGCGCAACTCGAGACTTGTACCCCATATCATTCAGCCGCCTGTTAATCGAATCAGCGACCATAACCGAGCGGTGGCGCCCGCCTGTGCACCCCACACCGACGGTCAGATAGCTCTTGCCCTCACGCTGGAATCGCGGTAATAAATACGACAACAGATCGACCAGGCGCGCGATAGTATCTTCCACCTCGCTCTCGGCTTGCAAGTACTTGATCACCGCGGCGTCGCGCCCGGTCAGCGGCTTCAGCTCAGGGACGAAATGCGGATTCGGCAGAAACCTCACGTCGAAGAGCATGTCCAATCCGCGCGGAGAGCCATGCCTGAAGCCAAAGGATGAGACAGTCACATTCAATTCGTGCGCGCCACCTTTTTCAGCGAAGCGATCCTTGATCACGTCTCGCAGGGTGTGCACCGTATGTTCCGAGGTATCAATGACATGATCGGCAAGGTCGCGAATCTCCGAAAGCATTTCGCGCTCCTGTCTGATCGCGTGCAGGACGTTTTGATCGGGGAGCGGATGTGGGCGACGGGTCTCGCTGTAACGGCGCAGCAACACATCGTCGTCGGCCTCAAGAAACAGAACCGTAACGCTAACGCCCTTATCTTGCAGCTCCCGATTCATCTGGGGGAACAAGCTGAGGAACTCGCGCGACCGCACGTCGATGACAAAAGCCGTCCGATCGATTTCTTTGGATTCGCCGCAAAGTCTCACAAAGGTAGGAATGAGCTGAACCGGCAGGTTGTCGATCGCGAAATAGCCGAGATCCTCAAACGCCTTAAGGGCGGATGACATCCCAGAGCCCGATACTCCGGTGATGATGACTACTGAGACAGGCATAGAGCAGAAGGCAAAAGGCAGAGAGCAGAAGGCAGCAGCTCCTTTCTGCCTACTGCCTTCCGCCCTCTGCCTTCTTGAGTTTAAGGTTCGATCAGTCCGAAGTTACCGTCCGTTCGATTGTAGAGTACGCCGACCTTATTCGTCTCGGCGTCCCGAAACACGATGAACTGATCCTCCGAGTCAGCTAATATTATTGCCGCTTCTTCGGGCGTCATGGGTTTTACCCGATACCGCTTCTGCGTGATTATGCGCGGCGCGCTCGCAGCCGCTTCGATAGCGCCACCCGGAATCGGGGCAACCGCTTTAGCGGGTTGGCGCCCGCGCTTCCGAGCGTGAAAGCGTTCCTTTAGTCGAAGCACTTGTTTTTGCATTCTGGCCGCCGCTTCAGCGACCGATTGTTTGAGCTCAGTGTTTTCGCTTATGGCAGTAAAAACGTTGTCACGCCAGTATAGGACGATTTCGGTCCGCTTGCGATGTTTCTCCGCCGAAACGATGATGTGGCTTCTCATCGGCGCCGAATTGAGTATTCGGTCAAGTTTTCCAAGCTCTTCGCGAACCAATCGCTCCAGCGCTGGTGTTATCTCGACGTGCCGACCAGTGAACTCGTATTCCATCTGTGCTCCTCTCTTTGTTTTCTTGGGCTTGCCGATTTCGAAGTGGGAGTAGGAGGAAGCATAATCTCTTTAAGGGACCGAGCCAGCAGCGCCTGATTAGACGATGGCGCGCCGCTCTCGCGAGCCGGGTATGCGCATCTGGTCGCGGTACTTTGCGACCGTCCGCCGGCTCATCTTCACGCCATCCCTTGCCAGACGCTTGGCTACTTCATCATCCGTGATGGGGTGATGTGGATCTTCCGCTTCGATCATCTTTTTGATTTTCAGTTTGAGCACGCGTGTTGAAACATCTTCGCCGGTGTCGCTTCTCATCCCCTCAGTGAAGAAGCGGCGCAGCTCGTAAACGCCCTGCGGTGTATTGACATACTTTCGATTCACCACTCGCGAAACTGTGCTCAGGTGCATACCGATGTCTTCGGCTACGTCTTTGAGCATCATCGGCTTCAGGTGCTCGATGCCGTGATCCAGGAAGTCGCGCTGCCGATCCACGATCGATTGGCAGACGCGATAAATCGTCTGGCGACGGTGCTCGATGTTCTTCAGAAGATCGACCGCCGAGCGAAACCGTTCCTTAATGTAATCGCGGGTCTCTTTCGAGGAATCTTTAGACTCCATCATCTGGCGATAGGTCCTGTTTATCCGCAGGTGCGGCAAGCCGTCATCTTCAAATCGTATGATGTAATCGTCACCGACCTTATCGATAGTAACCTCTGGGACGACCGGCTGTGCCTCCTCGGAGGAATACTTGCGGCCGGGTTTCGGATCGAGCCTCTTGACAATCTCCATTTCCTCGAGCACTTGCTCGAGCGGCACGCTTAGCGTCTTCGCAAGGTCCGGAAGCTTATGGGTTTGGAGACTCTCAAGATGATCGCGCACCATCTGGGCTGCCAGCCGGTTTCCCCAACCATAATAGTCGAGTTGAACCAGCAGCGATTCGCGCACATCGAGCGCCCCACACCCAATCGGATCCAGACGCTGCACAAGCACGCGAGCTTGCTCGACCGTTTCCACCGCCCACGGACCCATCTCCGCTATCTCTTCGACGGTCGCGTCAAGAAAGCCGGTGTTCTCGTCGAGGTTGCCGATTATCGCCTCGCCTGCAGCTCGAACCTCGTCGGAGCACTCAGTCAGGTGCAATTGCCAGATGAGCTGATCATAAAGCGAGTCGCGTCTGCTCAGCATATTCTCGAACGAGACGTCGTCCTTCGCTTCGTATTCGTGGGTTTTGTAGCCGGGATCGAGATACTCTTCGAAGGTGGAACCGAAATCCACCTCTTGAAACGAATCGCGCTCGCGCTCGGATTCTGCTTCTCCGTCCAACGGGACAGTGTCGGCTGGGCTGGTGAGGTTTGTTTCCCCCAGAGCGAGAGAGTCCGTCAAGACTCCTTCAGAAACGGCGGGCTCAGGCGAGGCCGCTCCATTTGGAGGGGCGAGATCTGCGGTTGTAGCATCAACGGCCGCGATTTCCTCTTCAAGCGGCGAACTTTCGTCGGCGCCATCGCCGGGTGCTACTTCGTCGAGCACCGGATTCGCGGCCAGCTCCGTCTGCATCATGTCGGCAAGCTCGAGCTTGGTCATCGCCAACAGCTCGATCCGCTGCCGCATCTGCGGCGTCAATACTAACCGTTGTGAAAGACTCGTGCTTAAATGTGGCTTGACCGACATACTCATTTGTCATTTGTCATTTGTCGTTTGTCATTTGTCATTGGCCGCCTTCGACTCGCTCTTCAAATGACCAAAGACAAATGACAAATGACTAATGGCAAATGTTTACATCCTGAAATTCTCTCCGAGATATACTCGCCTTACTTCTTCATCGCGCGTCAGCTCGTCTGGAGTGCCCGCGCGGAATATCTTCCCGTCGTTAATTATATACGCTCTGTCCGTAATCGCCAGAGTCTCACGCACGTTGTGATCGGTTATCAGCACCCCGATTCCGCGCTCGCGCAACTTTTGCAGGATTCGTTGTATATCAATCACAGCTATCGGATCAATCCCCGCGAAAGGCTCGTCGAGCAGTATGAATCGAGGCTCGATCACCAGGCACCGGGCGATCTCCGTCCTTCGCCGCTCGCCGCCCGAAAGCTGATACGCCTTTGTGTGACGCACGTAAGCGATGTCAAGTTCGCTGAGCAACAACTCGAGGCGATGCTCGCGCTCGGATTTCGTGAGCGGCAACGTTTGAAGGACGAGCAGGATGTTCTCCTCAACGGTCAGCTTGCGAAAAACGGACGCCTCCTGCGGCAGGTAACTTATGCCGTCGCGCGCTCGCAGATACATCGGCAGCCGGGAAATGTCCTTGAAATCAAGGAATATCTTTCCCGCGTCCGGACGCTCGAGCCCAACAATCATGTAAAAGACCGTGGTCTTGCCCGCGCCGTTTGGTCCAAGCAATCCGACTATTTCGTTCTGGCGAATGTCCAACGAAACGTTGTCGACGACCACGCGCTTGCGATATGACTTTCGCAAGCCTTCGACGCCAAGAGTGCTTGTTTGTTGTAACGTGAGCGTCGCTTGAGGCTCGGCGGCGGCGGCGGGAATCTCGATCACGGACACGTTTTCTGCCATCTCGTTGCTTTCAATTCGCTTTGCTCTTTGTCAACCGATGAGTCGATCGGACACGGCCTGTACCCTGTTGATTTTCGACCAGAATCCTATCATCGCGATTATAGAAAGTCAATTGAGAGCCCATCGTAGAACCCTTCTCAGCATCATCAACTCGAGCGGATTTGCCGGTTAAGACCGCTTTCCCATCGTCCGCACCATAGGCGAGCTTATCACCAACTCCTCGCCGACCGGGCTGTGTCAGGACCACGTTGCCCTCGGCGTTCATGTGATCGACCTCATTTGTCTCTTGCTTCAAGTACACGTCGACGAATGAAGCTTCGATGCGATCGGCGCCTTGACGGGCCTTAACTTCGCCTTCGTAATGGACCTTCCGCTCGATGTCCGAGTAAATCATTTTCTCGGCGGTCGCGAATCCCGGCACGATCTCGCGTTTGCCCGGTGACGTTTCTCGCTTCGCCTGATACAGCGCGCTTTCGACGTGGCCGATCGCGACCATGCGCTTGTCGTCCTGATAAAGCTCGATCCGATCGGCCTTCACGAAGTTATCGTCCTGCCATCCGCGCGCGTTGCCGATGTACACCGCGACGCCTTCGGTTTTAGCGTCGGCGCGCTCGGCAGTCATGAAGATCGGCGACTTGGTGTTCTTGAACGGCGTTGAGTCGTTGGTCGTCTCGCGACTGTAATACGTCGTGCGAACATCGCCGCGCGCGTGTGTTTCATCGCGCTGCTGATCGTAATCAATCTCGTCGGCTTGCGTGCGGGCCTTCGCATCCCATGCCATCGGTCGCTTGCCGCGAAGATTGAGAATCTCTTTTTGTCCATCATAAACCGCGCGCTCAGCCACCGCGTTGCGTTCGCCCTCATTGTACTTGAAGTTACCATCTTGCGAGACGCGATCAATGTCCTGAGAATCCTCCAGGAAATCCGCTCGCGCCTTTTTGCTCGTCGTTACGCGCAGCGGATGACCGCCCTTGGCCATCGCTTCAATTTCGACTCTCACGGCATCCGCCGCGTTGAATGTCCTGACCCGATTTCCTGTCTCATAGAAGGAAGCATCCATGCGAGGCGCGCGGATCGTCTTCTTGTCGGCACGCGGCTCAGCGCGGACCGGCGTAACCGTCATGACGCTATCGCCAATCGCCTCGGCGAACTTGATGTTTCGCCCATCAGAGAAAAACGTCAGCGTGACTGTTTCGGCTGTAAGCTCACGCTCGGTGGGATTGCTCTTGGTGTTTCCTGCAGTCGGAGCGTGCATCTTTATGTCTGCGCTTCCTTGAGCTTTTATCGTGTAGACGACATTCCCCTTAGGGCCGACGACAAACGTCGCCTCTATTGTCTGAGCACTTGCTTCTCTTACCGGCTCCGCTCCCAGCGACTTCGTGTATGCTCCGCCAGCAGCTACCGCGCGAGCGAGCTGGTGCGACTCGCCGAAGAAGAAATCCATATCGGGAGACTTTATCTCACCCTTCTGCGCTTGCTTCAGGTAAGCGTTGCCGCGCGCCTCGATTCGCTCGAGATGATTGCCGGCGTCGGTGTAAGCGACCATTCGATCGGCGCGCGATTCGTCGGTGTCTTGGGTCACAATCACGTTGCCGTCGAACGTCACCCGGTGCTCTTTTTTTTCGAGTAACGCCGACACGCTTTGTATTCTTGTGGGCTTCTTCACCTCGGGGCGGTTGGAGGCTGTTTTCCGTTCGGCTTGCGAAGGCCCGGCCAGCGGCGAGGCGGTTTGCGCACCGCCTTCGGCTGCTCGACGCGCTTCTTTTCGGGCGCGCTTTCGAGCTTTGCGCGCGGCCTTTTCCTCTGCAGTCTCCTCACGCTGGTTGCCCGCAGTCGAGCCGTCATTCACTCTTCCCTGGCTTCCTGCTCTGGCTTCAGGCTTGATAGTCACGTCGACATCGCTCAGCAATCGCGCGCGTTCATCGTTAGCCTCGATGACTAAACCGGTCGCGCGACCTGCGTAGTTGCGGCCTTCGAACTCGACCGGTTCTTTCGTATCAACCGTGTTCTTCGTCTGGTCGTAATGCAAATAGTTTGTCTTGAGCGTAAGTCCTTCCGAGGTCTGCACAACAACATTTGATATGAACTCTGCGTCAAGCTTTACGAGGTCGGAGGGGTCACTCACCTTGGCACGATCGGCCGTGACGGCATCGTGGCGGTCGCCTTTTGAGCCGTAGGATTCGACCCTTACCTGTTCAAGCTCGTGAGTGCCGTCCTCGTACGCCCTGTCAGTGCCAGCTGTTATGTTGAACCGTATCTGGCCGTTCACCTCGTGAGCGTAACGAGTATTGCTGAAGACAGCGACGACTTTACCTTGCAGCTTAGGACGAGCCTGGTCAGTCTGAACACGCTTGCTTCGGAAGACGAGGTACACCACCAGCGCGGCGGCTATTGTGATGAACAACAGAAGAGCGGCACCCTTGCCGGCCGATAATAGTTTTACCCGCTTCATGGAGATCTACGATGCTCCTCATTGGATTCTTACATGCCGAGCCGTGAGTGTCGAATCTGAAAATTGGTAGGACTGGGCAGGAAGCAACTAGTGATGAATCACGATTCGCGATCATGAGGAGCTTCTGCTGACGCCTTGCTCCACACCGTTTTCGAGACCCTCAAGGGGCAATCGAACGGTAAACCGCGAGCCCTCTCCTTCTTTGCTTTCAACCTCGATCGAGCCGCCGTGGGCGTCCGCGATCCACTTCGATATCGCCAAGCCGAGCCCAAATCCGGTGACTCGCGTGTCACGAGGATCGGTTTGACGATAGAACCGTTCGAAGATGTGGGGAAATACGATCGCTGGAATGCCGCGTCCCGTATCTGAGACTTGGATTACTGCAAATGAATCTTCGACAGTGAGCGAAAGCCGGGTGCTGCCTCCGGCGGGTGTGTACTTGATGGCATTATCAAGTAGGTTCACCAGCAATTGCTTGAGCCGCTTCTGATCGCCTTCGATAATGACCGGCGAGTCTGGGGCGTCGTAGATGAGCCCTACCCTCGCACTGTCAGCCAGTGCAGACATGTACGCGCGGGCATCGGCAAGCAAAAGGTCCATTCTTACCTGCTCTAGATCGAGCACCGAGCGGTCGGCGTCGGAACGAGCGAGCGTCAAGAGATCGTCAGTAAGCTTAGTCAACTGTTCGATTTCTTCCAGACTCGATTTCAGCACTCTCTGATACTCCTCCGGCGAGCGCTCGCGCCGAAGCGCCACTTCTATATCCCCGCGAAGAACGGCCAGCGGTGTCTTTAGCTCATGAGACGCGTCGGCGGTGAACCGGCGCTCGCGATCAAAGGCTTGCTCGAGCCGGCCGATCATCTGATTGAACGTCGCTGCCAGACGGCCGATCTCGTCACCCGAACGCCGCTCCTCGACGCGCTCGCTGAGATTGCCGCGGCCTATCCGCTCGGCTGCTCGCGTCAATCGATCGACCGGCTTCAGCGCCTGGTTGGCAAGCCAAAGCCCCCCTAATCCGGCGAGCAAGAGGGCGACGGGATTTGCGATTGCAAGCAGCAATAGCAACTGCTTCTGCGCGCGTTGCACGTCCCGAAGCGATTGACCCACAACCACGAAAAACGTCTCGCCATCCTCGTCGCGGGCCGGCCAGGTGATGATCCTCACGTGCTCGTTCGCGGATAACGACGCTTCATTGTATTGCGGGTTCCAATCGTTGGCGGCGCGTTCCAGCGCCGGTTGGATTATCGGCACCTCGTGGCCCTCGGGGTCGAGAATTTGATCGGTGACTTTGCCGTCTCGATCAAGCACCGAAACGAATTGGGGCGCCAGTATCAGCACGCCCGGCTGGCTGGGCTCTTCTGTTTCGGAAGGGTGGCCAACGGCTTGGGCGATTCGCTCAGCATGATTTCGCAACGATGTGTCGATCACGTTGAGCAGTCCGTGGGATAGATAAAGATAGATCGCCACCGCGAAAGCGACCAACACCAACGCGGCAAGGCTGAGGTACCACAGCGTAAGCTTTGCGCGAATGGAAAGCATTGGGTCTAAGATGCCTATAGGAAAAGCGGAGAACGTCGCCTCCTTGAGGAACATCTCCTATTTCTTCTCTTTCAGACGTCTCAGCAACACAGTGGGCGTCACAATTTCGAACTTGAACTTCTTATGGACTGACGCCGGAATGTCAAGTAAGTCACGGTCATTTGTCACGAGAAAGGCGGCTTTACCCGACGCCGCTGTTGCAAGCACGAAGTTATCTTCTGGATCACGACTGGCTACTGTTCTGGCGCCAAGATTGACGAGCGTTGTTGTTCCGCGTCGTTCCAACCTCTTAGCAAAACGCGCGACTCTCTTCTCAGCAACTCCGATTCTCGACAGAATCTCAAGGTACTCGTCGGCCAGTTCAGGGCTTAAGATCAGTTGTAGCTCTCTATGGTCTCGCCATAAACGAAATACTTGTGCGTTGGGTGAGTCTCGGCGGGTAGTCAAGTAGAAGGCGACGATGACGTTTGTGTCTAGCACTACGGCAATGCGTTCTTTACGACGCGGCACGCTGCTCTTTCTTCACTAGGCGATGACGGCGGACAATTTCCACAGCGTCCTCCTCGCGAAAACCGCTGCGACGCGCATCCCGCCGAATCTCTTCGTCCAGCTTTTGATCTTCCCATTTCTCCAGACACTCGCGCATATACTCCGTTATCAGGCGCACGGGATTGCGCCGTCGCTTCAACGCGGCCTTTTGAAATTCCTCCCACAGCGGCGACTCTGCGAAACTACCTTTTTCCATAACAGTGGGGATTATATCAGAGAAGAGCTGCTGCGAGCGCAAAATTTGATGCGGATGAGAGGACTTGAACCTCCACGGGATTGCTCCCACAGCGTCCTGAGCGCTGCGCGTCTGCCATTCCGCCACATCCGCAACTCGTCGCGATTGTCGCTCCAAGCGAAACAAACCTATACTAGCTACCGCTCGCGAATAGTGTCAATTTCATTTTGGATTTTGGATTTTAGATTTTGGATTTGTAGCATAAATTGAAATGTAGTTCCAAAATCCAAAATCTAAAATCCAAAATCGCCATGCTCACCATGGACGCTTCGCCGCAAAGAATTCTTGAGTCGTTGCCCAAATCGCGTGAGCGCGCCATCACTGCTGATCGCCTTGCTCAAGCGCTAAACCTTTCGGAGTCTCAAGCGCTGCGCCTGACGACGCTCCTGATAGAGTTTGTTCGAGCTGGCCTCGCAGCCGCAAAAGGCGGACGTTACTGGCGAAAGCAAACTTCCGGTCTTGTTATCGGCACTCTTAGAGGCACGCGCTCTGGCCACGCTTTCGTTGTCCCGGACGATCCGAAAGAACGCGAGAAAGGAGATCTCTTCGTAAGCGCTCGCGCGATGGGACCCGCCCTACACGGAGACAAGGTGATCGCGCGCCTTACCCGTGCCAGCGAGCGCGGTCGCGAGGGGCGAGTCGAGGCTGTACTCGACCACGTCAACAAATCTGTCGTCGGTACATTCGTCAAGTTCAAGACCGAAAGCTTCGTTTCGCCGATCGATGAACGTTTCCTGCATGAGATCAACATCGCACGTGCTGACACGCTCGGGGCGGCCGATGGCGACATAGTTAATGTCGAAATCACTAGACCTCCGATTGCCGGGCGCCCGCCATGGGGGCGTGTGATCGAAGTTCTCGGCCGAGCGGAACAGCCCGGCATTGATCTCGAAATAGTCATAAGGAAGCACCAGCTCCCGCACATTTTTCCTGACGCCGCGCTCGCCGAAGCCGAAGCCATCAGCGATGCCATAACCCAAGAACAACTAGCAGCGCGAGCTGACTTGCGACGTTGGCTGACTATCACGATTGACGGCGAGACTGCACGTGATTTCGATGACGCGGTGTCGGTTGCAGAGCTGTCAAACGGGCGATTGCTGCTCGGCGTTCACATTGCGGACGTCAGTTATTACGTGCGCGAGGGCAGCGCCCTCAATGAGGAAGCCTTCCGGCGAGGAACATCCGTGTACTTCCCCGAACGCGT
>DASXSR010000390.1:0-5924 GCA_036505875.1 Blastocatellia bacterium | reverse complement strand
CTGGACATCGCTGCTTCGAGATCGATTGATGTTCAGGAAATCGACGCCGCAACCTACACAAAGATCGAGGACACGCGTGAGGTCATCATCAACAGCATCGGAATAGCGCCCGCGCGAGATCGCTACAAGATTTTCATCATCGATGAGGTTCATCAGCTCTCGGCGCATTCGTTCAATGCGCTTTTGAAGACGATCGAAGAACCACCGCCTCGCGTGGTTTTCATTCTCGCAACCACCGACCTGCAAAAAGTGCCGGAAACGATCCTGTCGAGGTGTCAGATCTTCGAGTTTCGAACGATCACGCTCAAGAACATAGTCAAAGAGCTTCGGCGAATAGCCGAGGCGGAGAAGGTCAACATCAGCGATGCCGCTCTGCTGGCAATCGCGCGGGCCGGCGAAGGCTCGATGCGCGACGCCGAATCGGCACTCGATCAAGTGATCAGCTTCGCAGGCGCAAACATCAACGATGATGACGTGTCTGCAGCGCTTGGGCTGGTCGATATCGAAACGCTGAACCAGACGCTCCAGGCCGTCGCGGACCAGGATTCAACGCGGCTTGTTCGAATTGTTGATGAAGTGGTGTCGCGAGGCTACGACCTGCGGAACTTCTGCCGCGAGATGATGGTTCACATTCGCGCGCTGCTTGTAGTCAAGATCGCCGGATTCGATCCTGAGCTAATCCAGTTGCCCGAGAGCGAGGCAGCGACGCTTGGACGTCTCGCGGAGTCTTTTTCAGAGCAGGACTTGCTGAGATTCTTTTCGATACTGACCAAGACCGAACAGGACATCAAGCAGTCATCGCAGCCACGGTTTCAGCTCGAGATTGGGTTGGTGAAGCTGGCGCAGGCGCAACGGCTCTACTTGCTCGAGGAGGCGATCGGTCGCATCCAATCACTCGAATCGCGACTCGGCGGTTCTGCTTCACCGCGCCCGCAGACATCGAGGGTTTCGCAAAGCTCCCAGTACTCGCCGCCCACGTCGCCTGCTCGTGTGTCTGCAATCCCGGCAAAGCCCTCGACGCGAGGACATGCTGGGACGTCAGCCCGTGGAACGGATTCTGGCGCCTCCAGCGCGACGGCCGCGGCAGCAAAATCGAGGGCGATCGAGACTGTGCCGCCCGAGGCCCCTCCCGTGGTGGATGAGCCCTTTGACTCGGCGCCTGGATCCCGGCCCATAACAACGGCCGGCGACGATACGGTCAATAAGCTAAAGCGTGCGCTTGCAGACAAGAACAAACCGCTCGTTGTCGCCGCCCTTGATAGGGGCGGCGTTTCGATTGACGGAGACTACCTTCGTGTAACCTACTCGCCGGAGAACAGCCACTATAAGAAGCAGATCGAGGCTCGCGATAAACGAATCGCAATAGAGGACGCTTGCGAGCAAGTTGTCGGGCGACGGCTCACGCTTCGAGCGTCGATAGACGGCGGACCGGAGATCGCCAACGACACGCCGACAACAGACAAGCTCAAAGACCTGGTTGACGATAACCCAAAGCTGCGGGCGTTGGTTGACAAGTTTCACGGCGAGATAATCGAGGTCATAAAACCTGAAAAATGACTGGAGACTCCAGGAGGCAAAAGGAATGAAACTGCCAGGCGGGTTCGATTTGCAGGAAATGATGAAGCAGGCGCAACAGATGCAGGAAGAGATGCAGCGCGAGATGCAACGAATCCGCGTCAGCGCCAGCGCCGGAGGCGGAGTTGTCAGCGTTGCGATGAACGGTTTGAAAGAACTGGTCGAGCTCAAGATCGATCCGGAAGCGGTGAAGGGAGAAGACGTCGAAATGCTGGAAGACCTAATCATCGCGGCGGTCAACGAAGCTTCGCGAAAAGCTGATGAAGCGATGAAGGGAAAGCTCGGCTCGAAGCTCGGAGGCATGGGCCTTCCGGACAATTTGATCTAACTGATGCTCGACTACGCGGAACCTGTGACAAAGCTCATCGATGAGCTTCAGAAGATGCCGGGCATCGGCGCCAAGTCAGCCCAGCGCCTGGCGTTTTACATTCTGCGCGCTCAACGCCAGGAGACCGACACCCTCGTTCAGTCCATTCAGGATGTCAAAGATAAAATCATCTTCTGCTCCGTGTGCAATAACATTACTGATGTCGATCCGTGCCGCTTCTGCACCAACCCCCAGCGCGACCGACGCGTGATCCTGGTCGTAGAAGAGCCATACAATCAGGTGACAATAGAAAAGACACGCGAGTACCGTGGCTTGTATCACGTTCTGCACGGCGCGCTTTCCCCCATTCGCGGGATCGGCCCCGATCAACTGAGGATCAAGAACCTGTTCGAGCGACTGAGGGGCGAGGAGGTCGAAGAGGTAATTCTCGCCACCAATCCGAACACCGAGGGCGAAGCGACTGCGAATTATCTTACGCGGCTGTTGAAGCCGCTTGGAGTGCGAATCACTCGAATTGCGATGGGCGTGCCCGTGGGCTCGGACCTCGAATACGCCGATGAGGTGACGATGCACAAAGCGCTGGCAAACCGGATAGAAGTGTAATCGAATTGCCTGTGAGAACGATAATGATCGCCGCTAACGCCGGTTCATACTTTCGGTATTAAGCCTTTCGCAAACCAGGAGACCAATAAGTTATTTCGAACCTATCTCCTCCATCAGCTTCCGAAACCGCGGATCGTTTCGGAATCGAGCGAATGAGCCGTCACTTGCGGGATTCGGTACCTGCTCGCCCGGTATCATGTTCGCTTTGTAGCTGAAGGCAAGTCTCAAGTTCTTGATTGCATTATCCAAGTCGTTCATCTCGGCATGCGCGCAAGCGAGGTTGTAGTAGAACATCGGATACGTGTCGTCTTTGGACAAGCCGTACTCGAAGACCTCCTTCGCGTTCTTGTTGTCGCCGCTGATGCCGTAGCTCATCCCAAGATTATCCACGCAAACTCTCCAGATGTTCTTGTCAAGCGTCGGCTGCTTTTCCTCCTGATTGAGAGCCTTCGTGTAGAGCTGGATTGCCTTTTTGTAATCTTGCCTAACGTAGGCAGCGCTTGCTTGCGCGACGAGTTGCATTGTTTCCCTTGCGACCCGTTCATCCGCCCTTGACTGCATCTTTCGATCATCGTTGATTTCGATCTGCTTCGGCTCAAATTTTACCGATTTCACAGTTTGTTCGAACAATCTGCGGTCTTTAGCTTCGTAGAGTGCCTTAGACAAATGCAGATCAACCCAGTAGCCCTCAACCACGAATTCAGCATACATGTTTTGTTGTCGAACCGGCAGGCCCTGATATTCAGGCACCATCAATTCCAACAGACTGATTTCGCCCAGTTCGCTAAGCTTGACGTTCTTCGGGTTTCCCCAGTTTGGATTGCCCAGCTTCCACACCATATCTCTGCACCCCTTGCTGGACTCGCATTTATCTACAGGTTCGATGAACAGCGATGCATTAATCTCAGTCTTTTCGTCAATCAGCATAAAATAGCCGTGGCGACCGTCGGGCTGGATCTCCTGTCCCTTCAGGACCAAAGCCTCACCGGAAATCACTACTGTCCAAGGCGCCTTTGGAACCGTGAGCCGAATGGACGCTCCTTCGAGCCGCTGAGAATACGCAGATTGAGTTGAGAAGGGAAGCAGAACAAGCAACACAGCTGGGAATAATCGATTCATAGAAACTCCTGTGAGATGAGAGGGCGATTACAAAGTGCATTAAACCACTTTAGCACGAGACAATCAACCCTAAAGAGAGCCGCGCGGACCTGAAAGGCGAACTTGCTGATATCTCAAGCGTTTCAAAAAGCCGGTGCAACGATTCTTTTTAAACCTCTGGCGAAACACTGGCTTCGCGTGGCGGCTTGCTCGCATTATCCTGTTACTGATCGTCGGATTAACTATTTTCATCATGGGTTTCGAAGACAAATTCATCTACTTCCCGACTAAGTATCCAGATGGATTCTGGGAGGTCGACAACATTCCTTTTCGAGAGGCAGAAGTCGTGCCGAAGACCGAAGATTGCTACTTCACAACGAGCGACGGACTGCGACTGCACGGCTGGTATTGCACGCCGCATCGCAAAACGAGGGGCTTGCTTGAACGCGTGCCTGCTGAGATGGTCCTGCTTTGGTTTCACGGCAACGCCGGCAATATCAGTTACAGATACGAAATGATTCGTGCGATGATGTCGCTCCCGGTTCAGGTCTTTATCATCGACTATCGCGGTTATGGAAAGAGCGAGGGCAAGCCAACGGAACAGGGCTTATACATTGACGCGCGAGCCGCTTGGAACTACTTGGTCGACGAGCGAGCTCTAGCGCCGGAGCGCATAATCATCTTCGGCAAATCATTGGGAGGCGTTCCGGCGATCGACTTGGCAAGCCAGGTTGAGCCGGCAGGATTGATCGTTCAGTCGAGCTTCACATCGGCGGCCGACATGGCGGTGGCCGTGGCGCCCTTCTTGCCGCGGATATTGTTGCACACCAAGATGGATTCACTGAGCAAGGTCAACCGAGTCAATTGTCCCAAGCTTTTCATACATAGTCGCGCTGATGAAGTAGTCCCCTACAAATTAGGCCGACGCCTCTACGAAGCGGCTCCGGAGCCTAAAGAGTTTTATGAGGTTAAGGGCTCGCCGCACAACTCAACTTACATTGTCGGAGGCAAGCCTTACTTCGACGCGCTGCGAAGATTCATCGAGTCCTGCAATCGAGCCGCAGACAAACACGCCTGAGTTGAGAGCCGGGCGATCCCGACAATTGTCGGCTTCCTACTGCGTTCACCTTCTTCGAGTTTCAGGAATACTTTTAGGAAGGTCATTGCCTAACGAGCACTCTGCGGATTCTGCCTCTTGGCATTGCCCTTGCAGCGAGCCCGATTACGACAAAACTGAAGCGAGGACGACGCTATGAGACAACTGTCTATTCTGTTGATCGGCATTGTTGTTTTGCAGACCACTTCCGAGACCATCGCTCAACCGGTTGCAGAACCGATGGCGGCTTTGGCTTCCAAGACATTTGTATATCAGGATGCTCCTCCATCGCGCGATGCAAGCCCACCTAAGAGCAAAAACTCGGACGCGGCCAAGATCAAAAACAGAGTCAAATCGATTGGCATCGCGGGCAGGGTTACCGTCGTGCTCACAAACAACAATGAGTATTACGGCGCGATCCGACAAATCGGAGAAGATTCTTTTCAACTCGCCGATGTTGATCTGAAGGAGCAGATAACAATCTCTTACGATGAGGTCAAGAAAGTTATAATGGGGTTCGGGAAACCCAATCCCTTTAACGGGAAGAGGTGGCACCCGAGTTGGCACATCGCAGCAGTCGCCGCAGTAATAGGACTTACTGTACTGATCGTTGTGGCAGGGGCCTCCGCCTCGCGATAGTGAGCGTGCATAAGACGGCATCATTATTGTTTTATTGCTCACCGTTATTTCAGGACGAGACTCTCCTCCATCAGTCTATTGGACAATGTAGAATGGACAATGGACAATGGAACCGATGGATGAGCAAGTGCCGTTAGCCGATGAGAACGATCAGATCGAACAGCGGCGCCGCTCGCTCGACCAGATAATTCAACTTGGTTTCGATCCGTACCCACACAAATTCGAGTGCTCTCATTCTATAGGCCAGATAGTTCGTGTGTTCAGCTCCAAGTCTGGCGAGGAGCTTGAAACCGAACGCCCGCGAGCGCGTGTAGCTGGGCGGGTTCACGCCGTAAACAAGATGGGCAAGGCCGCGTTCATTCGCTTCACCGACGGCGCCGAGCTGCTTCAGGTTTACATCAAGTCAAACGAAGTCGACGAGAAGACCTGGGCGCTCGTGAAGCTTCTCGACCTGGGTGATTTCGTCGGAACCGAAGGCAGACTGTTCCGCACACGAACGGGCGAGTTGTCGATTCATGCCGAATCGCTGACCTTCCTGTCGAAGGCGCTGGTTCCGCCTCCCGACAAATACTACGGCTTGCATGA
>DASXSR010000389.1:0-24510 GCA_036505875.1 Blastocatellia bacterium | reverse complement strand
GCTTTGAGCGATGCAGGCACGAGTGCCGAGCAGGTCGATTACCTGATCGGATGCACGCTATCGCCCGACTATCAAGTGCCGGGCATCGCGCCGCTCGTCCAACGCAAGCTCGACGGTTGTCGCAACGTCCCGGCGATTGATCTTCGGGCTGGCTGCGCGGGGATTCTCTACAGTCTGCAACTGGCGCGCACCCTCATCGAATCGCAAACTGCACACACTGTCGTTTGCTTCGGAGCGGAAGCGCAATCCAAGGGTCTCGATTTGCAACCACGAAGCCCCGAATTAAGCATGCTCTTCGGCGATGGCGCAGGAGCAGTGGTCGTAAGCCGCGAGGCGAAGCCAACCGATCAAGCTCGAAAGCGTCTCGTTAGAATCGACGACATACTTGTCGAGACCGACGGACGCTTCGCCGAGGACTTAATCGTGCGAGCTCCAGGCACGGCCAACGGCGCGCGTTGGTTTGACGCAGAGCAGTTAGCGACGGGTCTGCATTACGGCTCGATGCAAGGGCGAAGCGTGATTTTGCAAGCAGTGCGCAAGCTCGCAGACGCAGCAATCCGTATAACCGAGCGCAACGGAATCTCGCTTGATGAAATCGATGTAGTGATCCCGCATCAGGCGAATGCAAACCTGCTGTGCTCGCTCGCTAAGAAGCTCTCGATTAGTGAAGAGCGCATCGTCAGTAACCTGGAGCGCTTTGGCAACACCAGCAGCGCGTCCGCATTCCTGACGCTCTGGCAGGCAAGTCGAGAGCAACGATTCCACGCGGGCTCTTATGCGCTGATTCTCGCCTTTGGCGCGGGCTTTACTTGGGGATCAGCGCTTTGCCGGGTATTGTGATGATCGAGGTTGTCTTACGCGGCGAGGCGACATGCCGCGGCTCATTCCTTAGTACATCGCGACAGAATAACCGGTCCGAATACCACCCACGGCAGTGGGTGAATTGTTCAAGCGCTGCCTACAACCAGATAGCACGCGTTCTTCTTTGTAATCCCACTCACGGCAGTGGATGGATTGTTCAAGTCCTGCCTACGAGCGACGGGCCAGTGACACCGGGAAAAGGAATGTAATGACATTGGCTCTCCTCACCTCACTGACATAATGATTAACACCTCGATTCATCGAGGTGAGGCGGGAAAAGTCAGTCTCCCACCGCTGCCACCTCACTGAAGTGAGGTGTTAATGAATTTCGCGCGGAAAGCGAGGTTGAAACGGAATCCCTATCGCTGTAAACCGGGCCCTCGTTTTACTTTTTCCGCACGTAATCAACGGCTTCGGCGAAGGCGCCCTTGGTGTTAAGGTGGCCAAGCACGAAGCTCTGAAGTTCTGTTGTAGAGGCTGTGACGACCAGATCCTTGTCCACGATGTCGTGCTTGAGCGCCGCAGGGTTCCCTTTCAGGTATTCTTTAAGCCAGTCATCGCTGAAGTCCCGCATTCGAAGCGTCGGTTCGAACTGCGAAACAAGAAAGAACATGTGAACTGGCAGGGCCAATGTATGGCAGTCGACGGAGGAATCGCCGCTGATGTCCAGGAAGAGCTTGTCTCCTAACTTCACCAAATGGGCGACGAAACTGAACTTGTCAGCCCG
The DNA here is from genome assembly GCA_036505875.1 of Blastocatellia bacterium. GTDB lineage: Bacteria > Acidobacteriota > Blastocatellia > UBA7656 > UBA7656 > Onstottus_A. The sequence continues at coordinate 22,922 of DASXSR010000389.1, read as the reverse complement.
GTCAGTTGAGACCATCTTGTACTCCTTGTCGCCACTCTTGGTGAAGATGAGTGTTGATTTCGAGTCGGGCTTCGCCTCGACCCATTCACCCAGCAAACGCGGTTCGAAAATCAGATCCTTTTCACTGTAAAGCTCGTGCAACGACGGCACACATCCTGAAAGACCAAGCAGCAGCGAGACAACGATCGACCACGCGACGTATTTCATGAGACTCCTTCCCCGCGCCGTGTATTTCCAGATTCCACATTCCTGTAAGCTTAAAGCCACGGCGAATTTGGATGCTAACCGCCCAAACAGCTTGCAGCGGCGAGCGCCTCGGATTGTGACGCGCTTTTTCAAAAGCATCAAGTGACTGAGCGAGAAAAAAATAATTTTTGACACTCGCTTCTTAAATCTGGTAAATTGCAAGGCTTATATGCCTGGGCTGTTTGCTACCATGTTGTGTGAGTTCCGGCGGAGAAATCGCTAGATGAGGACTATCACACTGGAAGAGGTCGTTCAGACCTATGGTGTGGAGAATTGGGGAGCAGGATACTTTGAGGTAAACCGAAAAGGACATCTTGCCGTCCGCCCTGCCGAGGGCGACCCCCGTTCCGTCGATATTAAGGAACTCATTGACGATCTGGTCGACGCGCGCCACCTTCAACTCCCCATCCTGCTCCGCTTTCCACAGATTCTCACGAACCAACTCAAGAAAGTTCAACGCTCGTTCCAGGAAGCGTCCCGCGAATTCAATTACAGCGGCAGTCACTTCGGCGTGTTCCCGATGAAGGTCAACCCTCGACGCGAAGTAGTCGAAGAGTTTCTCCGCGAGGGCAGCAAGTATAACTTCGGGGTTGAATGCGGCTCGAAAGCCGAGCTATACGCCGCGCTCTCGCTCGATCAAACGCCGGAGTCGCTGTTGATCTGCAACGGCTTTAAGGACGAGGCGTTCATCAACCTCGCGTTGATGGGAGTTCAGCTCGGCAAGCGGGTCATCATCGTCGTCGAAAAACTCAACGAGCTGAAGATGATCATCCGTCTCGCTCAGGAGACCGGCGTTCGGCCCGGCATCGGCATTCGCGCGAAACTCTACTCAAAAGGCTCGGGCAAGTGGGCGTCGTCGGGCGGCGAGTCGGCAAAGTTCGGACTCACGCCTTCCGAAATGCTCGAATGCATCCGGCTGCTGCGCGAGTTCCAGATGACCGACCTGCTCAAGCTCCTACACTTTCACATAGGATCGCAGATCACCGATATCAAGCGCGTTAAGGCGGCCATGAAAGAGGCCGCGCGTGTCTACTGCAAGATTCGCCAGATGCACATCGACGTCGAGTTTCTGGACATCGGCGGCGGGATGGGCGTCGATTACGATGGATCGAAGACTACTTTCTCGTCCTCGGTCAACTACACGACGCAGGAGTTCGCAAACGACGTGGTCTACACAATCAAGTCGGTGTGCGAGGATGAGTTTGTTCCTGAGCCGAGCCTTGTAACTGAAAGCGGGCGGGTGATGTCGGCTTATCACGCGGTGTTTATCACTTCGATTCGCGACGAGATAGAAACCTTCGCGGACGATCAACCCGAGGTCAGCGTCGACGAAGATGACCCGCAGGTGATCATCGAATTGAAGGCGCTTTGCGACGACATAAACGCGAAGAATTATCGCGAGTACTATCACGACTCGCTCGATCACAAGGACGAGCTGCACACTCAGTTCAATCTCGGGCTGATCAGCCTCGAGGACCGCGCCAAGGGCGAGGTGCTGTTCTGGGAGGTGTGCGCGCGAGCGTCGAGGTTCGCTCAAAGCACCAAGGTGCAAGAAGAAGAATTCGACGACCTGAAAAAAATATTGGCGTCCAAGTATTTGTGCAACTTCTCAGTGTTCCGCTCGACGCCCGACCACTGGGCGATAGACCAGTTGTTCCCGATCATGCCCATTCACAGGTTGAACGAGCAGCCCACCGATTACGCGACCTTCGTCGACATAACCTGCGATTCAGACGGGCATATCGACAAGTTCGTCGATTTGAAAGACGTCAAGGAGGTGCTTGAGCTGCACCCGTTCACCGGCGATCCCTATTACATCGCCATTTTTCTAGTCGGAGCTTATCAGGAAGTGATGGGCAGCAATCACAATCTGTTTGGGCTCCCGAACGAAGCTCACGTAATAATCGATACTGACGGCCGGTATCACATAAAGAAGATCGTGCAGGGGAGCCGAATTGGCGACATGCTCGTCGCAGCGCGCTACGACAAAGGCCAAGCGGTGGAAAGCGTTCAACGAATGATAAAGGGACGAGTCGCCGCCGGGCAGCTCAGCGAGGAAGACGCCGGCTCGCTGATCAGCCAGTACGAGGCTGACATCAACAGGTATACCTATCTGGAGTGATGCGTGAAACGTGATGCGTGAAACGTGATGCGCTATGAGTGCCATAACGATTCACGCATCACGTTTCACGAGGACAACAACCGATGATGAGAAAACAAAAAAGCTCGAAGTACTTGACCACTCCGACTCGGCCGGTTCAGATAGACCGCGACCGCTCGGTCGCCGGGGTTCTTCAGAAGATGGAAGGCGCGGGGTTTCAGGCTCGCGCTCTGGCAGAGTCCCACAACCTGTGGCTGGAGATGCTCGAGGACAACTCGACCGTTCTGATGGGGCTCAGCGGTGCGCTTGTTGCCGCGGGGATGCGGCGGCTCATCTCCTATTTGATCAAGAACCACTTTGTCGACGTTGTAGTATCAACCGGCGCCAATCTCTTTCACGATCTGCACGAGACGCTGGGCCGCTATCATTATCAGTATTCGCCTGGAATCACCGACGAAGAGCTCCAGGAAGCCGGGGTTGGGCGCTATTACGACACCCTTGCAAGCGAGCACGAGTACCGCGAGGCGGATGAGTGGGTCGGTAACTTCGCGAACACCGTTGATCATTCTCGCCCGTATTCGACTCGAGAGTTTCTCCACTTGCTCGGGCGCGAACTGGCGGAGATCGCCACCGAGGACGGCATCCTGACCTCGGCGTACAAGGCGAGAGTGCCGGTCTTCTGTCCAGGTGTCGCCGATTCGGCAATCGCCGTTGGGATAGCCATCTCGCGCGTAAATCGAAAGAACCCGTTTCAATTTGACATCGTTCAGGACGTGGTCGAAGCGGCGCAAATCATGGCCCGTTCGGTGAGCACATCGGTCGTATTGTTCGGAGGCGGCCCGCCAAAGAGTTTCGTCCAACAAACTGAAGTGACCGCATCGATCATTAAGCAGACGCTGCGCGGTCACAAATATGGTATACAAATCGGTCTGGATTTGCCCGAGAGCAGCGCCACTTCGGGGCGCAGTTTCGAGGAAGCCCAAACGTGGGGACGAGTGGCCAAAGACGCCAAGACCATCTCGGTTCTATGCGATCCCACAATCGCGATGCCGTTTTTGGTGACGTCGCTCTCTCAGACTGGAACCAAGGCGCTCAAGGCGCGTCGTAGACCGCAGTTCAGTTTCGGACGCGAGTTGACCGTCACGTTTGGATAGCTGAAACTTAGTTTGTGGACGTCAATAGCTTCTCACCAAAAAGAGAGGAGGTTGTTTCCCATGAAAGTTCTTATTGTTTCATCTCTCCTTCTGTTGCTGACATCCACCGCGGCGTTGGCTGCCGACCGCAGTGACGAGGTTAAAAGACTCAAGCGAGCCGGCGAGGTCTTGACCGAGATAATGCAAGCTCCGGATAAGGGCATTCCTGTAGAGTTGCTCGACAAGTCTGAATGCGTGGCAATCGTTCCCGGCTTGAAAAAGGGCGGGCTGGGCCTTGGCGGCAAATACGGCAAGGGAGTCGTGATGTGCCGTAAGGCCAATCACAGTTGGACCGCGCCTTCGTTCATCACGATCGAAGGCGGAAGCATCGGCCTTCAGATCGGTTTCGAGCAGATCGATGTCGTCATGCTGATAATGAATCGCAAGGGCGTCGATAAACTAATCAGTGATAAGTTCACAATCGGTGCAGACGCCTCCGCGGCGGCAGGTCCGGTCGGTCGCCAAACCGCAGCGCAAACCGACGTGATGATGCACGCCGAGATACTAACCTATTCGCGCGCGAAGGGGCTGTTCGCTGGCGTTTCTTTGGATGGCGCAACGCTCAGACAGGATAAAGATAATATTCGAGACTTCTACGGCAGGGATGTCGACGCGAGAAAGATTCTGCTCGATGGGACGGTGGAGATGCCTCCGGAGGCGCGTCCTCTCGCATCGGCGTTGTCGTGGCAGTCGCCGAAGAAAGACAAGAAGTAAGAAAGCGCTTTCAGTGGATCGAGGTGCCGCAGGCAACGATGCTAGCGCACCCAAGATTAACCGCTCATGGAGGAAGGAATGAATCGCACAGCGAAGACAAAGGTGTTTGTCATCGTGTCGTCAATTGTGTTGGCCGCGGCTTCAGCCATAAACGCAAAGCAAGGACCCCAAACTCAGCAACCGGCGGGACAGCAGCCGAAACCTGCCGAGGGGGCTCAAGCGCAGGCAAAGCCGGAGACCCTGCAAATCCTCAAAGGCATGCAGCGTCCGCAAATCATTGCCGAGATGCGGAAGATCGCCGCGGCGCTGGGCGTCGAGTGCAGTTTTTGCCATATCAACCCGTTCGACGCCGAGACCCCGCGAAAGCAAGTCGCCCGGCTGATGATGCGCGACTACACGATGGGCATGAAACACAAGGACGGCAACGCGCTCAGTTGCAACGATTGCCATAAGGGCCAGCCCAACCTGCTTCGCACCGCGCCGTTCAACGGAGCGGTTGGCAAGAAGACCCCCGACATTCAAGTGCTGAAGGGGCTTTCACGCGAGCGGGTGATGGAAGTGATGAACAGCTTCACCAAAGCGCTCGGCGTCGAGTGCAACTATTGCCACACTAGCAACTTCGACGAAGACACGCCGCGCAAGCAGATCGCTCGATTCATGATGACTGAGTTCTCGCAGGGCTTGGTCAAGCAAGACGGTGGCGCGGTCGGATGCAACGATTGTCACCAGGGTCACTCGAAGCCGCTATCGGTCCTGCCATTTCCGAGGCGTCCGGAACGCAGACCCGAACCACAACAGCAGCCGCCTAAGAAGCCAAATAGTTGATCCCTGGGGGCGCACGCATCCTGCGTGCTGTTAATTTAGGAAGTGAGCACCACGGAGTTGCGGCCCAGTTATCTCAGTGATGAGGCGCTGGCGCGCGGAGTAAGACTTCTATCGAGGCGTGACGCGGACCTCCGCCAGATCGTGCGGAGGTTCGGCGCGCCGCCGATGTGGTCGCGCGACGCTGGATTCTCGACTCTGCTTCACATCATCCTCGAACAACAAGTGTCGCTCGCGTCGGCAAAGGCGGCCCACACCAAACTTCTGGAACTCGTCTCTCCGCTAACCCCGCAAGCGTTCCTGAGACTCGATGACGCAACCTTAAAGGCCGTAGGGTTCAGCCGCCAAAAGACTGCGTATGGTCGCAACCTGGCTCGGTCGATTGCTGAAGGCGACCTCGACCTGAACGCTTTGGCATCGATGGATGACGCCGCCGTTAGATCAGAGCTCGTCAAAATCAAAGGCATCGGACGCTGGACAACTGACATTTATCTCTTGATGGTACTGCGTCGCCCGGATATCTGGCCGACTGGAGATCTAGCGCTGGCGACGGCAGCGCAAAAGCTCAAACGATTAAAGACTCGTCCAACCACTGCGGACCTGGAAGCGATGAGCGCGCGATGGCGTCCGTGGAGAGCGGTCGCCGCGCGAATACTGTGGCATTACTACCTGAGCGAGTTGGTTTGAGCGTAGTCTCTAAGAGAAAACAATCGCCACGCAACTGATGCCACGCAAAAAATCTCAGACGAAAACCGTAAACTTTCCATTCCTGCCCGCGCGGGCATCCAGGCTTGCGGTTCTCGCCGCGGTGGTAGGTTGAAGCATTACCCGACCCGCGCCTGCCGGCCGTGCGCTGCCTCGCTTGTGGGCGAAGAAGTCCCGTCTTGATCGCACCCTTCGGCACGAGACTTGTACCTAACTAAAATCGTCCAAATTGATTTGACGTTTAGGAGGTATAGCAATGCTAGCTGCGAGAAAACGGAACATACTGCTCGTTTTCTTTACAATGTTTCTTGTCCTGTTTTCACTCGCTCCAAGCGGCTTCGCGCGTATCCGCCACCGGACGCACCGCGTTTACTACGTGCAGCATCATCACAGCAAGCTGAAGGGTGCGCTGGTCGGCGGACTTGGGGGTGCGGCGATCGGAGGACTCGCTGGCGGTCGCAAAGGCGCGTTGATCGGCGGCGCGGCAGGAGCAGGCACAGGCGCGTTGGTTCAACACTACAGGAACCGCAGACATCGCTACTACGTTGTGCGCCGCTGATTGGCATCGGCTTCGTGGGCTGCAATCTGACGCTTCGACGCAAGAGGGCGCCATGCGTCTTCGAGCAGTCCGCGAAGCAGCCTCAATTCTACAGTCGACAGCCGAACAAACATCCACGGCCAGCAGCGATAGTTCTCCGTGACGTAGAACGCCTCTGGGTGCGTTCCGATCAAGACCTCGCGCGTTGCGTATTCTGTCTTGAGCGCAAGCGTGTCGCCGTCCTTGTAAAACCTGGCGAGAACTTTGCCGCGCAAACGAAAAGCAGGCATGCCGCCTGAGGTTTCCTCTTTGACCCCGGGGAGCGAGAGCGCCAGTTGACGGACTGTATCTAACGTCACGGCGCTTTCCGCGCGTTTAGGTTTCTTTGTTCGTCTCTGACCCAAGCTGACCTTTACTTTTTCAAGTACTGATCGAACCACTCGATCGCGAGATTGATAGCCCGAACTCGCTCTTCGCGGTAGATGCCGTAGTGGGTGATGTTGGGGACCACAACGTACTTCTTCTTCGTCCCCGGCATACGCTCGTAAGCCAGCTTGGCGTGTTGGTTGTTGTCGAACAGCTCTTCCTTCCCGGCGACAATGAACAGCACCGCCGTATCCTTGACCTTCGGCGCATCATCGACAGGCGCGTAATACATCAACTTGTCGCGAATCGGCGCGCCGACTAAATTGCCGACCACTCGAGCGCGCGGTTCAGGGTAACCCAGCTCGCCGCGCGCGCGTCGCATCGCTTCATCATAAGTGAGCTTCGCCTGAGCTGGATCAGCCATTGCCGGGCGCGAATCGAATGCCCCAACTTGACTGACGATCGCTTTCACGCGCGGGTCGCGAGCCGCAACATAAAACACGTGACCGCCGGAATAGCTCGATCCGCGCAAGCCGATGCGCTGCTTGTCCACCATCGGCTCGCCCATCGCCCAGTTGATTACGTTGAACCAATCGGTGGTTTGTTCAATCGGGTCGACATACTCGCGAAGCTCTTCAACTTGAGCAGTGAAACGGCGGCCATCTTTCTTTTCCGGCGGCGCAGTCAAGATGACGCGTCCATCGCTCCCGCCCCAGCCTCGATAGTCGAACGTGATGACCAGATAACCGGCGTTCGCCAGCGCAATCGCATCGGGGCGGAAGTTGGCAGCCGTGCCACCCCAACCGTGCGCCATGATGATCGTCGGCAGCGGCTTGCCCGCGAACGATTTCAACGAGAACACCTCTGCTTGCAACCGGACACCTTCGCTGATCACGTTAGCGGTGCGGAAGTCAATATTCTCAGGCGCTTTAAAAGCACCCGGCTGCTGTGTTCTGGCCGCCGGATCGGGCGGACGCGTCGATGTTTGCTGTTGAGCCGGCGCGGCGCCGTTCCATGCAAGGACTATGATGATAGCTACGAGTAGTTTGGCAGGAGATTTCATCATCGTCCTTCCTGACGAGCTTGTTGCATCTTGCCGCCTTTCGCTGAGAGCATAAGCTTGATCAGTTCTTCTGTGATTTTCGGCTCAAGGCCTTCAGTGTGTCCCTTGTCGAGCCGCACGATATCCGCGACGACCCGTCCTTGCTTGCAGTCGGGATAAACATAGACTTGGGACCTGCCGGGCGCAGGCAGGAGTCCCCACGATGGGTTCGGCGGATTTTGACGCGTGCTGTCATAGACGTAACCCGGCTTCGTGTCGACGATGTCGTCCCGCTTTTGTCGCAGACCGCAGCCGTACTTTTTTGCCCAGTCCGAAGTTTCGGGCAAGCCTTTATCATCCATTTCACGCTGGCCGGTCTCGTAGATGAATGAGAAATCGGCTGCAGGAGGCTCGCGCAATGCAGCCATCGTAGCGCTGATTTCGGAAGGCGTCGGCGCAGTACGACTCGCGCTGGCCGAGGCGCCGGTCGAAGACGTGGGAGTTGGTGATGGAGCGCTTGGAGCGGTGCGTGGCGGACCCCAATTCGGCGAGCGACCCGGATTTCCGCCTAAGCGTCCGCCCGACAAGCTGAGCCAACCGTCGACTCGGTCCTTGAAGAAGTCCGTGCGAACGATTCGGTTCGAAGTCAAGCCTCCTTGCGAGTGACCGGCCAGCCAAAACGCTTTGATATTCTCCTTACCGATTTGCTCGACGACCGACGTGACGATGTTCTGGAGATATTCGTCGTCATACGCGGACCACGATCTGGTAGGAGAGTTAGGAGTTGCTACAACCAGACGATATTTGTCAACATAGTCCAAAACGGGGAAGTAATGACGTTGCCAATTTCCATATGAGCCGAAGCCATGAAGGCTCAGGATGAAAGTGACTTTCTCGCCCGGCTTTAGATCGCACGGATAATCGAGAAAGTAAGTGCGGCGAGTTTTCATCTCGACCACAGGCCCCTGGTTGATGACTGTTTGCGGCAGGCAGTCTCTGTCGGGGCAATGCAAGATAGCCGGCGTCGGACAAGGCGCACCCGCGAGTTGGATCGGCTGCTGCGAGATGGCGCGGCCGGTAAACGCTAGTGCAATGCCTATCGCTGCGAACAAGGCGATCAACTTGAATAACGTTGTCATGCGCTTCTCCTTGGAATACGTGTTTGTAGTACGGCCTTCAGGCGGAAGTTTGTAGATTATCGGTCACCAGCGCATTACAAACTTCCGCCTGAAGGCCGTACTACAAACTCTTTTACCGTCGCTTTTGAACCTGCTCTATGAAATCAAGCTGCTCTTTCAACAAGTGATTGCGCACCTGCACCACGTCTCCAAATTCCATGTAAGCTTCGTCCTTGAGATCATAGGCAATCCAGCGCGGCAAGCCTTTGCCGTTGGGGTCTCCGGTCGTCGCGAAGTTCACCCAATAGCTCTGCATCACGTCCGATAACTTCCAGTCGATGTCGGTCAACAACTTGTTCTGGCGATTTAGATTGTTGAAGACATACGCGATCTCCGACGCGTGATAGGCGCCCAAATATTTGCTGTTCGGGTTGGGCGGAACGTGGGTGAAAAAGTACAGATAAGCCTTCGAGCGGCCAGTGGCGGTCATACGAGCCCAAGTGCGCATCGGCAACGTGAACGTCACGTCGCGCAAGCTGTCCAGAAATGCTTTCGGCACGTCAGAATCCGTTTTCGCGGGATAGAACCCGTCAAACTCTCTGGTCGCTTCGCCGTATTGAGTTGACAGACGTTTGTGAAAATCATCGAGCGTTTTCGGCACATTGGCAGGAACCGTGAGAGTCGTCATCTCATTAGCGTTCGATCCTACGATTACCGGAACATCGTTCTGCTTGCCCTTGGCGAAGATGTTGCGAACCTCGTCGGGTAACACCCAGCCGTCGACATTGGGCGCAGTCCTAAATTTCTTCCCTTCGGTGTCGTTGTTGAAGACCTCGATGATCTTTTCCGCGGGCAGAGCGCGCAGCGCCTTGATTGAATCGGCGCCGGCCGCCTTTGCAAATGCAACGCCAACTTTCTCGGCTGAAGGAAGCTTGTCTCGATCTTCTTTCAAGTACATGCCGGGCCCGAACTGCCCGCCGCTTTCGCCGATCGCGCGACGAAACAAACCTTTGGCGAGTGGCGTCGCAACGAGAACGTTCACGCTCCATGAACCCGCCGATTCGCCGAAGATAGTCACGCGATTTGGATCGCCGCCAAATGCGGCAATGTTCTTCTGCACCCATTTGAGCGCGGCTATTTGATCGAGCACGCCGTAGTTGCCCGAGGAGCGATTCGGCGATTCGTCCGTAAGCTCCGGATGAGCGAGATAGCCAAGCGGCCCAAGTCTATAGTTGATCGTGACCGCCACCACGCCCTTTCTCGAGAAAGCAGTCCCGTCGTAGGTTCGCGTCGCGCCCGACCCTCGCGTCAATGCGCCGCCGTGAATCCACACTACTACCGGCCGCCTGTCACTCGGTCGGGCCGTCGTCCATACATTCAAGTAGAGACAGTCCTCGCTCTGATTTCTAGGCGGCGAATAATACATTGACCCTTGCGGATAAGGCGCTTGTGGACAATCCGCCCCGAACTCGTCGCACTTGCGGACGCCTTGCCAGGCGACGACCGGCTGAGGCGCCTTCCACCTTAACTCACCAACGGGAGGAGCAGCGAAGGGAATGCCTTTGTAACTCCGAACGCCGTCAGCTTCAACGCCCGAAATCGACCCTCCGTCTACGCGGATTGTGTCATTCGACGACGAGGCTGTCGTGGAACGCGTGATAACGGTGAACGTCAGCGCAGAAAACATCGCCAGCAAAATCAATTTGGTCCGCATTGTCTTTCTCCTAGGCGCCGGCTCTCACAGCGGGAGATCCGGGTTAGCGATCGTTCGCCACATATGCGACGACGGGCTGTTGTCGTTGCCAAGCCCTTCTTTAGGTTGCTTGAAGTTGCGGCCGATGATATCGATGAACGGCTCGATCGAGACCTTCGCATTCGGATCGAAGCTGTAAAGATCATTCACAGTGATCAGCCGCGGGTTCATGTACCACTTATGGCTTCGCGCGTACTTGTATGCGGCTTCAACGTGCGGCGGCGGCACGTAGTCTCTGCCGAAGATGCGATAGTACATCTCCGGGTATTCGTATCCAACCGAGGCGTCCGGATAGAATCGCAACGCTTGATGATAACGAATTGCCCAGCTCACTCGCTCGGATACATAAGGCTCGAAAAGCTGCGCTCCCCACCAACCGTGATCGGGTTTGATCAAACTCAGCACTACATCGTGTAATAGGCAGGCGAAGACTGTCTCTTCGCCCTGCCCGGTTTTCATCGCGCGGGTCGCGCTCTGAAGCACGTGATTGGCCGGAGCGAATCTCAGTTTGAAAAAGTCTATTAGCGTCGGCTTGGGCGGCATCGCTGCGAGCTTATCGGCCGCAAGGCCATCGCTTGCTCCCAGCACGAACAGCGATCCGACGCCCCTCCTGTAGGGCCTCTTGTTTGGCTCGTCTAAGCCAGCGCCGGCCCTTTGATCGAGGCGCGCGACCATGTAGTGTTCGAGCGAATCAGCAAGCGCATCCGGTGACATCGTTTCGATCGCGACGGCGCCGCCAATCGATGCAAGAAAAGCTCTTCGGTCGATGTCCAACACGCACCTCCAATCACTTAGCTGTTGCCATACACTCGATCTCCACGCGCGCCCCGAGCACGAGGCCGCTTGTGCCGAACGCGCTTCGAGCGGGCTTCCGCTCTTTCTTGAAGAACGTGTCGTAGACCGTGTTCATATCGCCCCATTCCTTGATGTCAGCCAACATCACGGTGCATTTCACTACGTTATCCATCGAGGAGCCATTCTTCTCGAGCACCGCGCGAATATTCTCTAATGCTTGTTTCGTCTCGGGTCCAATGCCTCCGGGCGCAAGTTTGCCGCTGCTGTCTGTGCCGAGCTTGCCTGACAGATAAAGCATGTTCCCGACTCGTACGACGTCGGAGAGCCGCGGATTGCCGGCCGCGGCTGCGCTCGAATACTCAACCGTCGAGCTTTGCGACTTGGATTCCGGCTTGCTTTGTCGCTTGTCTTTCTGAGTCCGACCTGCGGCTGACGCAGCGAGGGCAAGCGCGACGACCGCAACATACGCCACGGTTTTGATTGGTCTCATGGCATCTCCTCTTTGGAATAAGAATCAATTGAAACAACTGAGTCTTCGGATCGTTTTGACATTCGACGCTCCAAGAAAGGCATCGCAGCCTTCCAAGAATCGAGATTTGTTGCACTACTAATACGCTCTCGGAAAGGCAGAGTCAACAGCGAGAAGCCGAACAATCGCACGGGCACAGTCTTCGAGCTATTAGAGTTTCACCGACCGCGTTACTCGATGCCAACGGCGCGGCTTCTCCGTTCCAACAGAACTACGTCACGCCACACCTCGTTCAGCTTTCCGAGCCTCTCACGCGCGCCTACTTCACGAAAGCCGCACTTCTTGTGAAGCGCAATGCTCGCTACGTTTTCCGGGAAGATTCCGGCTTGCAAGGTCCAAATCCCATTGCGTTCGGCTTCTTCGGTCAGGGCGGCTAACAGCCCGTGTCCCACGCCTTCACCGCGTGCCGATGCAGCTACATAAACGCTCACTTCCGCGACGCCGTCGTAAACTCTTCGCTTGGAAACCGGACTGAGCGCCGCCCAGCCGACTACGGAATCCTCACATCGAGCGACAAGCCGAGCGAACGGCAAGTGGCTTTGATTCCAGGTTTCCCAATCTGGAGTTTCGGTCTCGAAGGTTGCGTTCCCAGTTGCGATGCCTTCCTGATAGATCGCGCGCACCCATTCCCAATCGCTCGCTTGCAACCTGTCAATCGAACATTTCATGCTGTCGGAACTTTAGTCTGAACCGCGGACATTTGAACCAAGCGCAGCTTGCGCCGTTTCCTGGAGGCTTGGGTCTTCGCAGCGAACACACAAAACCACGTTGCCCTCGCTGACCGCCTTGTCGTATTCATCCGAAGCTCCTCGCCTGGCAAGTCTGGCTTCATAGATCATCATTCCAAGCGTGGCGAGGATCGCGCCGAGTGCCGTCAGCTCGAAGACAACAATTCCAAAGGCCCACGGCGTTACGATGGGCATCCCGCCGGTAACCAGATCGACGCGTCGCGAGGTCAACACCGTCAGCAGCACCGCGCACGCCGCGCCAATGAAACCTCCGACAATCGCGAGCGCGCCGATGTGACTCTTCTTATGTTCGCTCTCAAAAGGTTCGTCGTGTAGCGGCTCAGAGGACATCAACGTGATGGCGCTGCGCGGCACTCCTGCCTCCCGTAACTTGCCGGAAGCAGCAAGCGCGTCAAGGGGCGTATCAAAGATTGCAATTATCCTGGCAGCCATCGGATGTCCCTTTCAATCGGCAGTGGCTAACGCAGCCCGGCCCGCATCTGATGCCTCCATCTGCGCGGGCGCTATCGCGAGCCCTTCCTTGTATTCCCATATTGCGATGATCGGAAACAGTCTGCTGAAGATCGAATACAACAGGACGAAGTAGCCGAACGTTCCGGCCGTCAAAGTCAGCTCGACCCAAGTCGGTTTGTACGAGCCCCAGTTGAAAGCGAACCGAGGCTGAGCAAGCGTCGGCACGATGATTAAGAATCGTTCAAACCACATGCCAACGATCACGAGAATAGAAGCGACCGTCGTCCCTTTGATCGTTCTCAACCGCTTGAACGAAAGCAGCACGACGGGGATAACGAAACAACAACAAATCGTCGCCCAGAAGAACGGCGAGTACACGCCGCTCACCTTCGAGCGAAACACAGCCATCTCGCCGGGCTCGTTGCCGTACCACGCAGTCAGGTATTCGCCAAATGTGAAGTAAAACCAGATCATGCTCATCGTCAACAACAACAGGCCGAGGTTATTAAAGTGAACGGGCCGCAGATAATCTTCCAAATGAAACACTCGCCTGATCACAGCCATCGCAAGGATCAATGCAGCGATGCCCGAAAAGATCGCTCCGGCAACGAAATAAGGTCCGAACATCGTCGAGTGCCACATCGGGCGAATCGTCATCGCAAAGTCCCAAGACACGATTGTATGCACTGAGACCGCAACTGGGATAATAATCACGGCCATCACTCGCACAGCGCGCTCGAGTCGGTCCCACTGAAGCTGAGTTCCTCTCCAGCCGAGACTGAGCGTCCTGTACAAGCGCTGCCACCGTCCGCGTGACTTGTCTCTTAACAACGCGAGGTCGGGAATCAACGGCAAGTACAAATAGATGATCGAGCCAAGCAGGTAGGTACCGATGGCGAAAAAGTCCCAGGCAAGCGGTGAGCGAAAGTTTGGCCACAGCCCTCGCTCGTTCGGATAGGGCACCATCCAGTAGAAGAACCACGGCCTCCCGAGGTGAATAATCGGGAACAGCGCGCCGATCATTAGAGCGAAAACAGTTATGGCTTCCGCGCAGCGGGTTACCGGTCGTCGCCACTCCGCTCCGGTGACTCGCAAGATCGCAGAGATTAAGGTCCCCGCGTGGGAGATGCCGATCCAGAAGACAAAGTTCGTGATGTCGAGCGCCCAGAAGACCGGACGATTTATTCCCCAAACGCCCAGGCCCCGTGCAAATTGGTAACTCAGGGCTACAACCGCGGCCAGCACGACTAGCCCACTCACCGTGACTGTCGCATACCAGCCACGCCCCGGTTTGTTCACGGGACGAAGGAGGTCGGAGTTGATCTTGGAGTTTGTTGGTGGCTTCTCCAACATTACGCCTAACTCAATCACCCTTATTCAAATAAATCACTCTCGGCTTCGTTCCCAGCTCTTCCAACAACCTCGACGCGCGATTGCTCTTTGATAGCTTTGACACCTCACTCTCAGAATCGCCAATGTTTCCAAAATACATCGCCCTTGTTGGACAAGTCTGCACACAAGCCGGCACAACGTCGCCGTCGCGCACCTCGCGGCCTTCGTCTTTGGCTTTTTCTTCGCCTTTGCGAATGCGTTGAATGCAGAACGTGCACTTTTCCATTACGCCTCGCGAGCGCACGGACACTTCAGGATTCAGAGCCTTGTCGAGCGGCGCGTCCCACTTCGGATCGAAGAAGTTAAAGAAGCGCACTGTGTACGGGCAGTTGTTCGCGCAGTACCGAGTACCGATACAGCGGTTGTACACCTGCGCGTTCAATCCTTCCTCGGTGTGATAAGTCGCATAGACCGGACAGACCGGCTCGCAAGGGGCTTCTTCGCAGTGCTGGCAGAGCACCGGCATAAACTTGACTTTAACGTCGGGATACTCGCCTTCGAAGTAGCGCTCGATGCGAATCCAATTTATCGACCGCCCCTTGGCGGCTTCCTCGGGTCCTACGGTGGGGATGTTGTTCTCCACTCGGCAAGCGACTACGCATGCTTCACACCCGGTGCAGCGATCGAGGTCGATCACCATCGCCCACTGGGGTTTTTTGGTTTTGGCTTCCTCAATCATTTGGTCGCTAACGTTTTTTCCCAAATTGTTCTTGAAGCTCCGTCCCAAATCTAATCAGCTTGCCTTCACTTGATACTTTTGAAAGCCTCACTCGTACCGCTGACGTGTCCGAGTTGGCGGCGTAAGGATTTACCGAAATGGGGTTTGCACCTTTGTCTCTTGCATAACGCCCGTACGCGGTATGACCTTGACCGTAAGGCATCGCGATTACTTCAGGACGAATCGCAGGATACAAAACGACAGGCGCGCGGAGGGAACCATGATATGAGCTGACCTCAACAAGATCGCCGTCAGCGACTCCTAAAGACGCCGCGGTCTTAGGGTTTATCTCAACCCAGCTCCCCCAAATTCCAGAAGTCATCGAGTCAGGCAATTCCTGGAGCATTGGTAAATTTGCATGCTGGCCGAATCCGAGCGTCGCGTGTTCGTACGCCAGAAGTGTGAACGGATAGTCTTCTTTGATTTCTTCTGATACGTCGGGAGCCGACAAATAGACGGACGCTTCCGTCATCGATTGAGGTTCGTTAATAATACCCTCTACTTCACCAACCCAGACTCCTTGCTCGACTATTGTTTTGAACATATCAGGCGGCTCTTCCTCATTTGCGATAACCTTCTCCGCGTCTGCCTCTTTCACCCCGCTCGGATTAACAAGTCCGGCTACGACTTGTTTGACAATATCTTCAGCCGATTCGAAAGCCATTAGTTGATCATTAAGCTCACGACTTAGAGCAAGCACAACGTCTGCTGCTTGTCTTGACCCGAACTCCGATTTGACTGCCGGTTGCGTGACACTAGCCGCAACGCGTTTTCCAGGCAGAGGGATCGATTTCACATTCCAGGTCTCTAAATAGGTGTGGTCCGGCAAAACGATGTCTGCCAACTGCGTTGTCTCATCCATAAACGAGGCAAAGCTGACAATAAATGGAATCGCCCTGATCGTATCGATTGTTCTCGGATCGGAAAAGACCGGATTCATTTGATGAATGAATAAAGCACTATAAGGTTGAGCACTGCTCAAAAGCTCGTAGCCACCATTGCTAGATGATACATCGCGTGAGCGGTTGGGATTCTGTTGAGAGAGACGATGAAAACTCAGGAGCACGCTTCTCATCAAATCAAAATAAGCGTATGAAGACAAAAGGACGCCGCCGGGTTTATTAATATTCGCACGCAGGTTGTTAAGAAGGCTAATTGCCTGCAGCTGTCCTTGTTTGTCCTTTGCGCCGGCTCCGGCTGCTCCGCCACAAATGGCAAGTGGGCGTTCTGAAGAGGCAAATTCCCGCGCTATGCGAATGAGCCTTTCAGGCTCGATTCCCGTAATATCCCGAGTTCTCTCGGGAGCGTAGTCTTCAAGTGAGCCGCTCTCAATCTTTAGCTCGAGCGCATCCTTAACCAACTTTTCTCGGATTATTACTTGGGCGATTGCCAAGGCGACGAATCCCTCAGAGCCAATACGTGCAGGTAGCCACTCATCAGCATTAGCTGCGGTGAGTGACATGCGCGGCTCAACTTGAACAAATCTGCCGCGGGCTCTCCCCTTAGCGCGACGGAACTCGCTGTATGAAAGCGAGTACATAACCGGAGAATGCCAAGTCTCCAGGAAACGCGCGCCAAAAGATAAGAGGTAAGTTGAATTGGCGATATCAAAAGTGGGCGTGTAGGGAGCATAGACAGAAGTTTCATACAGATTCTTTGGAGTCTCCGACGTAACGAGGATCGGCCCATCATAGGCTGACACCAGGTTTCTGATTGCGACTCCCGTTATGCCGTCCAGATCGTTTGTTGCAAATACAATCTTATCTGCCTGGCCTTGCGCCTTGATTTCGCGCAATTTATCAGCGACCGTCTTGATCGCTTCATCCCAGCTTATCTCTGCCCACTTCCCTTCTCCACGTTCGCCGACGCGTTTCATCGGGCCTTTGATTCGATCCGGGTTGTACAACACCTCAAGCCCCGCCTGGCCGCGAGCGCACAGCGCGCCACGATTCACCGGATGAAGCGGGTTGCCTTCGATCTTGTTGGCCTTGTGCTCGCGAGTGCGAACGATGATCCCGCAGCCGGCCGGACACATCCCGCAGGTGCTCGCTTTCCAGTAATCGATTCCCGGCACGTACTCCTCGTCGGGCACCCACGCTGGAATGAGCTTCTCTTCGGGATGCCCACAAGCGGATAACAATGAAGCGCTCGTCGCTCCGAGGCCGGTTATTTTTATGAATTCGCGCCGCTTCATCTGCTCATGTAAGGGCGGCCCTCCGTGGCCGCCCCTCTTTGTAAGTTTGCAAGATCCTACGCCATCGAGGGGCGGCCACGGAGGGCCGCCCTTACATGTCTATCGATGGCAGATATAGCAATCATTGCTCACGTTTCGAGCACGATGGCAGTCGATGCACCAGCCCATCGTCTGATCCACCACGCGCCGGACTCGATGCATCTCGCCGATCTTGCCGTGGCAGGTCTCACATTCAAGCCCCGCTCGAATGTGCGGCTTGTGCGTGTAATAAGCGTTCGCTTCCGGCTCCAGCCAGTACACTCGACGCCAGGGCGGCTGTTCTTTGCGCTCCGCGAATGCCGCGAGCTTCTGAACTTCAGGACTGTCGGCTTTCTCCGATTGGTGACAGCCCATGCACGTGTCAGCATTCGGAATGGTCGCGTGAGAAGACTTGTCAACATTCTCGTGACAAAACGTGCATTCGAGCTGCGGTCCGTCTTGTTTCGTCACGTGCTGCCAGTGATCGAACTCGATTGGTTGCTTGGGCGCCTCGGGTCTGCCCAACACGCGAAGCAAGACGAACCCAATTATCGCGATCACGGCCAGCGATACAGTTAATGATTTAGCGACTCTTCCCATTCTTCAAAATCGGAGTCTTTCCCGTAGCCTCACGCCGTGGATTTGAGCTTTATGGGAAAGAAAAGGAAACAGCCCGAGATTATACAGACTATCGGCGCGATGGAAAACCGTTCGCGCAGAAAAGCGGCTAGTAGATTACTTCTTGCTGCGTTGTTGTTTCCTGACGCGTTGGGACTTGCGCTTATTCTGGCTGAGTGATTCAAGGTACCGGAGCACAATCCCGCGCTCTCGAGGCGCCAGCCGGACGATCTGCTCGACAATCTGCGCCATCTCGGGGCTTTCGGCAACCTCCTGCATCATCGACAGGAACAAAATGGTGTCCGAAGTGTCTTTGGTTCGCCGGCCAATCCGGTTGGGAAACGGGCCACAAGCGATTTCGAAGAGCACGTGCGCATCGACGCCAAGCGCGCGCGCAAGAGCCTTGATCTTCGCAACCGACGGATTGTTCGAGCGTCCGCTTAGAATATCGGCTGCGTATCCGTCCGTGATTTCACCGCCGGATCGCTCTTCGATATGACGCAGCTTGAGGCCCTTTTGCCCCATGACGCTCCTGACATATCGACCCAGATTTCCACTTCTCGACTTAGTCATGCTCTTCCCAGTATACCGTTATTTTAGAGAAACCCGAAATAACGGTTGACACGTCGAAGCTGTATGTCCTACCATACGGCTCGTTGGCGTTGGCGGCTTTGCATGTGCTGTTATCCTCGCCTCTTTTAGCACATCTGCCTGCGCGCCACAATGGGTGGCTTGAAAATGCAAAACCGCGAGTCCTTATCGTGAGCGCAGGAACAAAAGTCTCAGCGAAACCTAACGCTCTAGCGGATACTTATCGCCGCAATGGCGACTCGCCAGCGAACGCAGAGGTTCAAGAGCTTTGCACCGCCTGCGGTGGCACGGGCTCGATCGCAGACCTGTGCGACTACCCCGCCTCCGAGAACCGACACTTTTGTTCGTATTGTGAAATGGGCCGCCGGCTGATCAACCGAATCATTGAAATTACCACGCAGACTCGAATCGAGGAGCGCGCAGGCCGCAAAGGTTACCGACGGTGATTTTGCGTTAGCTCACAGCTAGTGTTCATCTTCTTCTCGTTTAGAGCCAACCGTCCAACAGAGATGCCAAGTTGATACGTGCGGTGACTAAGCAAGGGCTCGAATAAGCCCCCTGGCCAGCCTTTGTAGTGTTAAGCCATTGCCTCGCAAACACATTCTGATGGAGCGTAAATGTGGGATGATTGAACCGATTGCCTACTGCGCTGAAAGATGCTCGTTGACTCCGTGAACGATGTCCCCGACCGTGAGAAACTTCGGAATGGCATCGTCGGGAATCTTGATCTTAAACTGTTCTTCCAATCGCAGCGCGATGTTGAGTGCGTCCAGGGAGTCGGCGCCGAGGTCTTTCATCAAGTGGGTGGTGGGACCCAGATGATTGCGGTCGACGCGCAGCTCGGCGACTATGATGCTTTTCACGGCGTCTTCAATAGATTCAACGGCTTCTTTGCTCATTTGTTCTTCCTCTGGCTGATCTGCAGGCGCCAAGAATTTTTGAAGCCTTGATACTACTGCACAAAGGCGCGGACGACAAGCACTGCGTTGTTGCCGCCGAAACCGAACGAATTCGAGATCGCAGTCCTCAACGGGGTTGAACTTGCAACGCGCCGAGGGCCTTCGGTGACATAATCGAGATCACACTGCGGATCCGGCTCCTCATAATTTATCGTCGGCGGGATGAGCTGCGCCTCAAGCGACAGGACAGTGGCGACGAACTCGACAGCGCCCGCTGCACCCATCGAATGACCAAGCATTGACTTGATCGAATTGACCGGAATCTCGTAAGCGCGGCTCCCGAACACCCGTTTGATGGCCTCGGTCTCGGAGGCGTCGTTTAGCTTGGTTGCGGTCCCGTGAGCGTTGATGTGATCGATTTGATCGGGTCCTATCCCAGCATCTTTGAGCGCTCGTGTGATCGCGTGAGCTTCACCGTCCGGATCCGGGAAAGTGATATGCGATGCGTCCGCCGTCGAGCCATAGCCGATAACTTCGGCATAGACGTGCGCTCCGCGCCCAAGCGCCGCTTCCAGGTCTTCCAGCACCACGATACCGGCGCCTTCAGCCAGCACGAAGCCGTCGCGATTGGCGCTGAACGGTTTGCAGGAGCGCTGGGGCGGGTCGTTCTTGGTCGAAAGCACTCGCATCTCTTTCCAGGCTTCCATCACCACCGGCGTCACAGGGGCATCCACTCCGCCTGCGATCATTCGATCGGCGTGCCCGTAGCGGATCAGATGGAATGCCTGCCCAATTGCGTTGGCGCCCGACGAACAGGCGGTGGTGACGGTTATATTCGGTCCGCGAGCCTTGAATCGAATCGCGATGTTGGAAGACGACGCGTTATACATCGATTTCGGGATAGCGATTGCCGACCGGCGGCCTTTTCCGTTTGAAAAGAACGCGCCACAGAACTCTTCGATCGAGCCTTGCCCGCCGAAACCCGTGCCTAGAAAGACCCCCGTGTCGTAGCTGTCAAGCTGACCGTTGCTCAATCCCGCCTCGCGGGTTGCCATTTCGGTGGCTGCGATCGCCAGCTGAGACACGCGGTCGAGCCTTGACCTCTCACGTTCGTCGAAGAATTCTTCTGGCCGGAAGTCCCGGCAGAGGCCGGCGACATTCGACTTCAGGTTAGAGGTGTCAAACTCTTCGATCCGCGATATGCCGCTACGCCCTTGGGCCAGTGCTTCCCACACGCGCTCGCGCCCGACGCCGGTTGGCGCGATGATTCCGATTCCTGTTACAGCAATTCGCCTCATGAAAAGTGATGCGTGATGCGTGATGCGTGATGCGTGAAGCGTGAAGCGTGATCAATCGCGACCGCTCTTGTCACGGATCACGTATCACACATCACGGTTATTGTATTAACTCTAGCTTCTTGCCGATTCGATGCATTGACTCCAGCAAACGCTCAGCATGCTCGTCCGTATGCGTAGCCATGCAGCTTATGCGAACAAGGCTGTGTGATACGGCAGGAGCGAGCACCGGGTTCGTGTATATGCCTTCGCTCATCAAGTCCCAGAAAAATCTGCACACCCGCACTTCGTCATCCACCACAACGGGGATGACCGGCGTGAAACCCTCCAGCAGCTTGAAGCCCATGCTCACCAGCTCGCGCCTCAACCGCGCGCTCAACTCTTTGAGTCGCCGGCGTCGTTCGGGCTCGCGCTCGATTATTTCTATTGCCTTCAAGACAGCAGCGGCATTCGCAGGCGCCAGCGATGCCGAATAAACAAAAGCGCGACTATGATGCTTGATGAACTCGATTACGTCGCGCCTCGACGCGACGAATCCGCCGATCGACGCGAACGATTTCGAAAAGGTCCCCATGACTATGTCGACTTCGCTTTCGACTCCATAGTGCTCAGCCGTCCCCCGTCCGTCGCGGCCAAGCACGCCTATCGCGTGCGCTTCGTCGACGTATATTCGCGCGCCGTACTTTCGCGCCAGCCGCACTATCTCCGGCAGATTAGCAGTATCGCCTTCCATTGAAAAGACGCCATCGACTACGACTAAGCGACCCTCGTCGCGGCCCACCGTGGAAAGCACCTTTTCAAGGTCAGCCATATCGTTATGCCGAAACCGAGTGGTCCGGGCGAATGACGCCAGACAGCCATCCAGTATAGAAGCGTGTATGTTTCGATCGGCGATGATGACGTCGCCTTTTTGAGCAATCGTTGAAAGCGCTCCCAGGTTTGTCTGAAACCCGGTGCCGAAGACCAGCGCCGCCTCCCTTTTCATGAATCGCGCAAGGGCCTCTTCGAGCCTAACGTGGAGATCCATCGTGCCGTTGAGCATGCGCGAGCCTGAACAACCGGTGCCATAGAGATCAACAGCGTGCTTGGCGGCCGCCTTAACTTCGGGATTAGTGGTGAGGCCCAGATAATTGTTCGACCCGAACATAAGGATGCGACGGTCGCCCATCATCACCTCGGCTTCACCGGAATCTGCGCCCGCTGAAAACTCAGTGAAATAGGGGTAAAGCCCGGCCCGCCGAAACTCGTCAGCCTTGGTGAATCCTACAGCTTTCTCGAACACGTCTTTCGCCGCTATCGGCGATAACTGCTGCATACGTTGACCTCACACGACTGACGTTTGATATTACAGCCACCCCGTCGCGAGGGACCCTACCATTTTCTGCTCCCTGCAATGCGGAGATTATATATGAAAACGACGTGAGGGCAAGCTGATTTAGCAGGTTAGAGCCCGTCGCCAGTGGCTCAATGATCGGGATTCCGGCGACCGCTGCGGTTTTGCGAGATTCGGTAATTTGGTTCGCCCGGATTGTAGTTTCCTAGGGGAAGGAAAACCTATATACTCGCCGCGACGAAGATCACGGCCCTATCACGAACACGCGCGCTCGTAACGCCATGGCGGAAGAAAAGAAAACAGCGATGATAAGCAGCACGTCGGTAGACCTGCCTGAGCATCGCAAGGAAGCGATCGATGCCTGCCTGCGTCAGGGGTTCTTTCCGATCGCGATGGAACATCTTCCAGCCCGCGACGCCGACGCCATTCGCGTCTCGCTGGAGATGGTGGATAAGGCGGACGTTTACATTGGGATCTATGCGTGGCGCTACGGGCACGTTCCTGAAGGTCGCGATTTCGCCCTCGCCGATGAACGGTTACACCACGCACTGACACGCTCGCGGCAGGTGAACCTTCTCGAAGAAAAACTCCCGGCGCTGATTGCGCTCGCCGAGTTGCGGTGTCAGCAGGGCAAGCCGGATGAAGCCCGTGAATACCTCAATGACGTTTGGGACTCCGCCGAGCGAGGGCCGTATCCACTCTTCCACGCAGATGCGTTCAACGTGCTGGCGCAGATCGAA
>DASXSR010000388.1:0-12912 GCA_036505875.1 Blastocatellia bacterium | reverse complement strand
GCCGCATCGACCGTTTGCGTGTAGAACGACTGGCCGCCTTCGAAGAACGCCTCCTTGTAGCAGAAGTCGCAGACGTGCGGACATCCACGAGAGACCACGATGGAATTCGGCACGAGGTACAGGCGCCGCTTGATCAAATCGCGCCGGATTGGCGGAACTCCCGCCAGGCTGCGTGTACGCGACTGATAACGTCGCGCCGCGCGGCCTTGTCGAAAGTCCTCGAGAAACGTCGGCCATGTATCCTCGCCGGGACCAAGAAAGATGGTGTCTGCATGGCGCGCCGCTTCCTCCGGTAGCGACGTCACGTGCAGGCCGCCGAGCGCCACGTGAGCGCCCTTTCGCCGGTAATGGTCGGCCAGTGCGTAGGCGCGGTAGGCCGAGGTGATGTAGACCTGAATCACCACCAGGTCAGGCTCGTCGTCAAGCGTGAGAGTCTCGACGTGTTCATCCTGAATGTCGACCTCGTCGTCGGGAAGATACGCGGCGAGCGTCGCGAGGCCGAGCGGAGGAAACAACGAGTATTTGATCGGCCGCCAGAAGGGGCTCTTCGCTTCGGTCAGCGCGGGCAGAATCATCTTTACTCTCATCGTGGCCTTTCTCAATGTTCGTAGTTCGGGCTTCAGCCGGAAGTTCGTAGCGCGTCTCGACCGAATACAAACTTCCGCCTGAAGGCCGAAGTACGAACTCGAATTCGCTGCAACCAGAGCCGTCCAAAGCGGCTCTAAGCCACTCTAATCTTCGACGCGGCTGGAAAAATGAGCGTTCAGTGATTAAGTTGTGAGAAGATTCTACAGATGAGTGAGGTGGGGATTTCAATAAGCGGCTATCGGTTCGACGAGTTCAACCTCGACGCGCGCAACCGAAGGCTCTCGCGCAACGGTCAACCCCTCGCGCTTAACTCGAAATACTTCGACGTCTTGCTGTTGCTTGTGAGCCGCGCGGGTCAACTGGTCGAGAAGCAGAGGATTTTCGACGAAGTATGGGACGGCGTTTTCGTGACTGACGCCGCGCTCACCCAGTGCATCAAGGACATTCGCAAACAGCTTGGCGATGACGCCTCAAATCCTCGCTATATCAAGACCGTTCCAAAACATGGGTATGTCTTCATTGGCAGCGTCGTTGAAGCGAATGGTCATGAGAACGCGACACCTGGGAATTATGCAAGCGCTGCTACGCGTGCTCCTTCCTCGCGGCCCTATAAGTTTCTCGACTACTACACAGAGCAAGATGTGAGCTTGTTCTTTGGCCGCGAGACTGAAGTGGAAGCCATATGTTCGCAGATCGTCGCGCATCGGTCGTTTGTCTTGCATGGCCGGTCGGGCGTCGGAAAGAGCTCGATATTGCGAGCCGGCCTGATGCCAAAGCTCAAAGCGCAAGGCCATCTTGTCTTTGTGATCCGAAGCTTCACCGATCCTGTCAATCAAATGACGGCCGCGTTGTGCGACGCCCTCGGCGCAGAGCGCGAAGCGAACCTCGATCAACTCATCCGAAAGGTTGGCGAGGGTTGCCATGTGATCTTCTTCCTTGATCAATTCGAAGAATTCTTCTTGCTGCTGACGGAGGAGGCGCGGTGCCATTTCCTGGACACGGTTCGCGGACTTGCCTCCGAAGACTTGCCGCTCAGGTTGCTCTTCGCATTGCGCGAAGACCTTCTGGCCGAGATGAGCCAGTTAAAGGCTGCGATACCCGAAATCTTTCACCACGAGTATAGACTGAAGCGTTTGAATCGCGTACAGGCGGGGGCTGCAATAACCGGCCCGGCTCACGCCGTCGGTTGTCAGATCGACCCCGAGCTGGTCGCTCGGCTCTTGGACGACATCAGCGATGCTGGAGGCGTCGATCCGCCGCAATTGCAAATCGTCTGTGACAATCTCTATGACTCGAGAGAGCAGCGGGGGACGATTACGCTGGACGCCTACGAAAGGCTCGGCGGCGCCCAAAAGATTTTGGCCGGGTATCTCGAACGAGTGTTGCGTCGCTTCGATGCCGACGACCTGCTCACTGCAAAGCGAATTCTCACGGCGTTGATCGCTGAGGATGGCCGACGGCTAGTGCTCAGAGTGACAGAGCTTGAAAAGCGCATCGGGGCCCAAGGCGTTGATCAACCGGCGGTGAATCTGTTGATTGAAGAGCTCGTCGCAGCGCGCGTGTTACGTCGGCGACGACAGGAGGGCGCGGCGTGGATCGAGCTTGCTCATGATTTTTTGACTCCTGAGGTTTCACGCTGGCTCACGGCAGACGAGATCTCGCTTAAGCGAGCGCGCGGCGTCATCGAGCGCTCGATGGAAAACTACCTGGCGCACGGTTTGTTGATCGGCGGTGAAGCGGTCGACCTCCTTATCCCTTTCGGCGATCGGCTTGGTTTGACCGGTGAAGAAGCTGACTTGCTGATGACCAGCGCTTTGGCCCGCGCCCGGACTATCCCAAGCTGGTTAGTCGAGGCGTCACCTTCCGCTTCGAGTTTGACTGCAGACGCGGCCAAGAGCACTGGTCCCGCGGTAAGACTGCATGCCGCTGATGCCGCCGCGTTGCTTCACACTGCCGAGATGAAGAACTTGTTGCGCAGTCTTGCTCTTTGGGACCGCGATCTCACTGTCAGAAAGACTGCCAGCATCGCGCTCGCAGAATGGGTTGGGACGGACGTCGAGCTGCTTCTGTCGGACGGAACGGGTGGCGACAAAACGAGCGTAATTCGTCGCGCGATAAGCCTGGCGATGGTCCGCGATCACAACAAGCAACTCGTGAGGCTTTCGCATCTGTCGGTACCGATCAGCCTGCTTGTTGTGGGCGGATTGATGTGGGTTCGACTGCGCAGGGACGGCGCGGAGATATTACGACGCGGGATCGGCGGGCTCCTTGGCGGCGCCGCATCGGGCGTCGTCGGTGGAGTGATATTGGGCTCGGGGCTCGGCATCGCTCGTGAGGCAACACCCCTCGAAGGGGCAGAGTTGGTGCTGGTGCTGGTGACGCTCGGGATTCTCATCGGCGCCATCGGCGGGGCTGGCGTGAGCTTCGGAATGATCTCGCTCGCGCATATCGCGTATCGTCACAGCAAATGGTGGTCAGTCGTAGGAGGCGCAGCGGGCGGCGCGCTTGTAGGAGGCAGCACCAAGCTGCTCGGCGTCGATACGGTGAAGGCATTATTCGGCCAGAGTCCCACCGGGATAACCGGCGCGCTGGAAGGCGCGGTTATTGGCGCCGGCTTATCGTTGGGTGCGGTGTTGGCGGCGACGTTTATCCGGCGTTCGCGACGGTGGCAAAGAGTTCTTGCGGCTGCCGTCGGGGCGATGTGCGCAGGCGTATTGCTCACTACAGTCGGCGGGAATCTGTTCAGCGCGAGCCTCGAGATAGTCGCGCGAATGTTTGCGAACTCACAGATAGGGATGGACCCGCTTGCGCCGCTTTTCGGTGAGGTTCATTTCGGTCAAACCACTCAGATAGTGATGGGCGCGATCGAGGGATTGTTGTTCGGCGCTGGAGTCGCAAGCGGAATAGAAATCAGCGCAAATCCGTCAAATCCGGAGTCAGCAGTGGTCGAGCACTTCGGAATGGACCACGGATCAAGCTGATTCGACCGACATCGAAACCGGTCAGTTTACCGGTTCTTTCTCCGTTGCTAGATCGAGTCGCAATCGCAGGCAGAAGAAAACCGCTACAAAGACCGGTAACGATCACTGGTCTGCCTCCACTTGTAGTGATCAAACAGAACTTAGCTTTTTGTTATTAAAGAGAGTATCGACCGGCAAGAGCATGGATCTGCTCTGTGTCGTCCGTCAACGCGCATAGGTCACCGGGCCGAGTTCAGCAACTCGGCGATCGTGTGGATCCTCCAGCAATCGGCCTCTCGATTGAGGTCATAGGGATCGAAGAGTATCGGAAGCAAGCCGGCGTCTCGAGCGCCAACCACATCAACCCAATAAAGATCCCCAACGTGGGCCGCTTGATCGGGACTCACTCCTGCGCGCTCGACTGCAAGCTGAAAGATTCGTGGATCAGGCTTCTCAACGCCTGCATGGAATGAGTCGATAAAGAAATCAAAGTAGCTCCCGAGACCAGCTTGCTGGAAAGCGCTCTCGATACGACCGTCGCTGTTGGAGATGACTCCAAGCAATAGACCACGGTCTTTGAGCGCTGCCAGCGTCGGGGCGGTCGTTTCATCCGTTGCGCGCCAGAGCATTTCGCCTTCTGCAAGTTTCAATACACATTCTACTGCGCTGGAAAGATCGGCGTTCTCGACTCCGACCTCGGGTAATAATGTCGAGTAGAAGTCTCGCTTGAGCTTCTCGGTCGAGCCTGCGGATGCGGCTACCAACTCGGCGACGCGAGACATTGCAACGAACTGCGCGCGCCTGAAGCGGGAAGCGGCTAGCTCGATGTTCAGCTCTTTTTTGACGAAGTGGCAGACGTAAGCAGAGTCGAGGTGAATGAGGGTCCCACCCGCGTCGAAGAAGATGGCTTTGAGGTCCTGATGGGGAGTTAGCGAGTCGACTATGTTCTTCATTCCTGGTTAACTGCGGACTAGCGGCTCAATCTGGACGCGGTCAAATATGCAGTTCTTTGGCCCCTGCCGAGGCTTGATTGCATTTCCGACCTGCTACCCTGGGCTTGCGCCCTGGGCTAATTTCTATCGCCGCTTCGCGCTCATTTTGGCACAAGCCCGATCACAATAACGGTGGCGGACTACTAGGTTCTCCTGTTCTTGATCATCCGATACGCCCGATGAATCTTCTTCTCCCGGCTCTTTCGCTTGAGATTCAACCGCTCGTCCATCCGCGAATCCAAATACTCCAGCTCGCGTTCCAGCTTTAGGTAATGTTCATATCGACTGGCGTCGAGCGTCCCATCGGTCAGAGCTTCACGCACCGCGCAGCCCGGTTCGTTCTGATGCCGGCAGTCGCTGAAGTAACAAGCCGCCGCAATCGACTCTACGTCGGAGAATGCTTCGCCAAGCGAAGCGCCGACGTCCCACAACTGAAGCTCTCTCATTCCCGGCGTGTCGATCAACAAACCTCCGCTCTTTAGAACAATCAGCTCGCGATGAGTCGTCGCATGCCGTCCTCGGCTGTCGTGCTCGCGCACCTCGAGTGTCTTCTGAATGTCTTCTCCTACGATCCGATTGAGCAGCGTAGACTTGCCGACGCCAGATGACCCGAGGAACGCAATAGTCACCCCAGTCGAGATGTACTGGGCAATTTCGTCCAGACGGTCTCCAGTGAGAGAGCTGATCGCGTGGACCGGAGTGCCGAGTGCCACTGACTCCACTTCGAGAATTTTCTGGTCTACGTTGGCGCAGAGGTCAGTTTTGTTCAGAATGATAACCGGGTTAGCGTTGCTCTCGAACGCGGCGACAAGATATCGCTCGAGTCGTCTGAGGTTGAAATCGTGATCCAGGCCCTGGACCAGAAAGACCGTATCGACATTTGCAGCGACGACCTGCTGTTCGGTGTTTGCGCCGGCAGCCTTGCGAGAAAACGTGCTTCGGCGAGGCAGGATCGCGTGAATGCGAGCGAGGCCGTCCCGCTCTGGTTTCGAGAACGCGACCCAATCTCCGACGGCTGGAAAATCCGCCGCGCTCTCACTGTCGTATCTCAGCTTGCCGCTGACGCGAGCCGGCACCTCGGCGTGTTCGGTATATAGCCGATACGCGCCTCGCTGCTCGAGTGCGACCCTTCCAACTGAGTGTCCCTGCTTACGAAACAGCTCGAACTCGCGCGCGAAGAATTCACTCCAACCAAGTGACGCCAGGTCGTACATAGACATTACTTCTTTGAAGCCGACTTTGTCGCGCGTTTCGCTGCGGCTTCCTCGCTGCGCGAGCCGGCGAACGTTGCAAAGCCAGGAAAGCGCGCGGCCGCTCCCAGTTCCTCTTCGATGCGCAGCAACTGGTTGTACTTCGCGATTCGATCGGTGCGGCTTGCAGAGCCGGTCTTTACTTGTCCGGCGTTGGTTGCGACGGCAAGGTCGGCGATGAAGGTGTCTTCGGTTTCGCCCGAACGGTGGGAGATTACACAGGTGTAGCCGTGACCCTTGGCCAGCTCGATTGTCTCGAGCGTCTCGGTAAGCGAGCCGATTTGATTCACTTTGATCAGAATCGAATTCGCGACCTTCTCGCGAATTCCGCGAGCGAGATATTGAGTGTTGGTAACAAACAAATCATCCCCTACAAGCTGAACTCGCTCGCCAAGCTCTCGCGTTAGCGTGGCCCAACCTTCCCAATCAGATTCGGCAAGACCGTCTTCAATCGAGACTATCGGGTACTGATCGATCCAGCTTTCATACAGCCCAATCATCTCGTCCGAGCTCATACGCGCGCCGGTCGATTTCTTGAATTCGTAGGCGCCTCGATCGTAGAACTCGCTCGAAGCCGGATCGAGCGCAAGCGCGATCTGGGTCCCGGGTTTGTAGCCCGCTTGAATGATGGCCTCGAGTATCGCTTCGATTGCCTCGTCGTTCGATTTCAAGTTCGGCGCGAACCCTCCTTCGTCGCCCACCGAGGTTGACTGGCCTCGTCTCTTAAACACTGCCTTCAGCGAATGAAACACCTCGACTCCCGCGCGCAAGGCGTCCGAAAACTTTGCGAAGCCGCCCGGAACAATCATGAATTCCTGAAAGTCAACGCTGTTGTCGGCGTGCGCGCCTCCGTTGAGAATGTTCATCAGCGGGACGGGCAGCGTACGTGCGCCCGTTCCGCCGAGATAAGCGTACAACGGAAGTCCTATCGCATCAGCAGCAGCGCGCGCCGTAGCAAGCGAGACAGCCAGAATCGAGTTCGCCCCAAGCTTGCGTTTGTTCGGCGTCCCGTCCGCGGCAAGCATCGCCAAATCGATGTCGCCTTGCATGAGGGCGTCGCGTCCGATGACAGTCTTCGCGATCATCTCATTGACGTTGGTGACCGCTTTCAGCACGCCTTTGCCGCCGTATCGTTTCTTGTCGTTGTCGCGAAGCTCAAGCGCTTCGTTTTCGCCGGTTGACGCACCGGAGGGGACTGCTGCACGTCCCACTATGCCGCTGGTGAGCGTGACTTCAGCCTCGATGGTCGGGTTGCCGCGCGAATCCAGGATCTCACGCGCGCTGACTCGCTCAATTGTTGTCATACGCACTCCATTGTTTCACAGATTGCCTGAGCCTGAAAGATTGCTATACTCTAAAGCGGCTTTGCAAGAGACAACATCTATGAGAGAGATCACGCTGGGACACAGTCCCGATCCCGACGACGCGTTTATGTTTTACGCGCTGGCGGCTGACAGGATTGACACCGACGGTTTAGCTTTTCGGCATGTCATCGAAGACATCGAGACTCTCAACCGTCGAGCGATGAACTCCGAGCTTGACGTCACCGCGATTTCGATTCACGCCTATGCGTACGTGTTGGACCAGTACGCGCTGCTCACGTCAGGCGCGTCCATGGGTGATAACTACGGTCCGCTCGTGATCTCGCGCGAGCCGATGCGCGTCGACGAGCTTCGCCAGGCGACCATCGCCGTGCCGGGGTTGATGACCACGGCTTACTTGGCGCTGCGACTGTGCGTTGGGAATGCGCAGGCAGTCGTCGTCCCGTTCGATCAAATAATGGACGCTGTGGAACGAGGCGAGGTCGATGCAGGGTTATTGATTCACGAAGGTCAGTTGACTTACGCAGCGCGCGGATTCAACAAGGTTATTGATCTCGGGGAATGGTGGATGTCGGAAACCGGTCTGCCGCTTCCGCTAGGCGGGAACGCAATCAAGAAGTCGTTAGGAAGCGAGCTCATCACAAAGGTTTCCGAACTGCTTCGTCTATCAATCGAATACGGTTTGTCGAATCGCGAGCCTGCAGTTCGTCACTCGATGAAGTATGGCCGCGGGATGGCTGAGCCTCTGACCGATAAGTTCGTGGGGATGTACGTGAACGAGTACACGATTGATTACGGCGAGCGAGGCCGGGAGGCTGTGAAGCTCTTGCTTCAGCGCGGCCACGAGGCCGGAATCATTCCGCGGCCGGTACAACTCGAATTCGCCTGAAATCGCCACGAACCAAACAACCCATCCACTTAATCACGCATCGAAAGCCGCTTGCTTTACAAGCTGAGCGGGGTGCTGTACCCTAGCTGACGAGGGTAGAGCTTCCCCTGTTCAACCTTAACTGCCAACGAGGAAGATCATGTATTCTTTAGAAAGATTCAGGTCTGTGGGTCGCGGATTCGCGCTTTCTCCCAACTGGCTGCAAGAGTTTTTCCGTCGTTACACCTTCCTGGCATTGGTTGCGCTTTCGGTCGTCGCGGGAATGATGTTTGGCGCGACCGTGGCGTATCAGGCGAGCATGACCGAGCAGGCACAGGAGGTCGCGGGGCTTGCAAACTACCGTCCGAACCTTGTGACCCGCGTGGTCGCCGATGATGGCAAGACGGTTGTTGGAGAGTTCTCGCTCGAACGCAGAATACCTGTCACCTACGATCAGATTCCCGAGACGATGAAGAACGCGATCTTTGCAATCGAAGATGACCGCTTTTTTCAGCACATCGGCGTTGATCCTATTCGTATTGTCACTGCCGCATTCAAGAACATTCTCAAGAGCCGAAAAGCGGAAGGCGCATCGACGCTTACCCAGCAACTCGCCCGCTCACTGTACCTCACGCCCGAGAAGACCTACACCCGAAAGATCAAAGAGATTTTGTTCGCGCTTCAGATCGAGCGCTATTACACCAAAGAGCAAATAATGGAGATGTATTGCAACTACATCTTCCTGGGCGGAGGCGCATACGGGTTCGAAGCGGCGTCGCAGTATTACTTCTCGAAATCGCTGAAGGACCTGACGCTCGAAGAATGCGCTTTGCTTGCGGGGCTGCCCAAAGCGCCGAGCCTTTACTCGCCGACTCGCGATGAGAAGGCGGCGCTGGAGCGCCGCAACGTGGTGCTGTACCGCATGCGCGAGGAAGGTTACATTACGGACGAGGAATACAATCGCTCGCGCCAAACCAGAATCAACCTGAACATCAGCCCGCCGCAGAACGCCAACAACTCGATCTTCGGCTACTTCGTCGAAGCGGTGCGTCAAGAGTCTGAGGAAACCTTCGGAACCTGGCAGACCCAAACCGGCGGCATGAACATCTACACGACCATCGATCCGGTGGCGCAGCGCGAAGCGGTAAGAGCGGTGCGAAAGGGCTTGCACGCGTACGAGGACCGGCATGGAAAGCGCTGGCGAGGCAAACTTACGAACCTGCTGAATCAGAAACCGCCGGCGGATCTTTCGCATTACGCGCATCCGGACTGGATGGGTGATTATCAACCCGGCGAATACATTTACGGTCTAGTGATGGGCGTCGGCGCGTCAACTGCAGAAGTTAGATTCGGAGACTACAAAGCTGCGCTCACCGACGCTGGGACTAAGTGGGCCGGCGGATCGCCGTCGAAGCTGCTGCGAAAAGGCGATCTCGCGGTGTTCAAGATCAACAAAGCCGACAACGAAAAGAAAGTCTTGGATGTTATGCTGGATCAACTGCCTTCAGTCGACGGCGCGTTGGTGTGCCTTGAATCGAAGACCGGCGAAATAAAAGCGATGGTCGGCGGCTATGACTTCGCGACGCGCAAGTTCAATAACGCGACGCAGGCTGAGCGGCAGACAGGTTCGGCATTCAAGCCTTTCATCTACTCCGCGGCGGTCGAGGCAGGTTTTACGCCCGACACAGTCGTCAGCGCAGAACCTTTCGTCGATTCCGGAACTGGCTGGTCTCCGACGAATTACGACGGTTCGGCGGGCGGTGGGATGCTTCCGCTGCGGACAGCGCTTCAGCAATCGCTCAACGTGGTTGCGGTGCGATTGCTTTCGATAGTCGGAGTGGACAAGGGCGCGGAGATGGTCAAGCGGTTCGGCTTGCCCAACCCGATGAAGCGGGTGTTGCCGTCGGCGCTGGGCGCAACCGAAGAACCGTTGTTCGACATGGTGAGTGCCTACTCGGCCTTTTCCAATCAGGGCATGCGTGTGAAGCCACATCTGATCAAGCGCGTGACGGACGCCGAGGGCGACATTAAACAAGAGTGGAAATCTGAAAATTCAAAAGTCATCTCGCCCTGGGTCGCCGCTCAGATGCAGATAATGATGCGCGGAGTAGTTACAGGCGGGACAGCAGGCTCGATGATGTCGAACAAGGAGCTTGCAAAGCGGATGATCTGCGGCAAGACAGGCACCGTAAACGATTTCACTGATGCGTGGTTTATAGGTTATACGCCAACTTACACCGCCGGTGTTTGGATCGGTTATCCCGGGTTGAAGAAAACCTTGGGCAACAAAGAGGCCGGCTCGGTCGCTGCGCTGCCGATGTGGATCCATTTCATGGAGAAGTTCCTGAAAGACAAGCCTAACGATCAGTTCCCGAAGAACGTCCCGGTCGACAAGGAAGTATTGGCGCGACGAGCCGAAGCCGAGCGCGCGGTCCGCGAGGCTCAGGCTGGCGAGACCGAACGCGCAAGCGATGAAATGAGCGATAAGGCAAAGAGCGCTGCCCAGGATGAGGAAGGTCCCAAGGAGCCTAAGGAGCGAACAACGCCAAAGATGGTCGAGCCCGAGGGTGGCAGACCTCCTCGCGCTGAGCGGCCGCGGGAGGACGTCGAACGCGATACGATCAAGATTCCGCCGGCGATGAAACGCGACGACCGCAGCAACGACAGAGACGACAAGAAAAAGAAACGCGGAAAGAACGGATGAGATGATTGCGGAATTCGGATTGCGGATTGCGGATTGAGCCTCGCGGCAATCGAGTACACAATCCGCAATCCGAATTCAGCAATCCGCAATCAAGAATGCTTTTCACCATCCTGGTTATCATCATCGTAATTGCGCTTGTTTACGCTTTCACCAGTCAACGAGGACTGAACCTCAACGAGAGAATCTATCTCAAACGCCGCGGCTACGAGCCGCCGATCGATTCTGACCCGGGGCCGCCGGTTTCAAAGGACACACGCTTGCTGAACTTGATCGAATCGCTGGAAGACGTCTCGCCTTACTCGCGTCAACGAGCGGCCGAAGACTTGTCCAAGCTGTGCGCGTCGGGGCAGCGCGACCCTCGGATGTTGGCGCCTTTGGTTGCGGCGCTCGATGACAACGACGCTTCAGTGCGCAGCGCGGTGGCGATTGCTTTGGGAAACTTGGGCGACGCGGCCTCAATCGAAGCGCTCCGAAGAAGAATACAAGCGGAGGAATCAATTCACGTCAGAGCTTCTTTAGAACTGGCCATTGAGAAGTTGGATCAGTAGGCCCCGCATTGCGGCACTCGCGTCAGCGCCTCTTCTTCATGATTTCTTCGGGGCCCAACAACCGTTTCATTATGAATGTACCCGTATCAATCGTCTGCTTCTCGTCAATCATTACGGCATCTCCCTTAATCTCCTGCCCCGGAGCTAGTGTTGTTCGCAGCACAAGCGTTTTTATCTGAGAGGCTCGCTCGCCGGGCAAAACTATCTCAGTCGAAATGCTGATTTTCTGAGGATCCCAGTTCGACCACGCAGCGGGGTATTCGCGACTCCATGAGTCGTTTTTGTATAGGACACAATACCCCGTGCCGTATCCGTAGACTCCCTGCCCATCGGTCTCAAATTCCAGAGACAGATTCTTTTCTTTTATACTCAACTCGATCCGCCAGCGGCCTACGACAGGTGCATACATCTGTGGAGAGAGTGAAGCCGAGCTTAGATTTGAGCTCAGGAGCAAAAGTAAGAAGGCTATCAGAGTTGTTTTTGAGAACGTCATGTTGCCTCCAAAGAAAGCTGCGGGATCACTCATAGCTATTGGTGAAATTCCGTCGGTTTTGCATTCGAGCGTGCAATCGTACATTGCTACTTAGCAATTTAGGAAAGCACCTAAGGTCGGAATGCCTGCATGACCGCGCGTGCACCCTCGACGCCTATCGGAGGCAGAAGGATCGGCAGATCGACTCCAGCGTCCCGAAACGCGGCAAGCTGTTCCTTGCAGCGCTCGACCGGGCCGAGCAAACAGATCGCATCCAGAAGTCGGTCGCTCAGGGCTGCGCCTCCGGCGCCTCTCTCCATTTGGTCGGCCTCGGCAGCGAAGCCGCTCGCCCGAAAGAGTCGTTGGAAGAACGGAAATGTTGTAAACAAACCAAGGTTTTGGCGGGCCGCCTCGCGCAGAGCGTTCAGGTCGTCACCGACGAATGTCGGCAAGCCCAACGTGAAGTCCACCTTGCCGAGTCCCGATGCCTTTGCTCGGCCGCGATCAATCCACGCCTTGGCTTGTTTCACTCGCGCGGCCGACCAGAGGAACGGCATCACTCCATCGGCCAGCTCCCCTGCCATCTCTACTGTGCGTGACGTTACCGTGGCAACGTAGACGGGCACCGGTTTGGGCGACGGCCGCTGAGGAAGATGCGTGGCTGGGCCCTGCCCGTTGAGCCACTGCCGGACTTCCGTGACATACTGACGCAAGACCGCCGGGGGGTCCCCCATGTCAATGCCGAGCGCTTTGTTGACGGGCGGATGGCTGACTCCGAGACCGAGGATGAAGCGCCCACCGGTCGCGTCCGCGATAAGCGCGGCGCCCTGCGCACAGACGTAGGAATGACGCAGATAGATGTTGGCGATCCATGTCCCCACGGCGATGCGTTGAGTCGCGACGCCCATAAGCTGCGCGGTCGCCATCACGTCGTTGTTCACCTCGGCCGAGAAGATTGCGTCGAACCCAGTGTCCTCGGCCTCGCGTGCGATCGCCTGCACTTCGGCGGCACTCCATCCTGCTCCAGGAATCACTCCAAGCCCTAGTCGTTCAGCCATCGCGTCGTCCTCCTTTCAAACTTATCTCTCAGCAGAAATCCAAATCTCGAGCCACTCTTCTTGACTTCACGAATGCAAGATGGAGCCGCGCTCAGCTTTATTCCGCAGTCTGCGCCGCCCCCAAACAAATTGGGCGTCAGCCGCCTAACG
>DASXSR010000387.1:0-13927 GCA_036505875.1 Blastocatellia bacterium | reverse complement strand
GAGAACATGGAAGCGCTCAAGCACAACTTTTTCTTGAAAGGCTTTTTCAAGAATCGAGGCTACTTCGACTCCTCCGAGCTTACAAAGCATGCAGTCACCCGACTTCCCAGCAACTCGCCCGTTAAGACATTCGCCTTCGACGGCAAAGATCTGTTTGACAAACCGGACACTGCGAAGCTGAAAGAAAAGCAGTTGAATCAAGTCGGGGCTTACCTGGAAAACAACCCGTTCGGACTCGCGGTCGTTGCGGCGGGCACCGGCTCGAAAGGATTGAAGGAAGAGAACCGGAAGCTCTCCGAAGCGCGGGCAATGGTTGTGCGGAATTATCTGGCCAAGAAGTTCAAGGTCGACGACAGCCGCATCAAGACAATGGGAACGGGCGAAAGCAACCGGGCGGCGACCGAAGCCGGTCAAGTCACGATTCTCGTTTATCCCGGCGGCGCGGACCATCGCGTCCTTCAGGCGAAATACAAGTGAGATCCAGACGAGTTCAGGTTGACGCCGCGGCAGCTCACGCGGCACGCTAGCAATATGCAACCAACGTGAGACTTCAGCGTTGAACTGTGTCAGCTTCGGAACTGGGGAACTTAGAGAAAAAATATCGAGAGGAATACACTGATGATGAAAGGACTCATAGTTGTTGTTGGAGCGGCCCTTCTTACGACACAGCTCGGCTACGCGCAAGGAGGATCGGCAGACCCGGCGAAACAGGCTAAAGCGGGCGAATCGCTGCTGCTTTGCGAAGGCGTCACGCTTCGAGTCGTTAAGTCCCCTTCGCCGAGATTCAAGAGCGTCAAACTAAAGGGCGAGGCGGTTGTGGTAGCTCTCAACTTTGACGCGGGCAAACAAAACGCGATGCTTTTCTATAAAGCAACCGGTAATGTCAATTCATCAGAAGTCTATCTCACTGACGGAACAAATAAAATAGCGCCGCGCGCCGTGGTCGAGGATTTTCCAAGTTGGGGAAAGGACAATGATCAAGAAGTCGAGATCCTCGATTCGAAGGACAAGTCCGGCAGCGAAACCCTGACGTTTTCGCGCGCGGGCTCAGTGTTCCTGCTGTTCGATGTACCGACCGAACGGGCTCGGGGCACGCAAAGGGTCGCGATCACGGTTCGAGCGCTGAAGCCCGCTGATGAACAGCATTCTTTCGTCGTGAGTTTGTGAACGGCTCCTGGCTTCTTTGAAACATCGAGCGCCCTCCTGCGTGTAATGGGACGCCCGGCTTAACCTCTGATCACTACGGTGGTTAGCTTGTCGGAGCTGTGTTATTATTCCTTTTGATTGTGTGCAGCCCCAGGCGTGAAGAAGGTTCAATCATATGGCTGAGTTTGTTTGCAGGTTAGGCGCGCCTACCGGCGAAATACTGACCCGCACCGTTGAAGCGACCGCCGAACGTGATCTTCGCTCCAAACTCGAGCGCGAAGGCTTTCGCGTATTCTCGATTGCGGCCACAGGCCAGCTTGGGATTCGACGCGCACTGGGAGGCGAGCAGAAAGCCCGCAAAATCAAGACAGAAGACTTCCTGCTTTTCAATCAACAGCTCTCAGCCTTGCTTCGAGCCGGTCTCCCGATCCTCCAGGCCATCGGCATTCTCCGCAAGCGCGTGCACAACGAACAGCTTCGGATCACGCTTGAGGATGTCGAAGAGAAAGTGCGCGCGGGCCAGGCGCTGTCTCAAGCGTTCGCTGCGCAGGGCGATGCGTTTCCGCGAATCTACATCGCGTCGATCCTGGCGGGCGAACGAGCGGGCTCGCTCGACGAAGTGCTGCTTCGTTACGTCAGCTATCAGAAGACGATCACCGAGGCCAGACGCAAGATAAAAAAATCGCTCGCTTATCCCGCGGTTCTTGTGGGCGCGTCGATCATTCTGGTGATGGTGCTTTCGACCTACGTCATCCCGCAATTCATGAAATTGTATGCCGGCGTCGGCGCCCAAGAGCTGCCAACCATAACCGTCGTGGTGGTGAGCACCGCCGGGTTCATCAGCGCGAACCTCATCTGGCTGATTCCGACGATCATCGGCGCATTGATTTTCATATTCGTGTGGAGGCGCACGCCGGCGGGCAGGTTGGCGATTGATCGCTGGATATTGAAAATGCCGGTCGCGGGTGAAACTGTGCGTCAGATCACAATCGCGCAATTCACCAGGAGCCTGGCGACGCTGCTTGCGGGCGGCATCACGCTGCCCGAGTCGGTTGAGATCGCAAGTGAGTCGATCACAAACCGAGCGCTCAGGCGAGCGAGTTCGGGTGTGCTTACCGGAATACGGGAAGGCAGGCCCTTCACCGAGAGCCTCGAAGCGTCGGGCTGGGTCTCGGAGCTTGCAACCGACATGATTGGTGTGGGCGAGCGTTCGGGCGCGTTGCGCGAGATGCTTGATGAGGTGGCGAGCTTCTATGATTCGGAGATTGACGTACGGCTGAACACGATCACGACTTTCATCGAGCCGATAATACTGGTTTTCATGGGTAGCCTGGTGATGACTATTTTGCTGGCGATGTATCTGCCTTTGTTCTATATGATCGGCAACATGGGTCAGGGTCAGGCTGTGCCAAGATGATGATCTCAAATCTCAAATTTCAAATCTCAGGTTTTCAAACTTGAAATCTCAGGCGATTTGAAATTTGAGATTTGCGACTTAAGAACTCGTGAGCACCACAACGCAATCGTAACGAGCGGGAGAAGTAACAAGATGCCAGAAACAGTTGAACAAGTACCAACCCAGACACAGACTGCGATTCCACCGACGGTCGATGAGCGCACGCCTGCCGAGATGTCTCAAGAGGAAATCGCCGCGCGGGAAAAGGCGCGACGGTACCGGCTCAGGTTCGTCGACCTCAGAACCGAAGAGCCCGCTTACCATCTGATACACGAGCTACCAGTGGAGATGATGGTCCGGCACAGCTTCGTGCCTCTGGACCGCGACGGCGACACGCTGTACGTAGCGATGGCCGACCCTACCAACCTCGAAGTCATCGACGAGATCGAAGCCCAATTGCACGTGCGATTGAAGACTGCCGTCGCCACCCAAACGGCGGTCGAGGAGGCGCTCAAGCGCGGCGATACCGCAGCGCGCATCCTGCAAGACGCCACGGCAGGTTTTCGCACAGATCGCATGGCGTTGGTGCGTGAAACCGAGCAAGGCGAAGAGGTGCTCGATCTTGAACGGCTGACGGGCGACGAAGAGATGTCCCCGATAATCAAGCTGGTTTACACCATTGTGCTCAACGCGCTCGAGCGCCGCGCGTCTGACATTCACGTTGAAACTCGCGACGCGGACGTCGTGGTCAAGTACCGAATCGACGGAGCGCTATATCGCGCGGCCGATCCCATAGACATCGCGCATCATCAGACGATCGTTCAACGCATCAAGGTGATGTCGGAGCTTGACATCGCTGAGCGGCGCGTTCCGCAGGATGGTCGCTTCCGAATCATGATTCGCGGGCGCAAGATCGACTTCCGCGTGTCGATAATGCCGTCGATCCACGGCGAAAACGTGGTGATTCGAATATTGGACAAGGAGCAAATCAACGAAGCGTTCCGCGAGTTGAATTTGGACGTTGTCGGATTTGCGGCCCAGGATCTGAAGAAGTTTCGCAAGTTCATCGCCGAGCCTTATGGGATGGTATTGGTGACCGGACCGACGGGCTCAGGAAAAACGACGAGCCTTTACGCAGCGCTCAACGAGATCAAGAACGAAGAGGACAAAATCATCACCATCGAAGACCCGGTGGAATATCAGCTTCAAGGCATCACTCAGATACCGGTGAACGAGAAGAAGGGCTTGACCTTCGCGCGCGGATTGCGCAGCATACTGCGCCACGATCCGGACAAAATCATGGTCGGCGAGATTCGCGACTCGGAGACCGCTCAGATCGCGATTCAGTCCGCGTTAACCGGGCACCTCGTTTTCACCACCGTCCACGCTAACAACGTGATTGACGTGATCGGGCGCTTCTTGAACATGGGAGTCGAGCCTTACAACTTCGTGTCGTCGTTGAACTGCGTGCTGGCCCAAAGACTGGTGCGCGTTTTGTGCACTCATTGCAAGCGCACTCACAAACCAACTGATCAAGAACTGAGCGAGTCGGGGTTGAACCCCGACAAGTATCGCGGCGAACGGTTTTACAACTCCGTCGGATGTGAGGTGTGCAACTTCACAGGGTACCGCGGCCGAACTGCGATACACGAACTGCTCGACGTGAGCGATCCGATACGCGAGATCATCCTGGAGCGGCGCCCCGGCTCGGAGGTTCGCCGCGCGGCGCGAGCGGAGGGTTTGACATCGCTGCGCGAGTCTGCGATTGCCAAAGTGTTCAGCGGCGCTACGACTCTGCATGAGATCAATCGCGTGACGTTTGTTGAGTAGTCCGTGGTCCATAGTCAGTAGCCCGTGGCTACGGACTACTGACAACGGACTAAGGACAACTGATTGTTTATTTTGAAACCGAAGCGTGGTAGAGTAGTTTAAACAGTCAGACGTCCTGGGATGTGAGTTCTAAAGCTCGGTTTGGAATCCCCGTGGGAAGTTAGGAAGCAAGGAGTTTGGTTATGACAAAGACCCGAACAATTCGGCAGGCAATCGCGTTGGCGATGGCGCTTACGTTGGCGGCGCCCATTATCGCTTTCGCCTCTGACGGCAAGAAGCACTTCAAGGAAGGTCTCAAGTACGAAGAGAACCGCCAGTGGGACAAAGCCGCCCAGGCGTTCGCGCTCGCGGTGTCCGAGAAGCCGTCCAACGTCGAGTACCAGCTCCATTTCCAACGCGCGTTGGTGAGCGCCGGCATCATGCTCGTGGAGCGAGGAGACACGCTCGCCGAGAAGAAAGATTATAATGCCGCTTACAATGCATATCGACAAGCTTTTTCATTCGATCCTTCCAACGAACTGGCGCTGATCAAGATGCGCAGAATGCTTGAAGCGCAAGGTCTTCCCATTAACGATCTGCCCAAGAGCGGCGACCCGGCCGGTCCAAGCTACAAGCCCAAACAAGACACAAATGTTAAAGCATCCAGCACTGGCGGCGCTTCGATGGTGCCGACAGCCAATGTGCGCATACAAATGCCGACCATTCCCGGGCGTCGTTTTGCCAAGACCGATGTTGTTTATCGCGACGTGAGCATTCTTACCGCGATCGAGCAGCTCGCTCAAATGATGAAGCTCAACGTCATCTTCGATTCTTTGGTCGTAAATCAGATGAAGATGGTGAAGATCAACGTCGAGCTGAGAGACGTCACGTATCCCAACGCACTCGAATGGATCATAAAGACCAACAATCTGATGTACGCTCAAATCGGTCCGCGGACGATCGTAGTCGCCAGCGACAATCCGCAGACGCGCATGAAGTATGAGCCGTTTGCCTTGCGCACTTTCTACATCAAGAACGCCGACCTCGACCAGGTGAAAGCTGCCGTACAAGGCGCGCTGCCGGCCTCCAAGCAGCTGACCGCGGTGAAACAGCTGAATGCGCTGATCGCCCGCGACACGCCATCCAATCTTGAATTGATCGAGAACATGATCAACTCGCTCGACAAGAGCAAGGCCGAGGTGCTCATAGACGTCAACATCTACGAGGTCTCGCGCACAGACCTTCTTCAGATCGGCAACCAGATAAACGTGCCGGGCGGAACGTCGGGCGCTGCTGATCTGACGCAGTTTGGCGGGTTCACCGGAGGGGGCTTAGCGGGGGGCGTCGCAAAAACATTCATTAGAAACGGGCCGTGGGGCTTCGCAGCCGGCTTGCCCCCGACGGCGCTGAGCCTCTTTCAAAACAAGGGGAAGGCGAAGCTTCTTGCTTCGACCCAGGTCCACGTGCTTGACAACGAACAGAACGCGGTGCGCATAGGGCAGCGCGTGCCCATCCAAACGGCTTCGCTGCCCACTTACTCGCCGATAAACTCCACCTCTAACACTACAAAAGGCAACGGCCTTAATCCAAATGATCAGACTCTCGGTCTCAACAACGTGTTTGGATACGGCGTTCCGCAGATTCAATATGAGAACGTCGGTCTGAACATCGATCTGACGCCGAACGTCTACGAAGACGACGTTCAGATGAAGATGAAGGTTGAGACGACTTCGGTCGACAGCAGCACTGGTAAGCTCACGCCCACCTTCAACCAGCGCACCATGACTTCGGTTGCTCGAGTTAAGGACGGGCAGAGCACGCTAATTGCCGGAGTCAGCCAGAACATCGAGTCGAAGACGACCAAGGGCCTTCCTATAATCGGCCTGGTTCCGATACTCGGCCGGTTCTTCTCGACCCCTGAGACCGACAACCGCCAAAGTGACGTGGTGATTACAGTTACACCTCATATCCTACGACGCGCGGACATAACCGAGCGGGACCATTTGGCGACTTGGGCGGGCGATCAACAGAGCTCAACCAATACGTTGAAGATCGATCAGATTCTTTACCTCGCTGATCAGGAAGACGCACAGGCCCTCCCGGTAGCAGAGAATACGCCCGCTCCCGCGCCCGAGGTTAAGCCGCAACCAGCTAGCGCTCCGCCGGCGGTCGTCGAGAGGACCAGTTCTCCAGGCGTGGTAGTCACTCCGCCGCCCGTGAGCCCGTCTCCGTCGGCGCAAGTCCAGCCGACCAAGCCTAACATCATAAAGACGACTGTTTCTCGGCCCGGCGTTCAAACCAACACCGAATCTGGAAACGCCGCTCAAAGATCGGCTCAGGCGAATAAGGATTTGGACGACGACGATGACGACGACCAGCCGGCGTCTCAGAACCAGAGCCCGCTGATGGTCTATGTCAGGCCTAATTCAGCCGTCGCTGCGAGGGGGCAAGACTTGTACGTCGCGGTGTTCGTCAACGGTAACGGAGACATGTCGTCGGCGCACGTGACGCTAACATATGACCCGTCGCTGCTCGAGGTCAAAGGCGTGCGCGACAGCGGGTTGTTGAGCTCGGGAGCACGCGCCGAGCTTCAGTTTACCGCTGAGGGTGGAGTGCTCAACGTTCAAATGGACAGACCGCAGGGCATGGCCGGAGTTCCGGCGCGCGGCCAGTTGTGCCTGGTCGTATTCGCGGTGAAGGCGCCTGGGCAGTCGCCTCTGGTGCTAGTAGAACAGCAGACTCAGTTCCGCAATGCCAACGGTCAGCCCCTTCCAATTAAGTTGAACTCGTCACAAGTTGAAATACGATGAAGCAGTTTGGATTGCGGATTGCGGATTGCGGATTCCGGGTTGAGGGGCGGATGTTTGGAATCCGCAATCCGAAACCCACAATCCGCAATGGGTTCACTCTTCTCGAGATCATTATCGTCATCACCATCCTGTCGGTGCTAACGGCGGCGGCGATACCGATGGTCCGCAACAGCGTCAAGCGCGAACGCGAATCAGACCTGAGGCTCGCGCTTCGACAATTGCGGCAAGCCATCGACCGGTATAAGCAGTACAACGACCAAACTGGCGGCGCCGCCATTCCAATCGAATGGAAGACACCGACCGGGTACCCGAAGGAACTCAAGATCCTGGTCGACGGGTTCACGCCGGCGAATGTCGTCGGAACCGAGGGCGCTAAAGTCCGGTTCATGCGCCGCATTCCGATCGATCCGATGACCGGAAATAGCGAGTGGGGCCTGAGGTCTTACAAAGACGCGCCTGATTCGACCTCGTGGGGCGGAGAAGACGTGTTCGATGTTTATAGCAAGAGCAACGACACGGCACTCAACGGAACGAAGTATAAGGATTGGTAAGTTAAGTATGAAGCAAAGTATGAGATTTTGGATTTTGGATTTTGGATTTTGGATTAAGGGGAAGCCCTGCGCGGGGGAATTCCAAAATCCAAAATCCAAAATCCAAAATTCAGACGGGTTCACTCTTCTCGAGCTTGTGATGGTTATGACGATCATCGTGGTGCTCGCGGCAGTTGGCGTGACTTCTTACCGGCATATTCAATTGAAAGCGCGCGAGACGATCCTGAAACAAGACCTCCAGACAATGCGCAAGATGATCGACCAATACGCGGCCGACAAGGAAAAGCTTCCGCAATCGCTCGACGATCTGGTGAGCGGCCTCTACATGCGTGAGGTGCCCACTGATCCGATAACCGGACAAAAGGACTGGACGATCGATATGGGCGACGACCCGATCTCGCGCGATGGTGGGACCGGTATGGTTGACGTCCACAGCGCGGCTGCTGGAGAAGGCAGCGACGGGGTCGCCTATAAGGATTATTGAAATTGAAAAATGCAAATTGAAAATTTTCAATCTACACTTTTCAATTTTCAATTCGTTTCTTTTTACTCACAATGTCCAGCTTAAAACGTTTCCTATTGTCCCCGCCGGCGCCAAGCAACGCGGCCGCGTTCGTGGACGACCACTTTGCAGTGGTCGACCTGCGCCGTTCGCGCCACGCGTTTTCGCTCGCCTCGAGCGCTGTTACACAGCTCCCTATCGAGCTCATAACTCCTGCTTTCGATGCTCCGAACATTCAAGACGTCGGCGAGTTGTCGCAGATCGTCACGCAGACGGCCGAGGCGGCGGGGCTCCTTAACAAGAAGCGATGGTCTGTTGCCCTGCCTGAAGCGACCGCGCGAACAGTGGTGGTTACGCTCGAGAGCAAACCCTCGAATCGACGCGAGCTGAACGAGGTAATAGGTTGGAAGATCGAGCGCGTTGTCCCGTTTGCCGCGGCGGAGCTGCGCATCTCGCGTCAGCGCATGAGTCCGTTCGACGGGCAGGAGCGTTATCTTGTAACTGTTGCTCACGATGAGGTTCTTTCCCAATACGAATC
Organism: Blastocatellia bacterium; assembly: GCA_036505875.1. Classification (GTDB taxonomy): domain Bacteria; phylum Acidobacteriota; class Blastocatellia; order UBA7656; family UBA7656; genus Onstottus_A. The sequence goes on along the minus strand of DASXSR010000387.1, from coordinate 5,175 downwards.
AGTTTTTTCGTCGGTAGGCTGGAGAGCGGGCCTCGCGCTGCCGCGGCACATGGGCGAGGCTCAGTGGCTGATGTGGGACGACTCACCCGGCGATAAGCTGCTCGTGTCGGCAAACAGAGACGGCTTTACATCGCTGGTCATGCGAAACGGCGAGCCGGTACTGGTCCGCACCTTTGTCTGTGAACCTGACTCAGCCGGCGACGAGTTGCATCGATTCATTTTGTACTATCGAGATCGATTTAGTAACGCCGGAGCATCCAGTACTTTGGCTCGAATGCTGGTGCTTGGGGGCATAGAACCCGGCGAGGCGAGGCGAGCGGTTGCCGATGCGCTCGACAGCGAGCCATCGACGCTTGATCCCGCGGAATTCGGGATGGATCTCAGAGGCGAGCCTATCCGATTCGATCATCTGGCGGCTGCCGCGGGGCTCGCAACAATCGCATGGCAGTAACGTCACTCCTTCCAATCTCCCAACAACTTTCGCGCTTGAACGATCTGGCCCAGGTGATATGCGTTGTGATCAACCACAAGGAACACCTCTCGCAAATAGGTGCGCCACTCGCCGTGAGGGATCTTCGCGGTTAAATCAACTTCGGAATCCCGCACAAGACTGATGACCTCTTTGAGATCCGAAAAAAAGCCATCCACCGAAGCCTTCCACATCTCGTCAGTAACGTTTGCGCCTTCGGCCGGCCAGTAGCCTTCAGCCCACTCGGGCGACTTCCACGAAGGGTCAAGGGTGTAGCGCAAGATGTCCTCTTGCGCGATTCGCATATGCTCGAGCTCTTCCCAAACTGATCGCACTGCTGCGGCCGGGCGAACGTTTCGAAATTGAGGGCTGACGTCGGCGAGCGCAGCCTCCGGTTTGATGTGCGCCTCGCCGCCTCGCAACAACTCCATCAGTTGCTCCCGAAAAACAGAGTCTTCCATTGCATACCTCGCTAATCGCGTTTGCCGTCGAGATGCTTCGGAGTCAGCAGCCAGACGAGTCGTCCTTTTCCATCGTCCACATCTACCCAATGATCAAGGTTGAACTCCACACAGGCAAGCGCAGCCGTTGGCATGCGCTCGCGCGAACCGGTCAGCCGCTCGAGCAGATCTTCGAAGCCCGGGTTGTGCCCGACAAGCATGGCGCATGAGCTTTCACGGGGCAAACCCGTGATCACCTTAGTCAGCTCTGCAGACGAAGCTCCGTAAATTGATTGATCGAATCGAGGATCGATGTTGAGCCTGGCAGCTTTGATAACAGCTTCGATCGTCTCCTTGGCGCGAGTAGCCGGCGAGCTTATTATCAGATCCGGCAGCTGGCCGCGACGGCGAAGCGCTTTTCCGATTCTCGGGGCGTCCCGCTTCCCGCGCTCAGCAAGCGGTCGATCGAAATCCGGGACCGAGGAATCATCCCAGCTCGATTTCGCATGTCGCAACAGAAGCAGGGTTTTCATCGCGCTGGCCTCCTCCGCGTCCTTTTTAGATGCTAGCGCAAGAACCGGTTTGGTTGAAGTCCAGTTCAAGCGGCGGAATCATTCTGAGATCGCGAGCAGGAGATTTAATGAATTTTGCTTACAACCCGTCATTGAACACGATACTATCGGTAAGCCGCGTCGCTCCAACATAAACGGCAAGCGACACGAGAGTCGGATCGGAAGCCGGCACTGCAGCAACAGAGTCGAGCCGCTCAATATCGGTGATGGCGATGTAGTCAACGTGCGCGAGCGGCTCTGCTTCTATCACAGAGCGCATCGCGTCAATTAAGCGCGCCGAGTCTCTTTCGCCTTCGTTGTAAGCGGACTGGCAGCGATCGAGAGCGCGGCGGAGCGCTGTTGCAGCTTTTCGTTCTTGGGTATTCAGGAGGACATTGCTCGACGACAACGCAAGTCCGTCCTCCTCTCTCACCGTCGGGCAGGCCACAAGCTCTGTATCCATTGAGAGATCCTTTATCAACTGCTTTGCTATGAGCACTCGCTGGGGATGCTTCATCCCAAAGAAGACGAAGTGCGGACGGACAATGTTGAGCAGTCTTGTCGTGGCTGTTGCAATATCGTCCAAGTATCCAGGTTGGCCGGCGCCCTCGAGCTTTTCACTTAGGCCTCTTACTATCACAGTTGTTGAGAATCCTTCCGGGAACATCTCCTCATAAGAGGGCGCGAACAGATAATCCAATCCGCGAGTGGATGCGAGCTCCGCATCGCGAGGAAGATCAACCTCAACCGCGGACTCATCTGCCCGCGGCGCCAGGATTGAAAGGGTGACTGCATCGCATAACTCTCGCGCGCGAGTAGCCAGGGAAAGATGTCCTTCGTGGAGCCCGCCGCTGGTAGGCACGAGCCCTGTTCGCTTCCCGCTGCTTCTCAGCTCGCGCGCAATGGATGTCATTCGAGGAATACGGTTGATTATCTCCATAGGCACACGGGACATGCTAATTTCGCGATGGAAACTTGTCCAAACAAAAAAGAGACGAAAGGAAAAAGGCGCTCAGCTCTTCATTCAAGCGGCGCGGTGAAGATGAAGGGCCCAGATCGAGTGCCATCGGGATTAAGGACCGTGAGAGTTACAGGCGAGCCGGGCGTAATTTTTCTACCGGCCTTCTTGCATCTCAATAGGTGCGAAAAGTCGTCGTCGTTCGCAGTGACCTGCGCTTCTCCATTCAACTCGACGACTGCGCCCATTTGAAAGTTTTCGCCCGAGACGAACAGCTTCTTGCCGTTCACCGATGCGCTAAAGATCTTCGGCGATGGCGACGCCACGCCGCCAATTGTGAAACGGCCGCTCCGCACTTCAACCGCATTTCCTGACTGGGTCGAAGCCTGCAATCGAATCCGGGCTGTTGTCGTTGGTGCGTTCGGCACCGTCCATTCAAACATTGTGGCGTCGGGGTCAGCAGTGCCGAAGATCAGATTGCCTATTGGAAAAGTCGCGCCGTCATCCGTCGAGTATCGCAGTTCGTACCCGCTAACGCTTGACCTGTTGGTGACGTCCCAAGCGAACGTATATTTTGATCCGATAGCAAGTGTCAGATTGTCCGGGCGGGTAAGCAGATTGACGCTGACCACCGTGGAAGGTGACTCAGACGATGCGGTCGCAATGTAAATAAAATCTTCCCTGTTCGTGCCGTCGTTGTTGGCTGCGTTTCCTGCTGCAAAGAACCGGACGGCGCCGGTATCAGTTGTGGGAGCGGTCCATCGAAACTGCCAGGTGTGTCCGCCTGGTGTACCTGGAAAAGTCCCAAGGACACTGTGCTCGATATACTGTCGATCACCAATCGGGCTACCGTCCGTTGCAATCTGGGTATCGGAGCCAAGTGGTGTGAGCGTCCCAGATCTATTGCCATTGCCGTCTATCGCAGTGAGCTGAAAGCCCCACCGCCGTCTCGAACTCGAAGAGTCCTGGACTTGAACCGACAGCGTGTATGACTGAGAAGGTTGGTACACCGCCGGCACGCCGCCGATCGTGACTCGGCCAGAACCTGAGTTAACAAGGTGGTCATCGTGGCATGCCGTGCAGTCTCCGATGTCGCCAGGCGCCCCGGTGTGTCCCCGTTCCGGCCCGTTTTGGCTTGCGTAGACCGTGAGCGCCACGACGAGGATGAGAAGCGCGGCGTGTATTTTGTGTTTGTTCGACAGCCTGAACACAGAACGAAACCTTTCCGGGAGAGCACCGCTGGCGGGAGGAACGGTTGCTTTAGGCCGAGCGGTTTCCCGCTCGGCCCGGTTAGTGTGGGCAATCACAGTAAGCCAATCGAGGGATACGAAGCGCCCAGGACAGACTTCGAGTCGTGATTGAACCATTTATCCAGAATCTCGGCATAGATCGAACGAAGATCAAGCGTCTGCGCAGGGTTGCCGGTTCTGTCGAGCGCGGTGGGCGCTATGGAAGGTTGCTCACCAAGCAGCCCGCCGTGAACCCCATCGCCAATTACGAACCAAACCGATGCTCGTCCGTGATCGTTGCCAAACGTGCCGTTCTCTTTTGGCCGGCGACCAAATTCTGAATAGGTCATAATCAGCGTGTTCTGGCTGATGCCGTGTGCGGCCAAATCGTTATAGAACGCCTTGACCGCCTGAGAGAACTGCATTAGCAGCCCCGCATGACCTCCGTTAAGCTTGTCGCGCTTGCCTTGGACCAACGCAACAAGATCCTGGTGGTTATCGAATCCACCAATCGCCACGTGAGCGAGTGAAGTTGACGGGACCGTCACGAATAGTTGCGAGACCATCTTCAGCGCGTTGCCTAATCCCGTGTTCGGATAACCGGTTGGGTTGTACTTGGCGGTCTCGGTTTGAATCGTAGTCGCGTTCTTGTAGGCATCGCTTCCGGTTGATGCAAGCGATTGAATGAAACTGCCCGGCGGGAACTGCCTGGCGTTAGCCGAGGAGAAGACAGACACCTGATTGTTCCTGTCTCCGGCGTATCGGGCGTCCGTCTGAAACGTAAACTGCGTGAAGCTGGCGATGTTTGGGATGACATAGTCAGAGTAAAACATTTGTGGCAGCGATCCGCCGATGGCCGCAGCCAGTAGCCCTTGCTGGTTACCAAATGCTTGTTTTGCATACCTGCCGAGCCATCCACCATCGGGTATCTTACCATCTATTCTCCCGCTGGCTATGTTCGTGGTTCCCTCGAAGTGCGAAGTGCTTTGGCCTTCTTCTCCCACGCCGAGAATCACTGCGACCTTTCCTGAATTGTAAAGGTCCCTGATCTCCTTCAGCCGAGGATGAAAGCCGAAACGGCTGTCGATCATTGTACTCGCGCCGACGTCGTCAACCAGCTCCGTATCCTTGAAGGCGATGTTGGGCCTATAGGCGTAGTAGTTTGAGTCGGTATACGGAATGACAGTGTTCAAGCCGTCATTTCCACCTGCAAGCTGAATGACCACCAGCTTGCGCGCCAGATTCGCCTCCGCCTCCTGGGCCAGGACCTTTCGAGTAAAGTCAAGATGTGGCACCAGAAAGCTGGCCGTAACGGCCCCGAATCCTCGTTTGATGAATTGTCTTCTAGTCGTTGCCATAGGTCATCTCCTCCTAGTTCGTCGAAAACTCGGGCAGGCTCATGATCAGGTGCATCAGGCCCCGAATCTTCTTGTCGACGACCGCGTCGGTCGACGGGTCCCACGTCACAGGATTGCCGGCGTCGTCCTTTCCGAGATAGTTCCGGAGGGCGATCTGCGTCTGCTTGTCG
>DASXSR010000386.1:0-4290 GCA_036505875.1 Blastocatellia bacterium | reverse complement strand
GGGTCGCGGCAGCGTCCATCTGTGGGACTGATCAAAGCATTTACCAAATCACCTCAAAACCCGGAATGCGCGACGAGATGCTCACCTACAACGGCGGCGACGTGTCGCGCTATCAGCCAATCATCGTCGGCCACGAGTTTTGCGGTGAAGTAGCTGAAATCGGCGAAGACGTTCATCCGGGTGTCGCCCGAGTTGGCGACTACGTGACTGCCGAAATGCATATATTCTGCGGTCACTGCCAACAATGCGCGACTGGCCGGCGCCACATCTGCAAGAACATTCGAGTGAAAGGCGTGCACCTGGACGGCGCGTTCGCCGAATATGTAGTCGTTCCCGCGAGCAATCTGGTGAACCTCGAACGCTTCGGCGGACGCGACGTGATACCGCCGCGGTTCGGTGCATTTCTGGATGCGCTTGGCAATGCCGTTCACACGGTTATGGAAGGACGAGTCGAAGGCAAGACCGTAGCGATCCTCGGGTGTGGCGCTCAAGGGTTGATGTCGACGGCGGTCGCCAGGACGCTTGGCGCCGCAAGAATCTACGTTACCGACTTCTCGAACCCGCAAGGCTTCGACGCGAATCATCTGACGAAGCGATTCGAGACCGCGCGTCAGCTCGGCGCGGACTTTTGCTTCGACACAAACGAGGAAATCGCGCCAGGCCAGCGTGATGAAATGCTTCGCCGCATTCGAGACGAGCACGGCGGCGGCGTCGATGTTGCGCTGGAAATGTCAGGCGCCGAGGCAGCCTACAACGACGCGGGCACGATCGTGAAGAACGGCGGACAGATACTTTTGCTCGGCATTCCGTCGCGGCCGCTTCGATCGTTTGATTTTGGAAAGTACGCGGTATGGAAAGGCGTGACGATTCGCGGAATCTTCGGACGAAGGATGTTCGAGACGTGGTACGGGATGCTGGATCTGTTGGGATCCGAGAAGAGCGGCTTGAAATCGCGACTGGAAAAGATCATCGCGCGCGAGCCTGTTCCGCTCTCGGAGTTCGAGCGAGGATTCGAGCTGGTGCGAAATCACGAAGCTGTGAAGCTGTTGCTAGAACCGTAGCTGCTTTTGATTACCGCGAGCAGCAATGTTTTGGCTTTCAAAGGTGTCTCGGAATTAGATATGCCGATATTCGAGTACGTTTGCAAAACGTGTAATGGCAGGTTCGAGAAACTGGTTCAGCCATCGAGCGCGGTTGAATGCCCATCGTGCAAAAGCACGAGTTTGGAAAAGCAACTGTCAGTTTTCTCAGCCGGTCGAGGACGAAACTTCGAAACGGCTTCGCCACTCAGCCCGTGCGGAACGTGTGGAGACCCACGAGGCCCCGGGTCGTGCTCCCTTAACTGATTTTTCGAATCGATCAAGCGGAGGCAAATATTGCATGAATCCGAGCGAGCTTTACTCAACGCTGAACAGCGAGCTTGAGAAGATCAAAGAAGCAAAGACGTTCAAGTACGAAGTACCGCTCGAGAGCGAGACGGGCGGCGAAGTGATGGTCGAAGGGCGCGAGGTCGTGATGCTCGCGTCGAACAATTACCTCGGGCTTGCGAATCATCCCAGTATCAAAGCCGCCGCTCACCGCGCCATCGATGAGTGGGGCTACGGGCTGGCGTCAGTTAGATTTCTCTGCGGCACCGAGCCGATTCATTTCGAGCTCGAGCGTCGAATTGCGAAGTTTGTCGGTTGCGAGGCCGCGATCCTTCACTCGTCGTGCTTCGCGGCGAACGAGGCTTTCTTTGCCGGGTTGCTCGCGAACGATCTCGGACAGAGCGATTATCAAGATGTGATCTACAGCGATCAACTGAACCACGCGAGCATTATCGACGGCGTAAGACTCTGTCGCCAAATCGCCAAGCAGACTGTCTCGAGGCTGTATCGCAACGGCGACGTGAATCATCTGAGAGAGATGCTCGAAGAAGATCGCGACAAACCGTATCGGATTCGGATCATCGCGACCGACGGAGTGTTCTCGATGGAAGGCTTGCTCGCTCCGCTGCCGGAACTAGTGAAGCTCGCGCGCGAGCACAACGCGCTACTGTTTGTGGATGAATCGCATGCGACCGGAGCCCTCGGAAAGACAGGTCGCGGCACGATCGAGGAGCTAGGTGTGTTCGGACAAGTCGATGTCGTAACCGGCACGTTTGGCAAAGCTCTGGGCGGGGCATCGGGAGGCTTCATCGCGGGCCGTGCGCCGTTGATCGAGTTCCTTCGGCAAAAGTCGCGCCCATACACTTTTTCAAACACGGTTCCGCCCTCGGTAGTGATGGGCTCCATCGAAGCGCTGAACCTGATCGAGAACGACCCGTCGATCGTCAACCAACTGCGCGAGAACACCGCCTATTTCCGGCGCGAGATTGTCCGGCGAGGCTTCAAGATCATCGAAGGCCGTCATCCGATCGTTCCCGTGATGCTTGGCGAAGCGGCGATCGCTCAGGACATGAGCCAGGAGTTGCTGAAAGAAGGCGTCTACATCAAAGGGCTGTGGTATCCGGTTGTGCCCAAGGGTGAGGCCCGCTTGCGCGCGCAGATATCGGCGGCCCACACCCGCGAGGATCTCGATCGCGCGCTCGCCGCCTTTGATAAGGTCGGCCGTCAGCTCGGAGTAATTTCGTAACAATCTCCTATAGAGATTTGACAACTTTTGACATTTCCGCGGAAACTTCGCGGGCACTCCCGACGTTGAATCATCTCAACCCGTGCAGTAGCAAATTAGCGAAGTGTGCCCGGACAACTATTTCCGCTCAAAAGGAGTAGAGTATGAAAGCCGTTAACTCTTTAAGGACTGTCTTTGCCGTATTGATCCTGCTTACGCTCGCTGCTTCCAGCGCCTTCGGGTCTAAGACCGAGGGCAAGAAGAAGATCGAGTTCACTACCGACTCCAAAGAAGCGAAGGATTGCGTTGCGCAGATCGTTAACAAGATCGAGACGTTTCAACTCGGTCCTCAAGTGAATGAGCTTGCGAAGAAATCAGTCGCGGCGGACGCCAACTTCGCATTTGGGTATTACCTGATGGCCACAACCGCCAACACTCCCGCCGAGGCGAAGCCATACAACGACAAAGCTACCGAACTTGCGAAGAATGCATCAGACGGCGAGCGCCGATACATCGAAGCCGTGCTGCTGACTCGCGCGCAGAAACTGAATGAAGCGCTCCCGATTTTCCTCGACCTCGCCAGGCAGTATCCCGACGACCGCATGGTTCAGATGTTGCTCGGCCAGGTTTACACCAACCTCGGAAAGCTTGACGAAGCGAAAGACGCCTTCCAAAAGGCAGTCAAGCTCGACGGCAGCACGCCCCGCGTTTACACGTTTCTAGGCAACATCGAATTACTCAAGAACAACTACGCGAAGGCCCGCGAGCTGTTTAATGCGTCACTGGCAAAGCAGGTGAAGAACTCTGCGCCGTTCGGCCCTAACTACGGGTTGGCGTTCTCGTACATCTATGAGGGCGACATTAAAACTGCGGTGAAGACGCTTGAAGCGTACGCCGTCGATTATCAGAACTCGAGCCAGCAACAGAACTTCCCGGCGGTGTTCATCTGGAATTCAATCGCGCGGTTGCATCTGGAGTATGGCAAAGCCGAAGATGCCATAAAAGCTTATGAGAAGGGCTACGAAACAATACCCAGCAGCAATCTGGACGAGACGCAGAAGAAGACGTGGCTCGGCCGGCTTCACCACGGAAAGGCTCGCGCGCTTGCGAAGATGGGCAAGCGAGAGGAAGCGTGGAAGGAAGCTGAGCTCATAAAGAAGATGATCGAAGAGGGCGGGAAGGAAGGCGAACAGTTCTGGCCGTCTTATCACTACCTGGCCGGCTACTTGAAGCTCGAGGCGGGCGATTACGCTAAGGCGGTCGAGGAGCTTAAGCAGACCGACCTGACCGATCCGTTTCACAAGCTGCTTCTGGCCCGCGCGTATGCAAAGAACGGCGATGCCGCCAGCGCTCAAAAGCTTTACAAAGAAATAACAGAATTCAATCAGCTCACGCTTGAACGAGCGCTCGCATTTCCCGAGGCGAGGAAGAAGCTCAAGGCCTGAAATAGGGACAGATTCATAGCCCCCAAAGAGGAAGGGTGGTCTCGACCACCCTTTTCTCCCTTTGAGGCAAAGTTTGAAAACCGAAACGTTGCCGCGTAGACTTATAACAACCTTGTTTAAGAGTATCGTCAGTGCAGCTTCGTTGATAGTCGTTATCGCCCTCTCATCTCTCCCTGTGGCGCGATCGCAATCCTTCAAAGTGCCATGGTCGCAATTTCGATTAGACAATGGGCTCCGAATTGTGCTCTCAGAA
>DASXSR010000385.1:0-4852 GCA_036505875.1 Blastocatellia bacterium | reverse complement strand
AATTTGCGCCTGCCGCGGATCTTCGATTTCCAATTCTTCCAATGCCTCATCCACTGCTACGAGGTTGAGGTCGCGCTCAGCGCAAAAATCCAAGGCCTCATCTAACGGCAATCGCACCGCTGATGGCCCGCCCCTTTTTTGGCGTGCGCGCGTTCTTCCGTAACTGATCAGAACACGCCGCATCGCCCGCGCAGCGAACGCAATGACATGGGCTTCATTGCGCCAGGCATGATCTGGCCGCTTGAGCACGCGCAAGAAAGCCTCGTGCAGAAGTGCAGTTGGTTGCAACGTATGACCCGAACGTTCGCTTCTCAGATATTCCGCAGCCAGGCGGCGTAGCTTTTCGTACGTTGCGGCCGATATCTCACCATTTTCTGAACCACAGTTCGCATTCGCTTTCCTAGCCGGAATTGGCACATGTTCGACCACCACGGGATCGCCTGCCATATGGGGAAAGGGATTGTAATCCCAATGCGATATTCCGTCCAGTTCACTAATCGCTGCCTTTTTGTCGGATTTGTGGCTTGTCCGTACGTTTACACGTCCACCGGCCTTAGTGCCGGCCTCAATCTCTCGTTGGCGATGATTCAGGAAGACTATGGCGCTTACGTAGCGGCTTCGGTCGCTTAGGAGTTATTGTCCGGCCGCTTCTCGCACGAACCCGTGAACCGCGTTGTTCGCGTCGAGGTAAAAGCTGGTCACCGCCCCGTTCGGAGCAATGCTCCCCCAGGCGCCCATGTTCGCCGCGCCCGGAACGTCGAACTCAACGATGGCGCCGTGCTTATCGCGCACAAAGCCGTGAGTCACATTTGTCCCGTCAATGTAGTATCCCGCGATCTCCCCATTCGTATTGATTGCCCAAGGGTCGGTACCCTGGAGCGGGCCGGTGCCCGCGCTCGGTGCATCGAATGTGGTTAAGACGCCATTCTTATCCAGCAGGAAACCGTGAGCCAGATCGTCCGCGTCAATGTAGACTCCCATGATGGTTCCATCCGGAGTAAAGCCAGCGCCATATGTACCTTGACCGGGCCCCGTGCCCGCGCCCGGAACATCGAATGTGGTGATCACGCCCTCCTTATCCCGCAGGAAGCCGTGGCTCGCATTGGTCCCGTCAAAGTAGAATCCTGTGATCTCCCCACCTGGGCTGATTGCGAAGCTACGCGTACCCTGGCCGGCTCCTGTGCCCCCACCCGGCGCATCGAACGTGGTGATGGCGCCATTCCTATCCCTCAGGAAACCGTGAGTCACGAAAGCCGAATCGGTGTAGAATCCCGTGATCGCCCCGTTCGGGTTGATGAGGGAGGGGCTGAGAGCAGGAAAGGTGCCCTGACCGGCACCCGTGCCCGCACCCGGCGCATCGAAGACGGTAATCACGCCTTGATGGGAGCGAACGTAGCCGTGGGCCGCATTGACTGAGTCAGTGAAGTGTCCCGTAATCGTCCCACTCGGGTTGATGGAGTAGGCCCGTGTCCCTTGGCCGGCACCCGTGCCCGCACCCGGCGCGTCGAAGATGGTGAAACTGCCATCCTGGGACCGGACGAAACCGTGTCGCACATCGTTCGCGTCACGGCTGAATCCTATCATTGTCCCAGACGGGGCGATGTTGGTGGCATAGGTGCCCTGAAAGGGCCCCGTGCCCGCACCCGGCGCGTCAAAGGTGGTAATGCTTTGCGCAGACAGTGAGGTGGATATTGCCAGGGCGATCAGGATGGTTGCCGCCGGCACAAGCTGGAGTTTCCTTTTTGCGAAATAGAATGGTTTCATACTTGTAAAGCAACAACGGGCTGGAAAACGGCTCATTTTTTTTGGCGAAATTTCGCGCACTTGGGTAACGGTCGTCTGCTCGCGAAAGCATTCGGAGTGTTAGCCGCAAAGCCGTAGCGACGAGCTCGTCAACGATCTTCGGAATTCGAAGTTAAGCGTTTGCTTCTAATCTGGCGGCTGATCTTTGGCCTTTGACCTCCGGCTCGGAGTATTCGACTCTCACCTCTCTGCAACGCAAGCGCTATCTCTTTGTTTGCATCAATCGTCGGGCCGAGGAGAACCCGAAAGGATGCTGCGCGGCCAAGGACTCGGAAGAAGTGTATAGAGCGTTGAAAGGGGAGGTTGCCGCGCGCGGACTCGCAAAGCTGGAGGCGCGCGTGTGCACATCGAGCTGTCTCGATCAATGCGCAACCGGCGTGACGGTTTTAGTCGAACCCGATCACTTTTTTTACGGGCGCGTCACGGTCGCCGACGTCCCGGACATTGTGGATGGACTCGTTAAAGGCCAACCGGTTAAACGGCTCGTGGTTACCGCAGACCAACACAATGGAGCTGGATGGGATCAGCGACATAGAAGGTAAAACTGCGAGGGAAGCAGCGAGCGAGTGCGGGCAGCGAGCGAGTTTCAAAGCATAGATAAATCTTTGTTATGATCTATCGTAAGCCGCTTACGATGCATGAGCCGCAAAGCTCTAGTGGTGGTCGCCGCGGCGACCGCAAGCTTTGCACCGCATCGCATTCGATTGCGCTCGTCGGGTGCAACGTCAAATGCTCTGCTGGGCCTGCAGAGGGGAGGATGACTTTCTGCTCGCGAAGAATCCGGTGGGCATGGAGCGCAAAGTGCGTATGGTAATGATGCAATGGCAATCGCAGTGGCTGCAAAGCGGCGGAAATTTTCTCTGGGAAGTCTCAAGTCCGGGGATCGTCTTCTCAAGGCTATCAAAAACGACTTTCGCAAAAACTGCGAGAAGATCGATTACGATAAGCTTCGCCGGGACGGCTACAGCAAAGCCATGATTGCGCGGCTGAAGGCGCTTTAGCGCTCGTTCGTTTTTGCGCAGCTTCATAAATTCGGTCACGGATAGGCAGCCATGCCTGTGGTGCGCAGGGTTCAGAACATATTGCTAAAGTTTATGAAAGATTCTGTCGTCAGAGGATGTCTTCTGCAGCTTCTGTATGAACGTCGAAGCGAAGGTTCCATTCCGTTCGGCCACGCTGAGCAGGCGGTCCCGCCGCCAGGAGGTATAAATCGCCGTGACTGGTTGCGAGCGGTGGCCCAGCTTTCAGAGTATCGCCTCATCGACTGGACCCCTCTTGAAGATAAGAGCGGGATGGGGCTGCTGTCCGGCTTTGCTAAGATTAACGACTTTGGAGTCAAAGTGCTCGAAGGTGGCGTCGCGTCCCCGATCCGGATCTCTATCGATGAGAGCCGGCGAACGACTGTTCCTCAGCAGGAACAAGCGCCGATCGGACCGAGCACTCCGCAGCAGCAGCAAGTGATTGTAGAGGCACTGGAGAAAGTGATCATGGCGATCAATCAAGCCGATCTGTCGAAGGAGGAGAAAGACAAAGCGAAATCTTTGTTGAGAAAACTGCTGGGTAGCAAAGCAGCTGCGAGTGTATTAGGCGCTGGCGCGCGATCTCTCGCCGCGAAGTATTTCACGGAATAGCGCACGTATATTGATTCGAGCCCGCTTTTTGCGGCGCCCAAAAGCTAACTTCTAGCTTCGAACCCGGAGCTTTTCAGGTCGCTCGAATGTTAGATCTTCAGACGCGACCCCATTTTCCCCATTTTCTCCCCCTCGGGTATTCCTCGCTATTAGGTCAATGTCTGCGATTGGTATCATATGCCACTGGAGCCTTGCCCCACCTGCGGCTACGCGCTTTCCATCGTCGATCATCATTGCCGTCATTGTGCTGCCTCATCGCGGGCAATTCCGTCGCGGCCCTTTGATGCGAAACATCTGCAGCGAATGATTATGGTCGTGGTGGCGTTAAGCGTTCTCGTTTACTTGATCTTGTTTCGCTAACGAAAAGGCGCTGAGAGAACGAATCAGTCTTCGGTCGGGGAGCGCAGTGAGCTTGTCGGTATTCGCCACGATTGGGTGTTGGTGCCGTGTCACCTTTTAGAAATTATCTCTCGACTATGCTGCTTCGTCCATTTAAGGGTTTAGAATGGCACAAAGGAAAGAAACACCGACACCGGCGCCTGAGCCTCCTCCTCAGGGGCCTACTGGCCACTAGCCAGTTGCGATCTTCAGCATAGCCCTGAGAGCGCCTTTTGAAACACGGCGTCCTCGGCCGCTCTGCGCCCTGCTGCCTTTGCGCCTTGGTCGTCTCGAATGCGGGCTGCCAATACGCATCTGTCATCTTGACGACTCCAAACGCCGGCCACAAAATCTGCCTGCAGCTGGTTCCGCCGCGGCTACGAGACCGGCGACCTCAGCCAGGGCAACACGTTTAACACGCCTGACTTGTAATATCGAACGCTCTTGAAAGACTTTTGAATCCAACCGCTGATCTCCGATCGCGGAAGTTCCCGAGTCGCCCAGGGGAGTTTCTAACTAGCCCTCTGCGCAATCAGGGCGTGAACTTATAGACGGATCCGTCGTTATCATCGCCCCCGTGAACGGTGGCTCCGTAAAAATTTCCAAACGCATCAACCACCATCCCGTTATAGGCAAAGGCGCCGTCTGGAGGACCTTCGAAGGCATGAACTACAGTTTCGATCCACTGACCGCCAACGAGACTTAGCTTAAAGATGGTGCCACTGCCCAAGCCACCCTCACTGGTAGTCCCATACAGATTACCGACGCCATCAGCAACCAGATTGCTGATGGGACTATTGCCGTCGCTTCCCTCTTGGAAGCTATAGAGCACGCTTTCGTTCCATTCACCGGTAGGCCGGGGAGATAGCTCGTAAACAGCGCCGATGCCATTAGCTCCGCCGTAATAAGTCGTTCCGTAGATATTGCCCAAACGATCGAACAGGAGCGCGCCATAGGGAAAACTTCCGTCCGGCTGCCCTCTGAACGAATAAATCGTTCTGAAATTCCACTCTCCGCCACCGCTGGGCGTAAGCTGGAAA
>DASXSR010000384.1:0-9353 GCA_036505875.1 Blastocatellia bacterium | reverse complement strand
GGAGCAGTTTTGTGACCTCGGGTCGCGGCCAACCAACGTTGACCATTCAAGCGCTCGCCTATCGCGCGGCGGAGCACATTATTCGGATGTCGAAAAGCGGTGAGATTAAGTCAGCCATCTGAGGGTTGATTCACTGGCGATCGAAAACGATGACCTGCTCAAACGTGCCTCCGCTTTCGTCGATCCCCTTGATCTTTGCCGTAAGCGTTTTGCCTTCACTGGAGACTTCATACGTGCTTTGACCGACTACTTTCCCGTCTTTCTTGGCGACTGTTTCCATGACGTTTGAGCCCATCCATTTTGAAACCTCAACCATGCCCGGAGCCTCGACGATAGGATATTCTTTTCCGTCCGCGTGAAACTTTCTTGTGCCCGACTCTTGTTCGCCGGACATGTTGACTCCGGTGAAGGTCAGCGAGACCACGTCCTCGGAGACTTCAAACGTAAGAGTCACGCTCTCGAACAAATGCTTGGGGTCGCGCTGCGATTTGGAGATGTTCGCTTTCCACGTACCTTCAAGCAGGTTCTTGGTCTGCGCAATTGCAGACCAGCCGATTATGACGGCGATGACAACCGCGCCAATAGCAAACATTGGTCGGACGAGTTTTCCTTTTGTCATTTCGTCCTCCTTCGTTGGGCGAGTCTACTCAAATGCAAAGAGCGCGGCCAGCGCTTTTCTGCCGGCGAGCAACTCACCAGGAGTGCCCATCTCGATTACTCTTCCGCCGTCGATCACGATGACCCAGTCGGCTCGTTCGATCAGCGACAGGCGATGAGAGATGACAACCGTTGTGCGACCTCCCATTCGAGACGCAAGCTCATCGGCGATGTTCTGCTCTGCGATCGGGTCGACCGACGCCGTTGGCTCGTCCAGAATCAGCACCGCCGGATCGCGCAACAGTGCTCGCGCGAGCGCGATGCGCTGGCGCTCGCCCGCCGACAATGCCTGCCCGCGCTCGCCTGCCTGCGTGTCGTAGCCTTCAGGCAGAGATCGAATGAATGAATCTATTGCGGCGCCCTGAGCAGCTCGAATTATCTCTTCGCGGCTCGCTTCAGGCCTGCCGTAGCGGATGTTATCGGCTATCGTAGCGTTAAACAAAAACGGACTCTGCTCGACCAGCACCACGTGTTCGCGAAGATCAACGAGACGAATCTCTCGCAGATCATGGCCGTCGAGGCGCACGGCGCCAGACTGCGGGTCGTAGAAGCGAAGTAGCAGATCGGCGATCGTTGACTTGCCGACGCCGCTTGCCCCGGCGATTGCGCACAGACAGCCTGCGGGCAGGTGAAAGCTCACTGAATCGAGCACGACGTTCTCGCGATCGTGTCTCAAGGTTACGCGGTCAAATTCAATCTCGCCCCTCACCTGTCGAAGCTCGACGGCGTCGGGAGATTCAATTACTTCGACTGGAGCATCTAAGACTTCGAACACGCGGCTCAACGACACTCGCGCGGTGGCGACGCTCGTGTAAAGACCCATCAAGTTCTGAATCGGCGCAAGCAATCGCATGTGATACGCCATGAAAGCCACCAGCGCGCCAATAGTCATCTTTTCGTCGATCACCAGCTTGCCTCCATAAAGAAACACCAGCGCAGTACTCAGCGTGAGCATAGTCCCGGGAAACGCGCCGGCTAGATAGGAGATCAACTGCATCGAAAGGAGCGCGTCAATGAAGCTTCGGTTCTTTTCACGAAAGCGTTCGACTTCCGAGTCTTGCATGTTTGATGTTACAACAAGACGCATGCCCATCAGACTCTCTATCAAAAAGCTGCCGATGTCCGCGCTGCGCTCACGCATTCCGCGAATCCGTTCCGTAAGTTTCCGGCGATAATGTTTCAACGCCAGTACGGACACCGGAATCAGGACGATGCTCAACAAGAAGAGCTTCCAGTTGAGCCACAGCATTATGGCTACGCTGCCGGCGAGAAAGATGATGTTGCTGACGGCGGCAAGCAATGTATCGGCGGCGACTCGTTGAACCTCGCTGATGTCGTTGTTCAACCGCGACACTATCTCGCCCAGCTTCGTTCGCGCGTAGAAGCGAGGCGATAGCTTTTGCAGATGTCGGTACACTGCCAGGCGCATGTCGAAAAGCACCGCTGCCGAAGTCGCAACGTAGCGATAGCCGCTGAATGCGTTCAGCGCAAAGCCAACAATCGTCACCACCACCATCAGCGCGGCTACCGTAACCAATGCCCGGGCATTCCGCCGCAGCAAAGCTTCATCGATCAGCAGCTTGGTTATGTAGGGTTGAGCGAGACCGACCAGCGTCGATACCAGGCTTAACGCCAGCACGAGGGCGAGCTTTCGCCAGTAGGGAAGGATGTAAACAAGAATGCGCCGGTAATCGTGCATGGGTCTCGATAATGAATTCGTGACCAAGTAGTGGCGAATTCATTCGCTTCCGGCCGTCCAACGAATAAATTCGTTACTACGTGAACTATGAAAGCGACATCGGCTTTGGGTTGTTAGCATCGCTGTAATCATAGAAGCCGCGTCCGGTCTTCCTGCCGTATAATCCCGCCATCACCATTCGCTTCAACAGCGGAGGCGGGGCGAACCTCTGCTCCTTGAACTCATCAAACATGATGTTTGCGATGTAGTAAGTCGTATCGAGTCCGACGAAATCGCCAAGCGTGAACGGCCCCATCGGGTAACCACAACCGAGCTTCATCGCGTTGTCGATGTCAACGATCGATGCCACGCCTTCTTCCAGCGCTCGGATCGCGTCGAGCATATAAGGTACAAGCAACCGGTTCACAATAAAGCCGGTGCGATCCGAAGTCTGGACCGGAACTTTGCCGATCTCGCGAGCGAACCTGGTCGCAGCGTCGAATACATCGGGATCGGTCAGGATGGTTCGGACCACCTCAACGAGTTTCATAATCGGCACCGGATTGAAGAAGTGCATGCCGATGAAGCGACGCTGACGCTCGGGATTGGCCGCAGTCATCATTTGAGTTATGGACAGGCTCGACGTATTCGACGCGAAGATCGTTTGCGGCGGGCAAATCTTGTCGAGCCGAGAGTAGGTCTTATTCTTCTCCTCGATGTTCTCTATGATTGCTTCGATGACGATGTCTGCGGCGGCTGCGTCTTCCAGTTTGATTGATCCGCGAAGGCGCTCAATTGTCTGGTCTCTTTCATCTGCAGTTATCTTGGCCCTTTCAACCATCTTTGCGAGCTGTTTTGCGATGTTGCTGAGACCTCCGTTCAAATAAGCTTCGGAGACCTCGATGACAGTAACGTCGCGCCCCGCTTGGGCGCACACCTGTGCGATACCTGAACCCATCAATCCGCAGCCGAGCACCGTGACTTTGTTGATTGGCATTGCATCTTCCTCCTTTCATCCATGAGAGAGAGGTAGGTTATTACGTTGAGAAGTATTGTTCAACCGTGACGCCGTGTAGTTCCGATTCACGGCGGAGATGCTATATACTATTCACAGGACGCTTGGCAATCGGCGGAGCGCTTGCCAGGAAATCATCACCGATTGTTCCGACGAGGCCAGTGCATGGAAAACAATCGACGTTCTCTATTTTGCAAGCAACCGCGGCCCGAGCCACCGCCTCCTCCGCACCCAGAGCCGCCACCAGAACCGAAGCCGCCAGAGATGCCGCGACCGGATATAGTCCCGACGCCCAAACTCCCGGATGAGCGGCGGTCTTTATAGTGCGATGTGTCAGAGGATGACAGCCAACTCGAGGGAGCCGTGATGAAACAAGCCGAAGGATCACCAGAAAGCCAGCCGCGTCTGCCAAAGAAATGGTTCTTTCTATTGATCGTTCTGGGATTCCTAGCCTGGGCTTCCGTCGGCGCGATGGGTCTGATGCCTTTGTGGTTGTGGGTTGTCTTGATCGCAGCGCTCATTTGTGCTGCGTTGCTCGTGGCGCTGTTTGCGCCCAGGACGAGGTCCAAGGTGAAATCCAAGCGCCCAGACTCTGCGTCTGCGGCTGCAAACGGGTCAACACTTCCTGACGCGTGATCGTTTCGGTTCTTACTTCGAAGCCAATCTTACGTCGCGCGTGACCCTCAAAAAACCTTCCAGATTGCCCTGGTCGTCTCTCAATGCTGTCAGTACGACAGCGGCATGGAATTTGGAACCGTCCTTCCTCAATTGCCAACCCTCGTATTCGATGCTGCCGTCCCTTGTGGCTGACAACATATCGTCGTACGGCTTGCGGGTTTCAATGTCTTCCGCGGTGTAGAAGCGCGAGATGTGCTGACCGATGATCTCCTCAGCGTTGTAACCTTTGATGCTTTCACCTCCCGCGTTCCATGTGATTATGTAGCCATCTGGATCGAGCATGAAGATCGCGTAATCCTTGAACGCTCTTACGGCCAGATTAAACCGCCTGTCGAGTGCGCTTACCGCAGCTTGCATATGATTGCGCTCGGTGACGTCGCGAGAGTTGACGATGACTCCCGACACGATTGGGTCATTGAGAAGATTCCTGCCTATTGCCTCGAGCACACGCCAGGATCCTTTCTTGTGTCGAAAGCGGAATTCGATCCGCGCCGTGTAACCATCGGTCCCAACGCCCAGGTTGAAAATTCGCAGAACGCTGCTGACATCAGCCGGGTGAATAAACTTAAAGGCGCTCTGTCCTATCAGTTCTTCGGGGTCGTACCCGAGGATGTCTTCGACCGATGGACTCTCGTAGCGGATGGTTCCGTCCTTATTCAGGATGGTAACGATATCCAAAGAGTTCTCAATCAGAGCGCGAAACTGCCTCTCAGTTTCGACTCGCGCTGCCAGTACGCGTTTGCGCATAGCAACGAGATGCTCGACTTTGCTGCGCAGCAGTTCAAGTGGAGCGTAGGCTGGAACGAAATCGCAGGCGCCTGCGCGAAGCCCTTCTAGGATGCAAGGTTCGTCGTACTTCACCGCGGTTACCAGCAGAACGGGTATGCCGGCGGTCACAGGGTCGGCCTTCAGACGCCGGCACACCTCAATCCCATCAATGCCCGGCATGACCACATCGCTGATGATTAGATCCGGCTGCAGTTCCTTTGCCAAACCCAGCGCGTCAAGACCCCTCTCAGCTGTCACCAGTCTAAAGCTTCTTTCGTCCAGCACGACAGAAAGGAGGTTAAGGAAATCAGTGTTGTCATTGACCGCGAGTATCAACGGAACGGAAAGGTTCTCGGCTCCCAAATCACAGGCAAGTAAGGCCGGCATTTCTAGTATGGCGGAACAGGACATAACTCTCCTCCAGATTGAATAAGTATCTGGGGAGTTGACGCAATCTTAAGGGTGGGCTGCATAAAAGACAATAGTTATTTGAGCTACTGCTATCTGACTGTAGTTTCTTCAAACAATGACTCGAGCTCTTTGGATGCCCTTTCGACGGTGCGCTTGGCTTCTTCCACAACCGTTGCAACCTCTTCTGACTCTGCTGCGACGCGTTTCGCGCGGTTAGCGGCATCTTGCGAAGCGATGCTTGCCTTCTTGAAACGCTCTTCTGCTTCGCGCAACTTCTTCTCGGCCTGCCCAGCCTCCGCATTCGCCTTCTTCTGAGCCGCCTCCAAGCGCTGTGCCCTGGACCGCGCTTCAGTGAGCGATCTGTCGGCTTCCTGCAATGAAACCTTCGCGGCCGCTATCCTGGCCCGACGCTTCTCTTCAGGCTCGCGGACCTTTTGTACGCCGGCTGGTGATGCCCTTTGCCGGGTTTTCGTGGCGGCATTGCCTGACTTCTGCGAGGGAGTGACCTTCGTAAGTTCCTTACTCCGTTTCGTGGTGTGGGTGCCCGGAATCAATGAGGCAAGTGACTCGAAACCCGGCGGGTCCACATCCTGAGTGAGACGCCCGAGAGTTGGACCATCGGAAGGCGTCGGGTGGGCAGACACGGCCTCGAGGGTAGTGGTGATGCGGTGTATCGTATCGGGCGTGGGGTTGTGACCTGCACCGCGCAGCAATACAGTCACTAGATCCGACAGGTCGGAGAGCGCCTCGCGTCGCGCGTCGAGCAACTCGCGAATGTCCGCGATACTCCCGGCGGTACCGGAAGTCTGAGCCTGACGAAAGCGCTGACTCGTTGCGAGCAGCCGATCGAATGCTTCGCGATGCTTCCAGTAGAGCTGGTTGACAGCCCACGCCGAGACGGACGGCTTCGCCAATGCCTTCACGAGGTTCGCGTCGTCGGCACGCCCGGCTCGCTTCAGCCGCGCGGCGAGATCATTGCGTGCGCCAATGAAGTCTGCCAATTGGAGCTTGAACAGGGCATCCACGTCATCATCGAGCTTGTCCTTGGTCTCGCTCCCGATACCCTCGTCCATCTCACACCTTCCACTGTCTCTCGTTATTCAGTTAAGTAGCGAGAGCGACTCAATAAGGGATGGCTGACTCGGTCAAGGTGATTGACTACCGGCGCGCCGCCTGCACCTTCGTTCCGTACTCGAGCGATGCGTACCACTTCCCTCTGCCCTGCGGCGTCAGATCAAGAACATTCCAAATTGGATTTAGCTCGTCGATACCGCGCTCTCTGATGTCATCCGCCAACCATGGATGACCGCTGTAAAAATGGCGCAACGTACCGTCACCCTCTCGAGTGAAAACCGAAATCGTCGAGTCCTGATGTCCTTCGCGATCTTCGCTCCCGAGATCGTACTTGAATGTGCTTTCCCCGGCGCTCAGCAGACGCAATTTGTCCCAACCTCGATTTCGGGCGTGCGCTCGCAGCGTGGATGGATCGGCGGCAGCGACGATCACCAGGTCAACGTTTTGGGCCAGATGATGAGCGACGCCATTGAAGGCGTCGATCCAGGCAGTGCACATCGGACAAGGATTAGCCTGCTTCTTTCCAAACATGAAGTGATAGACGACGAGCGAACGGTCCGGCGCAGTGAACAATTCGCTTAAACGAACTGTCGTGACCGGTTCATCGCCATCGGCGAGAGACGTCGGGCCTTCAAGAAACTCGTAATCGTGAACGCTCGCGCCAGCTGGAAGTGCGCGGCGCATTTCGGCAACGCGTTCCCGCTGTCGCATCAATTCAATTTCCGCCTCGCGCAACTCTTCGCGCCTGGCAAGGTATTCGGCGGACTCGTTCGGCAGATTGGTTTGGCGATACGCACCATCAATCATTTCATTAACCATTGGTAGTTACCTCCCTTCATAGCAACCAACTTGGGTTACTGACACAAGGCCTGATTTCATTAGCACCTCGTCCGCCAGGTGCCCGAAGCAATCAGACATCTCCGGCAGCCGTTCTAACGGCTTTTAACCAGAAACCATTGACATGATTACGAAGTTAGCAGACTGCTAACACCTCGCTCAAGCGAGGTGTTAGAGGATAGACGTTCATCTCAGTACTTGACCGGGTGTCGGTCGCGACCGAGTTTACTTCCCGGGTCTCCTCCATCATCGGAAAATGGCTGCTCAAGGCTGGTTGAAGCGAGGGAGGCGGTAGCGACCGTCACCGCCTGAATGGGCGCAAGAGTCAGAGTGGCGCTATTGGCTAGTGAGTTGATCCAATGAAAAAGGGACAGATCAAGGTTTTCTGCCCTTTTTCTGCCCCGCGTTTTCGTGAGTGGTTGCGGGGGCGGGATTTGAACCCGCGACCTTTGGGTTATGAGTGCAACTTTTTGGTTGCTCGTTCTTTTGTTTTCTAAGCTTTCGTTGCGCTTCGTCGCACAGTATTGGCGACTGTAGTCGTAGTTTCCGACCCAATTTCCGACCTAGACAGTGATTCACATGACAGAGGGTTCTCTCCTCAACCAACCCTGGTCCGACTTTGGCGGAAGGTGCTGTCAGGACTACGCTCGCACGGCTTATCGGCGGATTTTGACTATTTTGACTCGCGAGCGTAAATTCTCCGCTGCGCCTCCTGTTTAGTTTTCAAAAGAGAGGACAAGCTGATGATTGCGAAGTTCTTTCGTGCAGCGACACTGGCATTAACAATCGCCGTCGCGCTTCTTGCGGCCCAGGTGAAAACCGAGGTGCCTCCGGCGGTGCCCGATGCAAAGCCGGTCCAGGTAGAGCGGATAAGGATTCACGGGACGGCTCTTGAGGGCAACCTGGAGGGGGATGCGGTTGACCGGGACGTACTCGTGTTTCTGCCGCCGAGTTACGTCAAAGAGAAGTCCCGCCGTTATCCCGCTGTCTATGCCCTGCATGGTTATTCCATCGGCGCCGAGCAGTGGAGCCAGGAAATCCACGCTCCCCAAACGATAGAGGGTGCTTTCGCACAAGGCGCGAAAGAGATGATAGTCGTGCTGCCCGATTCCAAGACCGTGCACAACGGTTCGATGTATTCGAGTTCAGTCACGACCGGAGATTTCGAGAAGTTTGTTTCGCACGATGTGGTCTCCTACATTGACGCGCATTACCGGACCATTCCAAACCGCCTGGCCCGCGGGCTGGTTGGCCACTCGATGGGAGGTTACGGCGCGACGCGCATCGGCATGAAGCATGCGGACGTGTTCGGCAGCCTGTACATCATGAGCCCGTGTTGTTTATCTTCGCGGCCCGCCGCGCCAGGGAACGCAGAGGTGGACAAGGCACTGGAATCGGTGAAGACGCCCGAGGATTCGGCCAAACTGCCGTTTGGTGCTCGTGCCCAGCTCGCCAGCGGTGCGGCCTGGTCGCCTGATCCGAAGAACCCTCCGCTGTATCTTGACCTGCCCAGGAAGGGCGGCGAACCGCAGCCCGAGGTCCTGGCGAAATGGGCGGCGAACGCGCCGCTGAACTTCATAGACCAATATATAGGAGATCTCCGCCAATACCGTGCGATTTCGATGGATGTGGGGGACAAGGATGGATTACGCACCGATACCGGCAAGCTCCACGATGTGCTCGATAAATACGGTATTAGGAATAGCTTTGAAGTATATCAAGGCACGCATACCAGCGCGGTGGCAGTTCGCTTTCAGAACTACGTAATGCCATTTTTCAGTAGGAACCTATGTACCAGTAGGGACTGTAAGTAATACCACTCAGGATCTGGGACTCGACGGTTTCTCGACGCTGAAGACAAGCCACTGAAGGAGATTACCGTGAGCCTTGGCGAGCTTAGCGCAACACCTTCACACTAAGTAAGGAGGAGAAGAAAGATGCGACGGTTCAAAATACTGATCTTCCTATTATCGAGTCTTTGTTGCGCACACTCGAGCCCCTGCTGGGCGCAAGAGCCGGGTGATTATCAACCCGCTACGACAAACGTCTGGGGAGCAGAGTATCCCCGTGTTGATAGCACCGGAAGGGTTCAGCTTCATGTCAAAGCCCCCGACGCCACTAAAGTCAGGGTGAATTTCTGGAGCGGTCCCAAAGTGGATATGGTGAAACAGGCGGATGGTTTCTGGACTGTCACCACACCGCCGCTTGCCCCCGGTCTGCATTACTACACCTTCG
>DASXSR010000383.1:0-4688 GCA_036505875.1 Blastocatellia bacterium | reverse complement strand
GGCGTTCACCGCTTCGCCGAGGGTTGCGAAGAAGGTTTGTTCGCCGAACCGCGTGAAAAGCCCGAAGCGCTTCAGTTTGTCCTTGACCGGATCCTTCACCTCGGCGAAACACAACTCGATTCCGGCGGCATGCAGGGTGTCGTCGAGTTCGCAGACGGCATCGGCTGCGGTGACGTCAACGCTCGTGACCGGCTCCGCCGCGACCACAAGCCAATGGACGGGCGTCGGCGAGCTCGCAACGGCATCCAGAACGCGTTCGTGGAACAGCTCGGCGTTCGCGAAGAAGAGCGGTGCATCCCAACGGAACAGCACGAGGCCCGGGATCAAGCGAGCCTCCGGATGCCGGGCGATGTCGTGATAGCCCTTGACACGTTCGACGCGGCCGAGCACAGCCGAATGCGGGCGCCAGCCGTTCCAGAGGAACTCAATCACGGCAATCACGATCGCGAGCGCGATGCCCGGAATGGCGCCGAGCACGGCCACACCCACGAAACAAGCCATCGAAAGCCAGAACTCCCAGCGCTGAATGCGATAGATGCGGCGCAGGTCGGACACTTCGATCAGGCCGATGGCCGAGGCGATCACAACGGCAGCTAGGGCGGTGTGTGGCAGATGCTGGAGTAGTTTGGGCGCGAGGATCAGCAGCAGCGCGATGGCGAGAGCGCCCACGACCCCCGTCAGCTGGGTCTTGGCGCCCGCCGCCTCGGCCACCGGCGTGCGCGATGAGCTGGAGCTGATCGGGAAACCCTGAAAGAAGGCTGCGGCGAGGTTGGCGACGCCGAGGCCCACCATCTCCTGATTCGGGTCGACCGGTGCACGCAGACGCGCCGCGTATGTTCGAGAAAGCACGCTCGTGTCCGCGAATGAGACGAGCGCCACTGCGAGGCCACCCGTGAGAATCGGTACGATGTCATCGACGTTGACAAGGGGAAGGCGTGGCAATGGTAATCCCCGTGGCAGAGGACCGAGCGTAGAGACTCCAGCACGTGTCGCGAGATCGAATGCCGTGACTACAACGGTAGCCGAGATCACGGCGATCAAAATCCCCGGGATGCGCGGCCAGCGCTTTAGCAACAGTATGAGAGCAAGCGTGCTGGCGCCGATAGCGAGCGCCACGACGTTCGTGCTCCCTGCGAGCACTTTGTTGACGATTCTCCACACTAGGCGCAGCGGTCCGTTCGCAGTGACCGAAAAGCCGAAGAGCTTCGGGATCTGGGTCAGCAGCACCGTTAGTGCGATGCCGTTCATGTAACCGTAGCGAATCGGCTTCGAGAGCAAGTCCGTGATGAAGCCCAGACGCGCGACGCCTATCGCAACACACACGATGCCCGAGACAATCGCCATCGTTGAGGCCACAGCGACCGCACGTTGCGGCTCGCCCGCCGAAAGCGGCAGCACGACTGTAAGAATCACGGCCGCGAGCGCCGAATCCGGTCCCAGCACGAGAATGCGGCTCGGACCGAACAGGGCGTATGCCAGCAGCGGCACGATGGTCGCATAGAGGCCGTTGATACCCGGTACTCCGGATGCTTCAGCGTACGCGATGCCGACCGGCACGAGCATAGTCGTCATGACGAGGCCAGCCACAAGGTCGTGCCGCAGCCAGGACGACTCGTACCCACGCAGAGTGTTCAACCCGGGAAGCCAATGTATCCAGCCAGTTTGATTCGCCTGCGTTGCACGGCGGGCGATACGGCCAGGCTCTGCGGTGTGAGAGGAGAGCGATTCATTCATGGCTGCCCGCTAACGATTCGCTTACGAGGTTGACGACTCGCTGGAGTCACTGTTGACGGTTAGCGAGCCGCGGGGTGAATAAGAACGCAGCCACACTCGTGGGATCCTGGCTGCAACAAGCTGCGGTGTAGCGCGGCGCGAAATCTCGAAATTTGCCCGCGTAGGCTTGCATCGGCCCCTATCGTATCAACTTGGTTTCAGAGTGTTTGAACAATAATCGGGTTGGGTTGTTCGCCTACGCTGCGCGACGTTTTATTCTTGCCATCTGCACAATGGTCGGTGGAATGCGGACGCGTTTGACTTGACCTGATTTCTGCTCCAGTGCGTCCACAAACACGAAGTTTTCGCCGACGCTGACCGGGTCGGACACCAACTCAAATACCTCTCCGTAGAGCCTCACCTGATTATTTTGAGCATAGCCTAAGCGTTTTATCGTTTCACAGAGGGTGTCCGGTTGGTTTCGCCTGGGGTGCTCCTCGGGCTCTTCTTCGAACGGGGAATGGTCATCGAACTGGGTACTTCTCATGCGACGTGCCTACCCGATGCGGCGCGCAGTTTCGGGACAGTCATCATCCTGCGCGTGAAGGGTCTACGAACGGGCAACGCTAGGCTCATCGCGACGAGAACTTCCGCACTTCGATGGAGCCTGCATGTCAAGAGAATTGTCCGGCGAGAGAATAGAGCATATTTTTGAGAGAGCTTTGCGGCCAAGTTTCCCCCTATCACATGGAAGATGAAGGTGGAAATGTTCTATGAGGCTCTTCTCGGCATGTTTGTCACCCAATGCTTGTAGCACCTCTCGATCAGCAAAGCGTCACGGAAAGAGCCAATCCGGCTTCGCTGGTTTCCTTGTACTTGCTGTTCATGTCCTTGGCGGTCTGGGCCAGGGCCTGCACAGTCGCGTCGAAATCGACACGGTGTCTAGACGCGATCTCGTTGCTGGCGATCGCATGGGCCGTCCAAGCCTTTACCGCACCGAATGCGCAGCGCTCAATGCACGGGACCTGCACATACCCGGCTACCGGGTCACATGTCATGCCCAGGTGATGCTCTAATGCCGATTCCGCGGCATTCTCGACCACCCGCGATTCCTCATCGTACGCGGTGGCAACCAGTGCGGCAGCCATTGAGGACGCCACGCCAATCTCCGCCTGGCAACCGCCTTCGGCTGCCGACAACGTCGCGTGATGTTTACAGAGATAGCCGACCGCCGCGGCGCCGAGCATACCGTCACGGATTTTCTGCAGCGGGAGCTTCCGCCCACCTTCACCGAGCCCATAGACCAGAGACGGCATAACACCGGCGGAGCCGCCTGTCGGCGCAGTAATAACGAGGTGGCCGCGTGCGTTCTCTTCGGAAGCCGCCAGAGCATATGCTGAAAGCACTCCTATGCCCCTGTCGGCTTGATACGACTCATCCATGGCGCGCTTGTAAACTGTCGCTGCCTTGCTATGCAGTTTGATCGGGCCGGGCAGCACGTCATCCTCCGGCATCGACAGCCCCGACTTTACCGTCGCGACCATTGCGCTAATGATCTTGTCGATGAAGGCATAAACCTCCTCCTCCGACCTGCCCGCGATCGACATCTCGTTGGCAAGCATTACCTTTGCGATCGTGATCTTGTTATTGTCGGCGTGAGCGCGAAGCTCTTTCATCGTCGAGAAAGGGTACTTCGGGGGATTCTTCTTCGGTGGGATATAACCTTTCCACTCAATGAATCCGCCGCCGACTGAATAGTATTCCTGTTCAAGCAGCACATCGTTTCCGGCCAAGAGCTTCGCGGTCATCGTATTCGGGTGCTTGAAGTCGCCCTTGGTCGCATCGTAAATGATGTCCTTCAAGCTCACGTTGATAGATTTGCTGCCGAGCTTGACCTGGAACACCTGATCGGGCTTGTCTCGCAGGCTGTCGAGAAACAACGGGTCTACGGTTGCCGGCTCTTTCCCTACGAGTCCCGCTAACGCTGCCCGTTCTGTGCCGTGGCCCTTACCGGTAGCACTGAGGCTTCCGAAAAGGTTAACTTTGAAAGCCGTTGCCTTTTCTAGCTTGTCGGCAGGCAGTTTCGTTGCCCTTTGATAAAAATCGTAGGTAATACGCATCGGGCCGATCGTGTGCGAACTCGATGGGCCCGGCCCAACCTTGTAGAACTCATCTATGACCGTCAGGACTGGACCCTTTTCTCTGTTGACGACATCCAGGTCCGGAGAAAGCGGTGGTGTCGGTGCCGTACCTGTTTCTGCCGTGGTCCGCGCCGCCTTCTCTGTCTTTTGCTCGCAAGAAATGGAGACCCCTGACATCACACTCATCGCGCCGATCATTGCACTGCGCATCAAGAACGCTCGGCGGTCCACACCTTGCGGAAAGCCCCTTGAAATCAACTCGACTGTGCCATCAAGCGCATCTCCCACGTTCGATTCATGTGATCGACCTGAGCTATCACTTTCGTCAACTTTCTCATTTTCTGTTTCGGACATCGTGCGCCTCCTCGCTTTTCATCCAGACGCGGACCAGACGTGAATCGCTTTAGCACGGGTTTCAACGATTTCGCACTTTTCCGGTTTCTTGCGCCTTTGCGCATTAACGCAGTGTGCTTTGCGCTTCGCTCCATCCAGATTGGCGGAAATCGAGTTTCGCCGATTGCAAATGTATTCGCGCTGCCAACAAGGGGGTACTGTCAAAAGTACTGGATTTTGTAATGCAGCGAACAATCGGTAATGTTGAAACCAGGCGATAACGCTCAAAACCCCCTGCCACGGGGTCAATGAGCGTTATGGCGATGTTACGACAGTTATCCGAGAGAGCGATGTTTTTCCTGACAACCGGAGGCTGATAACTTGCCACTCACTCGCTTAGTGCCTGCGTCGATCCACTCCAAAAGACATTCTGTTTTTTTGCGTTCGGCGAGATCGGGCTTCAATTGTCGTGCCAAGTGGTCTTTGTCCTCATTCGCAAGG
>DASXSR010000382.1:0-8316 GCA_036505875.1 Blastocatellia bacterium | reverse complement strand
GAAATGGACAATTAACAATGAAAAATGAATCGGACCTGACGCTCAGGAAGATGCTGCATAATTTCAGCGCGCTGACCGAGCTCGCTGAAGAGATAAGCTCAACGCACAACTTCGCCGAGGTCACTCGCGCATCGCTTCACACGCTGCTTGGCGCGTTAGCGATCCCGCGCGGGGCCATCGCGCGATATACAAGCAAGCCGCGTCAAATTAAGATCGTCGCTGCTCGAGGAATCGCGGAAGCGGTTGGGGAACGAATCGTGGTTGAGCGGAACGAAGCTGAGCGATTTGCCGAACTTGACCGGCCGATTTTGATCGATGACGAGAAGCACGGACTCGCTGACTTTTTCCACCGCAACGACGATCTGTTGTTCCGTCTGCGCGTTCGGATTGCCATCCCAATGCTCGCGCGTGGCGAGCTGATGGGACTGGTTTTTCTCTCGGAGAAGTTGACGGGCCGGCAGATCAGCGAAGAAGACCTGGAAATCATCGGCACGATTTCGCGGAGCATCGCGATCGCTTTCTATAACCAAAGACTGCTCGTAACGCTCAAACGCAAAGCCGAGGAGAACCGCCGGCTATATGGCGAGATGCGCCAAATCTACCTGGACACGATCCGCGCTTTTGGCGCGGCAATCGACTTGAAAGACACCTACACCAGCGGCCACTCGGACCGCGTCGCCCGGTATGCCGAGGCAATAGCTCGTGAGATGGGGCTTGTCGGGCAGGAACTGGAACGCATTGGAGTTGCGGGTTACCTGCACGACATCGGCAAGATCACCGTCGATCGGGCGATCATCAACAATCCGCGCCCGCTCACCGAAAAGGAGTTCAGCGAATTGAATAAGCACGTGAGTACTGGCTTTGAGATCTTGTCGCGTATTCGACGCCCGTGGGATGAAATCGCATATATGACTAAGTGTCATCACGAAAAAGTGGACGGCACCGGATACCCGCAAGGGCTGCGAGGCGATCAGATACCGCTGGGCTCGAAGATAGTGACTCTCGCCGACTCATTTGACGCTATGATGACTGACCGCCCTTACCGGTCGCGTCTCTCGTTGGAAGAAACACTTGCGGACTTGCGGCGCAATACGGGAAAGCAATTCGATGAGGATGTAGTGGCTGCGTTCTGCCGGCTGTTGCTGAGGGAGATCATCGGTCAGACGCGCGAGCGGGTTGTAATTCCGATGATCGGATGGAAGTTCGACAGAGCGGCAATAAGTGCGACGTTACATTCGATGCTGGCTGAGTTCGATGGATCGCGACAACGGCATAGACCAGCCGCGTCGTAAAGGACAAAGACAATTCAGAGTCCAAATTTGGGGTTTGGATTGGTTGCGAAGACCATGTCGAATTTCAAATTCAACACTGAGATTAGCCTTGAGCGCGATGGTCGAGCGTGATATATTCCGTCACGCCTCCAGACCGTCTCTAATCGACAAAAGAGCAAGCGACTACTTGCCGCGCGCACCCCAGGCGCGCGTCGCAATCAGGCAGATTAGTTTGACGGTTGGTGATTCGCAGATGCGCAGAAAGCTTCAATGGTTATCAATTTCGCGGCTGGCGACTACGGCGGCGTTGTTTGTCATCGTTGCGCTGACCGAGCGCGATAATACCGCGCGATCGTTCATCCCAATGCTCAGTGTGGTCGCTGGCGCTTCGGCCTTCTATCTTGCGGCGCTTCGCACCCGAATCCCGTACAAGGCACAGGGCTACATTCAATTCTCAGTTGACGTGTGCCTGGTAACTTGGCTGGTTTATCGCACCGGCGACGTGGAATCGCCGTTCCTGGCGCTGTATCTGGTAATCATATTCGGGGCGTGCGCGTTGCTCGGTCGTAAAGGTGTCTCGACATTCAGCGCACTAGCCGGCGCTCTGTACATCGGCATAAGCGCGCTAACGATGACAAACGTCCTTCCCCGCGCTCACGGTTGGACTCCTTATTCGGCGAGCGAGCTGTCGTGGACGCAATTCATGTTCTCGCTAAACTTAATCGCGATGTTTGCCATCGCGATCTTGTCCAGCCAACTCGCCGGACGGATTCACAGAAGCGAGACGCAACTGGCCAACGCAACAAAAGACCTTGCGGACTACCGGCTCTTTAATGACCGCATCATCGAAAGCATGCGAAGCGGATTGGTGACGACAGACCTGCGCGGCCACATTATCACCTTCAACCGCGCGGCGGAAGAGATCACCGGGTACTTGGCGGCGGATGTTCGAGGCAAAAAGATTTTTGACATCTTCGGAGACATCGAGCGGCAGATCGAAGCCGGGCTTGAATCGATTCGAAATCGCACTCGGTTGCCGCGGTTCGACATCGGTTGCAAGACCGCTGACGGGCGCGAGATTCATCTGGGGTTCTCGGTTGCACCGCTTGTCGATGACGGTGACACCTCGCGCGGGTACCTGCTCACGTTTCAGGACCTGACTGAGGTCATGGAGCTCGAGCGTGAGGTCCGCCGGCAAGAGCGACTTGCCGCGCTGGGCAAGATGGCTGCGGGACTGGCCCACGAAATTCGCAATCCGCTCGCCTCAATGCGCGGCTCTATCCAGGTGCTCGCCACCGAGATAAGCTTCTCGCCGGACCAATCGCAGTTGATGCAAATCGTGCTGCGCGAGTCGGACCGGTTGAACCGAATCGTGTCGGACTTTCTCACATATGCCAGACCACCGAAAATAGAGCGCACGGTGATTGACCTGGCGAGCGTGTTGTCGGAGACGATCTCGCTGTTGCGCAACAGCTCGGAATTAACACCGGATCACTTCGTCACCGAGGAGTATCCGGACGAGCCCGTTCTCTATAACGGGGACGCGAATCAGATACGCCAGATACTTTGGAACCTCGCGCGCAATGCTATTAGGGCGATGCCGAACGCTGGCGAGCTGCGGGTCACTCTCGACGCGGAACCCGAGTGCGATGTGACCATTGCGCTAAGCGACACTGGAGTTGGCATGAGCCGCGAGCAGCGTGAGAGATTGTTTGAGCCTTTCAACTCATCGAGCGGCGGTACGGGGCTTGGGATGGCAATCGTGTATCAGTTGGTGCGAGACCACAACGGGAGAATATCCGTTGAGAGCGAGTCGAGGAAAGGCACGCGCATCGCGATTACGTTGCCCGCGAGGGGCCGGGTCTCCAACGAGCCGACATACGGCAAAAACCCTTCGCGCGGGGAGTGGTCGGCTCGAGCGGCGCAGACGTAGGTACAATGACCGGGAGAACAAGCGATGGAAAAGCTGCTGGTTGTCGATGACGAGCGGAGCATGCGCGAGCTGCTCGAGCTTGTTCTGAAACGTGAAGGCTACGCGGTGCACACTGCCGAAAACGGAACGAGGGCGCTAGAGCTGGTTCGCCAAAACGTTTACGATCTGATCATATCCGACGTTAAGATGCCCGACATCAGCGGCATTGACCTTCTTGCAAGAGTGCGAGAAATCTCTCCCGAAACGATGGTCATCATGATTACGGCTTTTGCGACCGTCGATACAGCGCGGAAGGCTTTCAAGCTCGGAGCCGAGGACCTGGTCATCAAAGACGCCGGCTTCGACGTCGAAGAGCTGAAGGTCTCGATTGGAAAGGTGCTCGAAAGGAAACATCTTCGTCAGGAAAACGTTCTGCTGAAACGCGAGCTGCGGCAGCGCAACTCGCTTGACAACATAGTAGGCCGCTCTCCTCAGATGCAAGCGATCTATCAGATGATCGAGACTGTGGCGGCGACCACCTCGACGGTGCTGATCACCGGAGAATCTGGCACCGGCAAGGAATTGGTAGCGCGGGCCATTCACAATATGTCTGATCGCTCGGCCGCTCCGTTCGTTTCGATCAACTGCGGGGCGTTCACTGAGACGTTGCTCGAGTCGGAACTCTTCGGCTATATGAAGGGATCGTTCACCGGCGCGAACTCCAATCGCAAGGGTCTGTTTGAAGCGGCCGAGGGCGGCACGATCTTTCTGGACGAAATAGGCGAGACCACTCCGGCCATGCAGGTTAAGCTGCTGCGGGTTCTGCAGGAACGAAGCATTCGGCGTGTCGGCGGGTTGGAAGAGATACCGGTCGACGTCCGAGTAGTCGCCGCTACTAATCGCGACCTGTCCCAGATGGTGGACGACGGGACATTCCGCAACGATCTCTACTATCGCATCAGCGTGATCCCGATAGAGATGCCGCCGCTGCGGGCGAGAAGGTCCGACATCCCGGATCTCGTCCGCCACTTTTTGGAGAAGTACAGCGCAGCAGCCAACCGCCCGACTCTGGAGATCTCCGAGGAAGCGACGCGCTATCTGGAGAATTACGACTGGCCCGGGAATGTCCGCGAGCTTGAGAACACAATCGAGCGCGCGGTTGCGCTGGAGCACGGCAGGATCGCCGGCCTCGACCGGCGGAGGGAAGATAACGGACCGCCGCCAGGAATTCCAGATCGACGCGTCAAACCGGAGTGGCTGCCCGAAAGAATACTAAAATACAAGCCTCGCGTCGTCACCGATATGGACTTGCCCGACGACGGGATCGACCTGGAAGCTTACCTGGCGCAGCTCGAAAAGGATTACATCATTCGCGCCCTGACCCGAACGAACGGCAACCAAACAAGAGCGGCGGAGATCTTGAAGATGTCAGTCAGAAGCTTACGGCATCTATTGGACAAACATCGTATTCGCCAGACCGCCAGCCTGCTTCGAGAATCCGGCCCCTTGAGCGACAGCGCCGCGCATAAGTAGAAGGCAACGAGACGCACTCGTCTCTCTCATCGAAAACCCTCAAGCACCGCTCTTCTGTCGGTTTTGCCCCTCTGATTCATTTGATCACTGATTCCAAGAATCTATGGGTCCGTACGTCGGCGCGCTCGCACGGTCAAGTCTGCTCCAGAAGCATGGGTTTTGGGTCGGGCGGTTAGCGTTCGTCCTTTGCCTATTCATGACTTCCGCATATTGTTTGTTGGTTTATATTCCCTTCACTTATCGCGGCCTTGTGACCTGGAATCTTGTTCCCTGGCTTACGAGCGCTGTCAAATGGCATCCGCTGCTATACTGGCTGTCCCTGGCTTTGTTGATTTGGACCGTGAAGTCCGACCTGCGGCAGGGCCGAGGGAAGCGATTGGCTGGCGGCCTCATCCTCTTCCTCTCAGTAAGCGGCATTCTGTTGTTGCTGCGACCACTGCTCATCCATCTCGCGCCCGATGCTTTGAGTTATATCTGGAGCATAGTTAGTTTGTTTCCTTTCATCTGGGTGGCGGCCATTGATCACACGCACCAGGGCAACACAGTCGACTGGACACTCGCGAATGACGAATCCCATGTCACCTTAACAACGGCAGTCGCTACGGCCGGCTTCGTCGCGGTGCTGTACGCCACGATCTCTTGTCTGCGCTTCCTGTTGAATGGGAAGGCACAGATGACGGGTGCCGAAGCGGCCTTCGCAATGTTATGGAGCGTCGCAAGCCACCTCTCGATTTTCATCGTGCTGTTTGCGGCCCTGAAACTCGTCCGACGAATCGCCGGGAAGTTTTCTTTCGGAGGCAAGATCGAGTTTCTGCTGTGCCAATTACTGGCAACCGTTTTTGGAGCACTCATACTTCGCAACGTCATCTTTCGTTCTGTCTCCTTCACCGGCTGGAAGGCCGACCTCTACTCCGTGACCGCTAGTGCGAGCCTCATCATGTATCTTGGTGGAGTCAGCGTTCGCCTGCGAGGGTCAGGGGAGCGGCGACGTGGTCTTGAGCTATTCTTGTTGCCGCTGCTCGCGATGGTGCCACACCGTTGCGCGTCGTGGATCTGGCGGGCTATGTGGTTGACGCTGCTTGTCGCAGGGGCGTACGGCTTGCCGGTCTTAGTCGCGCCGAGCGATTGGGTATTTGACTTACAAAAACTCATCGCGTTGGGAGTCTGGGTGGCGAGCTTTGGTTTCTTCTATTCGATGACTGCGCGGCCGGGGCAGCGCCCGCTGCCAGCCATCGCCTTGTTGCTTCTGGCAATTGGAGGTATTGCGGGCTACAGACTCTGCGAACTATCCAGGTATCACTTTAGCGCCTTGCCGATAGCCGACAACTGGGATGCGGCCCGGGTGCTGGATGCCTACGCCGATCTGGACCTTTCTTTTCAATTGTCACGCGACACTTTAAATTCGGACTTCAAGTTTCTCACATTTACAAGAGCCGCCCCGCTCGAAAGCGGCGAACGCGACGCTGACGCAGATGCCTTCTATGAGTTCCTCCAACAAAACACGAATCTTGCAAACCCGACTCCTGCTGGGCCCGTCGAACTTAACCTGGTTAAGAGTTTAGCGCCTACTCCAGGGCGCAAGCCAAATATCTTCATAATCGTGGTTGACAGCCTGCGGCAGGATTATCTTTCTCCCTACAACAAGGCGGTCTCCTTCACACCGAACATCGAAAACTTTGCCGCTGACAGCGCGGTTTTTGACAAGGCATTCACCCGCTATGCTGGGACCGCCTACTCTGAGCCATCGATCTGGACCGGGAGCATGCAAATTCACAGTGAAGCCTACTTGCAGCCGTTTTATCCGCTGAACGTGCTGCAAAAGCTCCTGGACGTGGAAGGCTATAAGTGTCTTATCACCATGGATCCGGTTTTGCAGCGCATCGTTCAGTCAGGCCCGAATGTCACGGAGCTGGACCGTGAAATCGACTGGACGGCCTACGATTTTTGCCAAACCATCGCTGAAATCAAAACTCATCTCGACGCCAAAACTGACCACCAACCTGTGTTCGTTTATACGCAGCCACAGAACCTGCACATCGTGATGCGCAATCATCGAAGGCGCAATGAACCGTACAAAGAGTTTGCTGGGTTTGACGGTTTTTATGCTACGCAGGTTGATAGAATAGACCGCTGCTTTGGCGAGTTTCTCAACTTTCTAAAACAGCGCGCTCTTTATGATGAAAGCATCGTCATCCTGACTTCCGATCATGGTGACGACCTTGGTGAAGGGGGGCGCTGGGGACACGGCTACTACATATTTCCCGAACTGATTCGCATTCCGCTAATAATTCATGTGCCGCCGCGATGGCAAGGTAAGCTGCTGCCGGGCAAGCAAGAGGTGGCTTTCCCAACCGACATCGCCCCAACGCTTTACTATTTGCTCGGCCATCGCCCGATCCTTCATCAGGCGATCTGTGGCAGGCCCTTATTCGTTCAGGGTACGGAAGAACTTGCCGCTTATCAGCGGGATACCTACCTTATCGGTTCGAGTTACGGTGCCGTCTATGGCGCGCTCAGCAATCGTGGGGACGCGCTTTTCATCAGCGACTCGATAAATCGCAAGGACTACTTTTTCAATCTAGCCAGCGATCCGCACGCGACGCACAACCTGATCACACCCGCTGTGCAGCTCGAACAGCGCAGGCTGATTGCGGAGCAGATTGATGAAATCAACCGGTTTTTCCATCTCTCTCCGTGATCCCAGCTTCAAGTCAACCTCGGGAAACGTCATTGGCACAAGCGTTGCTCCGAAACGCGACGACTTGGGACGGGCTGTCGTAAGAAAAGGCTGAACCGATTTCGAGGAAACCGTAATGAAAACGGAGCGGGGTTTTTCGCTGATTGAGTTGTTGGTGGTAGTGGTAATCATCGGCATCATCGCTGCCCTGGCGATACCCGCACTCCAGCGCGCACGTCAATATGCTCAATCGGGGTCCGCGATTCAGTCGTTGCGAACGATCACCACCGCCGAGAATCTGTACGAGAGAAGACTCAAAGTTTATGCGGTTTTAGTTGATCTAGCGCCGGAAGGGACCATCGATTCCAATCTCGGTAATGGCCTAAAGAGCGGCTACACTTTTGTTATTACGCTCACACCCGATGCAAAGCACTTTTCCTGCACAGCGGCACCGGAATCCAACAGTGCCGCTTTGGATTATTTCTTCGTCGACGACACGGCCGTGATCCGTTACAACCGGGGTGCTCCGGCTGATGTCAATAGCACTCCGATCCCGCGCTGACCAGAGCTTCTCTGACAAAAAGTGGCAATGAAAGTCTATCGCTTTTTGTTAAAAATAATTATGAACACGCTTATAGCCGTCGCGTGAAAGACGAAATGCTCTTTCTTGACAAGCACTTCGCGGTTGACGGTCGCACACCATCAAGCTGGCACGGACTTTGTTGTTAGAAGGAGAGCAATCTGTCTCAGATTGGCCGCTAGGAAAACTGACCTACGGTAAATTTCAAAAGGAGCTAACAGCATTATGAAGAATCAGAAAGGATTTTCGCTGATCGAGTTGCTGATAGTAGTGGCGATCATCGGCATCATCGCTGCTATCGCGATACCGAACCTGTTGAAGTCCCGTCAAGCGGCCAACGAGG
>DASXSR010000381.1:0-23897 GCA_036505875.1 Blastocatellia bacterium | reverse complement strand
GTCGCCGGGGCGCGGGCCAAAGCCGATTCGGTTGAGCAGGTGGATGATCTTCTGATCGTCGGTGAGGCCGGATTTCGCTGCCCTCGATTTGGTATCGGCAGCGACCGGCATAATCGCGCTGATTGCAAGCGCGCACACCATCGCAAGCGCGAGCCCGGCTGAAGCGGTTTGCCTCGTCGCAGCTCGAAGCTTGGAGGAGCCTCTGGATTCTCGGTTCATGTCTAGTTTCCTTTTAGGTGAAGTGGTTTGATGACTTTCGTATTTGAAAGATTGCCCGGTATTTTTGCAACGCCACTGGTCGTCAACTCTATTCTCACAAACCTTAGACTGCGGAGACAAGCATTTAGTTTGAAAAGCTGCCTGGGATTTCAAGCAACTCGTCAACGGCAACGGACTGGACGGGATGACACTAAGGCTTCGCCGACACCGGCGGCGGCTCAATGTAACGGCAGAAGAAATGCGCTGCAGCGCGCAGTCAGTGATAGACCCCGAACTAGATTGTTTTGTGTATGAGCA
The DNA here is from genome assembly GCA_036505875.1 of Blastocatellia bacterium. Taxonomy (GTDB): domain Bacteria; phylum Acidobacteriota; class Blastocatellia; order UBA7656; family UBA7656; genus Onstottus_A. The sequence goes on along the minus strand of DASXSR010000381.1, from coordinate 23,381 downwards.
CTTTTTGCTTGACTGGGGTTTTTCCTGTGCTATTTGAAAACGCGATCACAAGACTGGGGCTATCCGCACGGGCCTACGATCCAACCCTGAAGGTCAGCCGCCGGCTTGCTGATCTGGAGGGTAAGCAAAGTATCGAACCCGGCCACGTGAGCGAGGCGATTCAATACCGCACGTGATCGAAACTTCTGGGCATAGCGCTCTCGCCGAGAGTCAGATATGCTGGCGGGGTCGAATTGATTCTTCTTGCGCGAATTCAAGCCAAGCGTCAACAAAGTCAAGCGTGACCTGTCCTGGCGTGCCGTCCTGTCAAATCGATCAACACGTTCAACTCGAAAACTGCCGGTAGAGTTTCGGCTTGGCGTAGTTTGGCTTACGCCTCCTTGACAGTCCAGCTTTGCAGTATCGGTAATTGAAGAATCCGTGATTTAGTGGCAAGATCACGGGGCGCCCTGACAAAACCTGGAGCTACAGATATGAAAACGTATTCGCGTTTGTCTCATCCCAAGTCAGTCCTCATCACGATCGTGCTTGCTTTCGCGGTCCCCGACTCAGTGCTCGGACAGCAGAGCAACTTCAGATCTGACGAGGCGAAACTCGTGCTCAGCAACATCAAGGATGACATCAAGAAAAATTATTACGATCCGAAGTTTCACGGCATCGATCTTGACGCGAGATTCAAGATCGCCGAGGAGAAGCTGAAGACTGCAACATCACCCGGACAATTGATGGGCATCATCGCGCAGTTATTGCTCGATTTCGACGACTCGCACTTGTTTTTCATCCCACCGGGGCGCTCCAGTACAACCGATTACGGATGGGAGATGCTAGCTGTCGGCGACAAGGTGCTTGTCTCGGCAGTGAAGCCCGGCAGTGATAGTGAAGCCAAAGGCTTGAAGGAGGGTGACCGCGTGCTGTCGATAAGCGGCTATCAGCCCACACGAGACAATCTGTGGGTGATCAATTACCTGTTTCGAGCGCTCAGGCCACAACCGGGCGTGCGGTTCGTTCTCGAGGATCCAGACGGTAGGCAGCGCCAGCTAGATGTAATGGCGAAGGTCAGACAGGGCAAGCAGGTCATGGATTTGACCAACTCAATCGACTTCAACGACTACTTTCGCCAACTAGAAACCGAAGATCGTTTACATCGCTCGCGCTGGGCGGAGTTCGGCGACGATCTGCTGATCTGGAAATTGCCGACCTTTGCTGTCGGAGATTCTACGATTGATCCGATGATCGGCCGGATCAAAAAATACAAGACTGTGATCTTGGACTTACGTGGCAACGGAGGCGGCTACGTGACTACGTGTCAGAGGATGATCGGCGCGTTCTTCGATAAAGAGATAGCGATCGCCGAGCAGAAGGGCCGCAAAGAGATCAAGCCAATGAAGTCAAGGCACAGCAGTTATCAGTTTGCTGGCAAGCTAATCGTGTTAGTTGACAGCCGATCAGCCTCGGCCTCGGAAATCTTCGCCCGCGTCATTCAGCTCGAGAAGCGCGGCATTGTGATCGGCGATCGGTCCGCCGGAGCGGTAATGCGCGCCACCTTTATGCCGCACCAAATTGGCCTAGACACGATAATCCCTTACGGCGCGAGCGTGACTGATGCGGACGTGATTATGTCTGATGGAAAGAGTTTGGAGAAGGTTGGCGTAACACCGGATGAGTTGATTCTGCCAACGGCCGCGGATATAGCGGCAAAGCGCGACCCAGTACTTGCTCGCGCTGCGCAGGTGACAGGGGTGAAACTCGACCCGGAGAAAGCCGGATCGTTATTCCCGATAGAATGGCGAAAATAAATACAGAAGAACCGAGGCAATGACTTTCAACGGCAGGAGGGACGCGAGGTGAATAGAATGGCGAGCATTCGGGCTACCAAATTCTGCGCGCTTGTGCTTGCAATATTTTTCGCGTCGCTGGTTGTTGCTGCTCAAACGGAGCACGCGAACACTGCTGACGATTACTTTGGGATGGGGCTTAATCTGCAAAAAGGCGGTGCCCATCAGAAAGCGCTCGAAGCATATCGCCAAGCGTTGAAACTCGACCCGAAACACTTCGGCGCGCAAGTCAATTCGGGCCTCTGTTACATCGCGCTCGAAAAGTTCGACGATGCTATCCACGCGCTCAAAGAAGCGGCAGTTGTCCGGCCAAAGGAGGCGCACGTCCAGTATTATCTTGGCCGGGTCTATGCTTCAGCCGGGCGCAGGACTGACGCGATCTCGGCTCTAAAAGAAGCATTGCGTTTAGACCCGCAAATGACGGAAGCCCAACTCGCCTTGAGCGGAGTTTACACCGATCTGTCGCAGTATGAGGAAGCTCATCGTGTTATCGACGAAGCGATCCGGCTGCGGAAGGATAATGCCGTTCTCTATTTTGAGATGGGCAGGATTTGTCTCAAAGCCGGCTGGATGGAAGCAGCAATCTCTGCACTCAGCAACCTGGTTGGGCTAGAACCAGATTTTCCCTTCGCGCATCAGAGCCTTGGTCTGGCTTATGAAAGATCAGGCCGTTTAGCGGAAGCGGAAGCCGCGTTCAGACAAGCCATAACACTAAACGCGAAAGATTCGCTTTCGCATTTTAATCTAGGCATCATTCTGCAGAAAGAAGGTAACCACGACGCGGCTATCGACGCTTTCAATCAAGCGATCGCGCTTGACGCACATTCCGGCGATGCTTATCTCGGACTGGGCCAGTCTTATGAGCACAAGGGGGACTATGAGAAAGCGCTCGCTGCTCTGAGACAGGCGGTGCGCTACAGACCGGGCGACTTTGCGGCGCTATACGCTTTGGCAACAGTGTGTATTGAAGCTAATAAGTATGATGAAGCGCTAGAACCACTTAAGCATTTGGCGCGTCTGCGTCTGGACGATCCGGAAACTCATTTTCGGCTTGGCAACACTTACATGCTGGCGGGGCAGTACGACAAGGCAATTGATAGCTTGAGCGAAGTTCTGCGACTAAAGCCCGACCACGCGCTGGCTCAAGAGCGTCTGCGCGTTGCAACAATCCGCAAGGACCTGGCGCTTAAGATTGACGCTCTTAAACGAGCGAGCGCGGAAAACCCCAAAAGCGCTGAGGCACACGTGCGGCTGGCCCACACGCTCTATGCGCTCGGAAGATACGGAGAGGGAGAAAAGGAATATGAAGCCGCCATCATCCTCGATCCCAACAATTGGGAGTATTACAACCTTCTGGCGATCAATTACTCCGAATGGGGAAAGCCGTTGAAGGCAGTTGAAGCATATAAACGCGCCGTGGGCCTCAAGCCGCAGCATGTTTTGTACTATAGCTTGGCGCGTGAGTACATTAAGTTGGGTCGGCTTGATGATGCGGTGGAGGCTTTACAAAAGTCGCTCGAGATAAAGCCGGCCTTCGTAAACGCCCTGTATGATCTTGCATTGATTTACTCAAAGCAGGGGCATTACCAGGAAGCCGCAGAAAGGCTGAGGGCGCTCCTGCAAACTGAGCCGACGCATCTTTATGCGAACCATGCGCTGGGAATTGTATATGTCATCATCGGCGATCGAACGCACGCCATGCAACAGTATCACATTCTGAAAGGCCTTAATGAGGGCCTTGCCGCTGACCTTCTGCGGACGATTTCTAAGTAAGCCAATGACAAACTGGATGGCCAAGTTGCCGCCCTCCCGCGCCCCTGCTATTGTGTCCGATCATGAAAAAGTCGCTTGTCCTCTCGACGCTTTACTTGATCGCTGTAGTTCTGCTGCCGCCGACGCTCGAAGCGCAAAACGTGGCTGATCCGCAGCTTGCGGCTGAGATCGCCAAGATCAAAGCCATCGACAATCACACCCACGTCACGCGCGTGGTCGGCCCAGGCGAGGAAGACCACGAGTATGACGCACTGCCGTTCGAGCTGCTTGAAGAGTTTCCGCTCATGGTGCGGCTGCGGCCCGATAACCTTGAATACGTTGCAGCTTGGCGCGCGCTGTACGGCTACAAATATTCGGATATGAGCGAGGCGCACGTTAAGGAACTCTCGGAGATCAAGAATCGCATCAGGCGCGAGCGCGGTGACGGCTACCCGGCTTGGGTGCTCGATCAGTTGGGAATAGAAACGATGTTCGCCAATCGAATCGCGATGGGAAGAGGACTTGCGCCGCCGCGCTTTCGTTGGGTTTCGTACATCGATGCATTGGTGTTTCCGCTGAGCAACGAGGCGGCGAAACGAATCAATCTAGACTACCGAGCTTTCTATCCCGCCGAGGAGAAGCTCTTGAAACGCTACCTCGGTGATCTGAAGCTGAGCGCGATGCCGGTGACGTTGAAAGATTACCTTTCGAGAGTCGTGACGCCGACACTTGAACGCCAGAAGCGCGATGGAGCGATCGCCGTGAAGTTTGAGATCGCGTATCTCAGAAAGCTCGACCTGGACGATGCAAGCGAGCACGACGCCGCTCGCGTCTACGAGCGTTGGGTTAAAGGCGGCGAGCCCACGCAGGCCGATTACAAACAGCTTCAAGATTTCCTGTTTCGATACGTGTGTCGCGAAGCGGGGAGGTTGGGTCTGGTCGTGCATATTCACGTGTTCGATGGCGGCGGTGGAAGTTACGTCCAGAGTGGCAGCCTTCCAGTGCTGCTGGATTCGGTGTTCAATGATCCCACGTTGCGCACGACAAAGTTCGTAATAGTGCACGGCGGATATCCGTTCACACGGTCGACGGCCGGGCTGTTGAGCAAGCTAAATGTGTGGGCAGATTTTTCGGCGCAGGACTTGCTGCTTTATCCGCGCGCGCTTTCTGAGATTTTGCGCAACTGGCTTGAATACTATCCCGACCGAATTCTATTCGGCACGGATGCGTCGCCGTCTTTTGGCGAGATCGGTTGGGAAGAGACCGGCTGGCTTGCGACAAAGACAGCGCGGGAGGCGTTGGCCCTAGCGCTCACGGGAATGATTCAAGACAAAGAGATCACCCGTCAGCGAGCGGTAGAGCTTGCGCGGATGGCGCTGCGAGAGAACGCGGTGAAGCTTTACGGCTTTTGAGCTGCCTCAATGCGAAATGTCCCTTCGCGCGAACAGCACATAAGCCAACGTGAAGCCGAAGACGGCAATCCCAGCAAGGACCAGGAGATTGGTGATTGACAGCGGATTGCCCATCAGCAACTCGAACGGGCTGTAATAACGAAACGGCGACAGCCAGGCCAGGTGCTCTGCGGGTTCCCATGCTCGCGCCACGTAATCCAAAAGAAACATCATCAGTGCTAAAATCCCCGCAAGCCCGCCCGCTACACTGCGTCGTCGTTCCGACGAGCCTATAGCCATCGCAATAGCGTTCCAACACAACATCAACGCCGCCAGATTGATTGCCAGAGAAAGAATTAAGCGCGGAGTTGGCCACGCCGCTCCCCGTGGCGCCAGTCCGTTCAGCCCGATCCACGTTCCAAGCATCATCATCCCGATTGTTGCAAATGTGCAGACGATCATCACTATGATTGAGCGCGTAATTATCCAATGACGAGCTAGCGGCCGCGACAAGATCAAATCCATGAAACCGATTTCGATCTCCGACGTCGGCATCGTGCCAAGAGCAATGGATAGGCCAACCAATGAACCCATCACCGCGAGATGAAAATATCCGAGACACACAATTCCGCTGAATGACATCAAGCTGACGAACGAAGGCCCCAACATCTGACGAACGAACGGAGGCATCAGATCGCCCAAGGGCTCGAAGGATCCCGACCTTTGAATCGAACCCGCAACAACGATCAAGAAGACCTGAAAGATTGCGAGCAGCGAGGCCATCGCGGCGACCAGCGTCCGAACTCGCTTCAGCGAATGGGCTAAGAGTATCAGCGGTGCTTTCATCGCGCGCCGTCTCTATAGAATTTGATCAAGACATCTTCGAGCCGAGGCTCTTCGACTTCGAGGTCTTTCACCGGAAGCGTCGCAAGCAAGTTGAGAAGCGGACCCAGCGCTCCCGCAACTCGCAAGCTCCAAACCCGCGGCCCGCGTTCCACCAGCTCGTGACCGGCCGGCAGTGCGGCGTCGATAGTTACATCCTGGCTGAAGAAGATTCGCACGCGGCGTGCAGCGAGCTTTCGGATTTCTTCTACGCTCGCAAGCAAGGCAAGCTCGCCCTTCCGCAACAAAGCCACTCGATCACACACTCGAGCAACTTCTGAAAGTACGTGCGACGACATAAAGACTGTTCGACCACGTCGCTTCAGCTCTGCGAGCAATTCATAAAAGGATTCCTGCATCAACGGATCGAGCCCTTCGGTTGGCTCGTCCAGGATCAGCAGAGGCGGATCACCTTGCAGCGCTTGAAGCAATCCGAGTTTGCGCTTCATGCCGGTGCTGTATTCTCGCAGCTTCCGGCGGAGGTCCATGTCGCGCAACTCCAATCGCTCTTGAAGCTCACCTCTGTAAGTTTGATCGAGCGGCTTTCCCTCCAGACCCGACAAGAGGTCCAGCAATTCTCGGCCTGTCAGGTCGGAATATATCCCTAACTCTGCGGGCAAGTAGCCGGTGAGAGCGCGCGCTCTCAGTCCGTCGGCTTGGCAATCGTGACCCAGAATAAACGCCTTGCCGGCGTTGGGGCGAAGCAAGTCGAGCAATATGCGGATCGCTGTCGTCTTGCCCGCGCCGTTCAGCCCGAGGAACCCAAGTATCTCGCCTTGATTGGCTTCGAGATGGAGATTGTTCACAGCTACGAGGTTGCCGTAGCGTTTTGTCAAGCCCTGCAGCGAAACAGCTGATTGGGCGGAGCTGTTGGATCCCACGCGTGGCATTGTAAGGCGAAGCCGCCCCTCGCGCTACCTCTGCGTTCCGGTCGGGATCGCACGAAAATAATTCATTGCGGGGCAAGATACTGAAAAAACTACACGGTCCGACCTCCGACTAGTAGTACTCGCGCACTCTCAAATCTCTAGCCTTGAGCCACTTAGCGTACTCTTCAGGGAGTTGCACGGCGCTTGCACAGCCACCACCGGATGATCAAATCCCAAGTCCAAGAGGCTTGTTTGAATAAGATACCACGGTCTCCGTCTCGTCCCCGGATGTGGCAACAGGTCGTCGTCGTGCTGACTCCCGTCGCCAAGTTGAGCGGATGGCTTTCAATCCACTCGAATCCAAATCTCAGCCCGTCATCGGGCAATAGGAGGATCTTATGAAGAGACTTTCGATGCTCAGTCCCCTTGTGGTTCTATTCGTCGCGTTAGTGGTTCCGGTTACCGCACAACAAAAGATCGCGTCCGGCGCAAAGGTTAAAGTGACGGGCACCATCCTCAAACAAGAAGACCAGGGCTTCAGGATGAAAGATCAGGCGGGATCAGAATGGACTGTCCGGCTCGCCAGCAATGCGAAGATAGAAGAGAAGAAGGGCAATCCGTTCCGCGGTAGTAAGAAATACACTTCTGCTCAGTTGGTCCGCGGCCTCTATGTCGAGGTCGAAGGACACGGAGACTCGGGCAACTTGATTGCCGATAAGATCAAGTTCTCCGAAGACTCTCTTCACGTCGCCACCTCTGTTAATTCGACTGTCGTGCCGGTCGAGAACCGCCTTGGCGAGGCGGAAACCCGCGTCACTGCTACAGAGGAAAATGCAAAGAGGCTTTCCGGTCAGCTAGACGAGCTGGCTCAGGTAGCTAACGTTGCAAAGGGCGGAGCGGCGGCGGCCCAGGAAACGGCCGACGCTGCTGTTGAAGGCGTGAATCGGACCAACGATCGAATCTCGTCGCTTGATGACTTCGATGTGAAGAAGAGCGAGACGATCAACTTCAAAGTCGGAAGCTGGATGTTGTCGAAGGAAGCCAAAGCTCAGCTTGATGAGATTGCGAGCCAGGCGAAGTTGGAAAAGGGATTCATGATCGAAGTACGCGGCTTCGCTTCGTCCGACGGATCGGAAAACTCGAATCGCATTCTCAGTCAAAAGCGATCCGAGGCGGTCATGCACTATCTTGCTGACCAGGGTATTCCATTGCGGCGGATCGTGCTTCCGTATGGATACGGGGAGGCCATGCCGGTTGCCGACAACTCGACGCGTGACGGGCGAAAGCAGAATCGCCGCGCTGAGGTTTCGATTCTAGTCAGCAAGGGCCTGACCAACTCGGTTAACGTCAATCGCGCATCAAAGCAGGAGTAGGATTCGAATAAGAAGTCTGGACAGGCTTCAGTTTGTCGCAATGCTTCTCTGGCGACAAACTGAAGTTTGCCGGACTCTCTGCTGAGGAGCGCGGTTTTGCGTCGAAACACGATACTCATATCGCTGGCTCTCGTGTTGAGTCTCAATCCGTTTGTGGTTTGCGGCTCGCAATCTCAGACAAGGCCCGCACAGAATCAACCGCCAAACCAGGACGAAGCCATTCGGTTGACCTCCCGGCTAGTTTCGGTGCCGCTGTCGGTCTCGGATGGTTCGGGCAAGCCAGTCCGAGACTTGACCGCCGAGGACTTCGTGATCGAGGAAGAAGGCCGGCGCCAGTCGATCGCTTTCTTGGGCGAACCGGGAAAGGTGCCGGTTGAGATCGCTGTGCTGTTCGACGTCTCGAGCAGCATTCTCGGGCAGTTCTCGTTCGAACAACAAGCTGCCGTACGCTTTGTGAAAGAAGTGCTCAAGCCCGCCGACGCAGTGTCGGTGTTTTCGATTGGGGCTACGCCAAAGATGATCAAAGCGCGCACGACGAGCGGTGAGGAGGCGACTGCGGGCTTGATGGCGATCCCGCCTCCGGTGAAAGAGCCCACTGCGTTTTTCGATTCCGTAGTTGAAGCCGCGCGCTATCTGGGCAAGACTGCGGACGCGGCCAGCAGGCGAGTTCTTGTCGTCATTTCGGACGGTGAAGAGAACTACAGCGAGCATCAGGACCTCAAGGCCGCGCTGCGAGAGCTTCAAAAGAATGATTGCCTGTTCTATTCGATCAACCCCACTGGCCCGTCGCTGAAGCTGAACACGATCAGCATCAAAGGGCAGAGCTACATGGAATCGATGGCTTCTCAAACCGGTGGGAAGGCTTTCGTGCCGGAAAAGAGTGGCGACCTTGAAGCGGTCTTCCGTCAGATCGCTGAAGAGCTTCAGGCTCAGTATTTGTTGGGCTACTACTCAACCGATGCTCGCCCGGATGGTGGATTCAGGCGAATCGGTGTAAGTGTGCCGAAACTTCCAGACGTTCGAGTCCGCGCCCGCCAGGGCTATTACGCTCCGAGTTCCAAATAAGCCGTCCTCTCTCACTCTTGGCCATGCTCTGTGTTTTGTGCTTGCGAAAGGTAGTTCGCGCCGCTTATGATCAGCCCATGAACGCGACGCTCTCGGAATTGCTTCCGGCGGCCGATCAAGTGATAAAGAGAATGAAGAAGCGCAAGTCTCCCGTTTTGGTGACGCAGAACGGTAAGCCCGCTGCCTACCTCATGGACGTGAGTACTTATGAGCGATTCCAGAGGCGCATGCGAATCCTTGAGGGTATTGCGCGCGGCGAGAAGGCTATCCGTGAGGGTCGAACGGTCAGCCACTCAGCGGCTAAGAAACGAATGAAACGATGGCTCGGCTAATCTGGACTGATTCTTGCAAGATCTAGAAGCGATTGCCGACTACATTGCGTTGGACAAACCAGCCGCAGCAGCTCGATTCATACGGCGCGTATTTTCGAAGGTTGATGTGCTTACGCGATTCCCTCAGATCGGATCTGTTCCATCCGAGGTCGCTGACCTGCCGTATCGCCAACTCATCATTCCGCCATGCAGAATCTTCTACCGCGTCGACGGAAAGACCGTTTACATTGTCCACGTTATGAGGGGCGAGCAATTGCTGAAGTTGGACAAGCTCGATCGTTGATTGGTGGCTTTTTTCCTTAACACTGAGCTCTAGCCGATTGTTCCAAGTCGCCACTGCATCGTTGTCAATTGCCAACCCGTCTTTCAACAGTCATTATATCGCCTTGTTCTTGAGGAGGACAAAGAAATGAAGCGCATTACCATTCTGCTTTCGCTCACATTGGCAGCTTTTGCCGTCGCGCGCGCGCAGGACGCCACTCCAGGCGTGGGTCCGTTAAGAAATCTCGCCAACCTTCGCGAAGGCGTGAAGCGGTTGCGCATTTCGAGCTATGACCGTACGGGAGGCAATCGTGACTTTTTGTTCAACGTAGAAGCGGGAAAGAAAGCTACTCTGGCCGAGATTCAAGGCGCTGGAACAATCACTCACATCTGGGTAACTATCAATTCCCAGGAGCGATATCATCTGCGTCGCATAGTTTTGCGCGCCTACTGGGACGGCGAGGCCGACCCAAGCATCGAGGCGCCAATCGGCGATTTCTTCGGTCTCGGCTACGGTGAACCGTATTATTGGGCGAGCGCGCCGCTCGCCGTATCCGATCGCGCGCTCAACTGCTTTTTCCCGATGCCCTTCTCAAGAGGCGCGCGGATCGAGATTGAGAATCAAGGAGAACGACCCATTACCTCGTTCTATTACTACGTTGATTACGAGTCTTATTCGCCTGGCTCACCCGCCGCGCGCTCAACTGACCGCCAAGGCCGATTTCACGCCTGGTGGAACCGCGAGCTAACAAAAGGCACTGACGGCAAGCCCAATCTGGACGGTAAGAACAACTATCTGATTATGGACGCCACCGGGCGCGGGCATTACGTTGGCGTAGTGATGCACATTCAGGGACTGGCAACCGGTTGGTGGGGCGAAGGCGACGACATGATGTTCATAGACGGCGACGCGATGCCGACGCTCAACGGCACGGGTCTGGAAGATTATTTCTGTGGCGCCTGGAACTTCAATCTCTTGAACCGAGAGTACAACTTTCCCTACTTCGGCTATTCACGCAAGGGCAACGCTCATCCCGACTACACGGGGAGGCACTCGATGTACCGCTTTCACATCGAGGACCCGATTACGTTTGACAAGTCGCTGCGGGTGACGATCGAGCACGGGCACGCGAACGATCGAAGCGACGACTACTCTTCGGTGGCTTACTGGTATCAGACTGAGCCGCACAAAAAATTCCCGCCGCTCGCGAGTGCGTCGGATCGTTTGCCGATAGATCGCTGGAATGCGGTGCCAATACGATAGTGACACACAAGCCATCAGTTCAGGGGATTGTGATGTTGGCCGTTACGACGAGAAGCAGTCGGATCGAGATCAGTTTCTTTCATATCTTGGTTATTCTACTCGTATAATGGATACCGACATTAATTGAGATGCCAGCTAGAGACTTCTATCACGACATCGTCAAGACGTATTGCTGAAGAGCTAGTGAAGGCGGCATTCCGCGCGAACGAATTGTGCTTGGATTTAAGCCGCCCGATGTTCGTCCGCTAACAGATTTCGCGGTTGCCTGATTGGAGATGTCAGTCCGGGGCGCGACAAGTGGACTTCGCGAACCTGTCTGTCGCTGTCATTTTGTTTGAAGCTCTCGGGTAGCGAAAGCGAAAAGCGACGCTATGAATGTTGACTTCAAAGTAGTCGATCGAATAACAAAGGTACAAACAATTGCCATTGGCAGCAGCATCCGGGAGTTACCAGTCTTGCAAGCTCGGTTTGGCAAAGGTCGGTGGCGAAAACTGAAAGGAGTTGCGCACGTTAGCCTCTCCGATGGTAGGATACGCTTGGCGGAATTACACTGGTATGAAGCGCACGGCATCGGAAAGGTGAGAATGAAGATCAAGCGATATTTGGATTAGGTATTATGAAAAAGCTAAACTCGGACCTACGTTTTGCTGTCTGCATCAACGATGGTGGTTACGTTGACGATTTGAAGGTGAGAACGGTCTATCAGATTCTGCCTGATGAATCCGCAGCGCGGAGCAATTATCTCCGCGTCATCGATGAGACCGGAGAAGATTACCTTTACCCTGCAAACCTCTTTGTACCGATCGAAGTGCCGACTCAAGCAGCCGAGGCCCTACTGGTTGCGAGACATTAGGATGCGGTACGCCATAATCATCGAAAAGGCTGAGAGCAACTTCGCTGCCCACGTTCCCGACTTACCTGGATGTGTAGCCATAGGCAAGACATTGGAAGAAACGCAGCAGCGAGTTCGAGAAGTCATCGAGTCTCACATTAGAGGTCTGCGTCAGGATGGAATGCCAATCCCAATTCCGTCTGGCCAGGTAGATTACGTGGAGGTTCATGACATCCGCCCGCCTGGAGAAATGCACGTACTCTGGACGAAAGAGCAAGAGTACTACGAAACGGTTCAGATTCTCGAATGCGGCGGTACAATAAATATGTCTGCGCAGCGAAAACCATCCTCCAGGCTAGACAACTTCCTCGACGAAATCAGAAAAAAGATGAAAAAAAGACTACAGATTAGATTCGCTGCCCGACGCGTATTCGACAGACCCCCGGATAGCAGTAATATCGGCGAGAAGGAATGGGATCTGATATTTGAAGAAATCAAGAATGTTCTAGACAAGAAGAAGAATGCGAGGAAGTTTATTTGGCAGAAGAGCCTCCAAGCTAGAAAAGGGGGGATTGTAATCACTCACGGAACTGATACGCTGCAGATTTGCAGCTTTGTAATTGGCCTTAAGCTTTCCCTCCACGAGCTAACGCTTCCAGTAATATTTACTGCAAGTCATTCGCCACCGGATCAAGACGGGAGCGATGCTGTCGAGAACATCAAGAAGTCTCTATTCCTCGCTATGGAGAAGGCAAAAGCAACGGAGGAAGAAACCCTACCACCTGGTGTTTATGTGTTGATTGGTGAAGAGCTTCACCTCGCAAGTAGGATCTCAAAGCTATATACAAAACCAAACTCCGAAGGCAAGTACTTTTTTAGTTTCCCTGCCCCGGTGGCTTTTGTTTCTTCCGAAGGGGAGTATTCGTTCCACCTTCAATTTGATCGGGACTATTTGAGAAGAGTGCAAGGAGTCGCGCCGGAGGAGCTTAGAAACTTCGTGGCGGCAGTCCCACTATCAACCGCGCCGCCAATCTTCGAAAACGGTAATCTCCTCATGGTCTTGGGAGCTGACAGCGAAGTACAAGTTGGGTGGGACACGGCGTATATGAAAAGGAGAACAAAGATGAGCAAACAGGATTGTCGTAAGCTCGCCTAGATTACTCACATCAGACGGACGAGCACTGACCATTCCGCGACTCAGCCCCTCACTAACCGCACGGATACATACAACACGAGAATTGCTATTAGCGTTGCGATCGCGGCTGCTCGTGAGCCTGCTCGGCTGCCGCGGGCGCTGTCGGGCGAGCCTTCGTATCGCCTTGCCGCTTGAATGCTGGTGATGTCGTGAAGAGCCATCAGCCCGATCATCACTGCAACAAGCATCAACTTCCACGGGAGCCAGATCGCTATCAGCCGTTCAACCTTTTCGGGGTTGAAGACGTCGCCGTTCAGAATTTGAGAAAACCTGATCGGCGTTATTCGAAGCGTAAGGTTCCCGATGCCGGTGATGATTAACACAACAATCGAGCCCCACGCTATCCACCGAAATCTCCGCCCCAGCCCGCGCAGGATTCGCTGTCGTTCCTCGGCGGGATGCCTCAGCGCGAATGGAACTGCGACCGCTGCCACGTAGATCAATCCGCCGGTCCATACTGCCGCCGCCAGAATGTGTATCCACACGTTGATGAAGTACATTAGAAACCCTCGCTTCCGCGTTCGACACCGGCCGCCTCTCGGCCTGACGAAGACTTTGACTGGACAGTCAATGCGAGCCCGAGCGCGATCAGCATTATCGCAGAGCTTGCCCAATAAGGCGTGCGTCCGTAAAGCGCTGAGGAATCCGGGTCACGACTCAGAAGCCAACCCCCAAGCACTGGTCCGATGATCCGCGCAAGCGACGCCGCCGAAGCCATCGCGCCCAGCACTCGTCCTTGCCAGGATGCGCTCACGCTGTTTGAAGCCAATCCATTCAACGTCGGCGTCATTAGACTGTTGCCGATCGCGATACCGGTGCCGGCCAGGACTAAAAGAACAACGTTGCTGCTCAATGGGAAAAGGAAAACGCTTACGGCAAAGATCGCCGTTCCCGCCACAGCCAGCGGTTTGTCGCTGAATAACTTGACCAATCGGCCCAGCAATCCACCTTGTATCACTGCTCCGATCACGCCGACGTAGCCGAACAACAAGCCTGTGTGCCATGCATCGAATTTGAACCTGTGCGCGGCGAAAAGCGCAAAGGTCGCCGTCATCATCGCGAACGAAACTGTCGCGAAGAAGTACGTCGCCATTACCGCGCCGAGCTGCCAGCTTCCCGACTGTTCGAGTACCTGGACAATACCGCCGCGGCGAGCTTCGCTTCGTTGTTCGCGCGACAGACTCTCGGGCAAAAGAAAACAGAGAGCGGTGGCGTTTGCCGCGGCCATTGCGGCCGCGAAGAAAAACGGCGCTTCGGGCGAAATTCGAGTCAGCGCTCCGCCAATTGCCGGCCCGAATATGAAGCCCAGCCCAAACGCCGCGCCGATCAATCCCATTCCTCGCGATCGCTGCTCAGGCGGCGTTACATCGGCTATGTAAGCTTGAGCGGTCGAAATGTTGCCGCCGCTTATTCCATCGATGATCCGGGCGCCGAAAAGCCACACCATCGTCGGGGACAATCCGAGCAGTGAAACGCCCACGGGCATTCGAGGCGCGAGGCCCATGATCAGGAATCCGACCGAGGTGCCGATCAAGCTTACCAGCAGCACCGGTCTGCGCCCGACTCGATCTGATAACCTGCCGAGAATCGGCGCGAATACAAACTGCATCGCGGAATAAGCGGCCAGCAAGATTCCCACCGTCGCTTCCGACGCGCCGTAACGTTCGGCGTAGAGCGGCAACACCGGGATGACGATTCCGAATCCGATGAGGTCGATCAAGATGGTGATAAAAATTATGACGAGGGGTGAGCGGCCTTTTTGCATCGGTCGCGGGACCTTTCGGCGGGGAACTTTTTGGCAGATCGAGAATAGAATTGAGGATCGAAGATCGCTGGTTGATATCCTCTACTCTCGATCCTGCATCATCGATCATCGATCACTGCACGAAGCTTATCGATTCGATGTCACTCCACAAAACGTCGATTTTGGTGGCCGAGCCAAGCTTGACTGAAACTGTGTCGCCGTTGAGCGCAAACTCTTTGCATCGCAGATCGCTCCCGCCTTTGAGCTTTATTCGAATCGAGTCGGCATCGCTTGACGACGACCGAATCTCCGACACGTCATCGGGCGCGATGACGGCGTAGCTTTTGGGTGCGTCGACTGCAAAAGTCATTATGAGTCGAAGAGTGCCGCTCGACTCATCGCGCGAAAGCGTGCTGCCACGGATCGAGCTGCCGTTCTTGAGCGTAATGACAAACCCCGATTGGGAGGTCTGTTGCGCGGCACTCACTGCCGAGAGCAACAGCGCCATCAGAGCACTGACGAATACTCTTCTTGTCTTCATCTTTCGCGTTTCTTTTCGTAAATGGATTTCAGTTTCTCCAGATAGTCTTTTCGGTCAACCGCATAGTACACGGCGTCGGGGCCTGAATCAACCAGCGCAGCGATTGCTTGTTCGAAAGCCTCATAAGGTTCGTCGGCGTCAATGCGCTTGGCTTCGAGATATCCTATCCTACGCAATCGCCTCATCAACTCCTGGAAGGTGAGTCTACCTTCGAACGTTCGCCCGCCGTGCCTATGAGAGCGCGACAACAGATGCTGAACCATCAACACGTCACCGTAAAGCGCCGGCGACACATAAAGCCAGCCGTTTTCGTAGCGCCAATTGTCTTCGACTTGTCTGGAAAGCTGCACTCGGCGAACACCATCCGCGAGAATGTTGTTCCAGTCGTTAGACGGCGCCGCGCGCTTAATGTAAGAGACGGCCGCGTCCAGCAGCCAGTTGTCGTTTTCAAAGCTGAGGCTTCGGTTCAAGCGTTCCAGCCACTCGGAGAAAATCTGCATCTTGGTTCGCTCTGGCGCCCAAAGCACAAAACGATCCGGCAGCTTCTTGAGCGCAGCCCATAGCTTTTTGCGTTCCTTTTCAAACGAAGCACTCGCGTCTATGCGGACCGCGTGAAAGCTTGCGAACCAGCGCTTCGCTCCGTTGCAATAAGGACAGTGATCGAGTCCTCGCTCATCGAAGAAATGAGGGCGAGAGGTTGCTGTGCCGGTGAGGTCAGTTTCTTCGGGGATGTGCTTCTTCAGCTCGCTGTAGGCAGTGCGAGGAGTGAGCTTGAGTTGTTTTGTGAACACATCGAACGCGCATTTGAGACAAACTTTTAGAGTAGTCTTCGATACAGCGGAGCCGGGAATGGATTCGAAACTGACGTCTGGGTTTTTCATTATGGGGGTTGGGGGATAGGGGTTAAGGGTTGGTTTTCGCTTGCTAGCCTAACCCATTCCCTAACGCCCGACCGTAACTGAATGGGGATGGTGGGAATCGAACCCACACGAGAGGTTATCTCACGGGTTTTTGAGACCCGCACGTCTGCCTGTTCCGTCACATCCCCACGGAGACCGCATGATCGCAACGTGAGGATCATTCTAGTCTGCGAACAGCAGACCAGTCAAAGCCGGTAGCCCCAATTAGACCACGCGCATCGAAACGCAGGGATAAGCGCACGTAGAAACCTTGTAACAGATTCCGGCCGAAACCCTGGGCGCAGGTAGAATCGGGAGTAACCGCTCCTACCCGCGTTCCACTTCTTGAGTACGAGCGAACGTCACTCGTCAATCGTCCGTCTTGTCAGGCCCGCTTGGGTCCTTGAAGTCTACATCGGTTACCAGCGCACCGGCTGGCGAGATGCCGTGTCTGCCGATTTCGTGCTCAAGGTAGTGCTTCATGACGCTGTGTTTCCGGCCGTACGCAAAGTAAATCACGAACCCTATCAACAGCCAGATTATCAGCCGCCACCAGTTTTCCGCCGGCAGCGAGAACATCAAGAGCAAGCACGTGAGTATGCCGAGGATCGGAGTGAGCGGAACCAGCGGCGCGCGGAACGGACGATTTGCGTCGGGATTCGTCTTACGCATCACGAGCACGGCCGCGCAGACGATCACGAACGCGAACAACGTGCCGATGTTAGTCATTTCGGCCAGAAGCGTGAGCGGCAGAAACCCCGCCATCGACGCGACGAACAGACCGGTGAGAATCGTTGACTTCCACGGTGTGCGGAACTTCGGATGGATAGCCCCGAAGAAACGTTTTGGCACGAGACCGTCGCGGGCCAGCGCCAACATCACACGCGGCTGGCTGAGCATCATCACAAGAAGCACAGATGTGATGCCTGTCATCGCGCCCGCCGCCACCAGGTATTGCATCCAGGATAAATGTACATATTCGAACGCTTTCACCACGCCGGCATTCTTATCAATGTCTTGGGTGGGAACCATTCCCGTCAGCACCGCTGAGACCGCAATATAAAGAATGGTGCAGACAATCAGAGATGTAATGATGCCAATCGGCACGTCGCGGGCAGGCTTTCTTGCTTCTTCGGAGTGGACCGATACCGAGTCGAATCCGATGTAAGCGAAGAAGATGATCGCCGCGCCGGCGAACATTCCTATCGGCTGTCCGGTAGCCGCGGTCTCGCCAAACAGAGTTTTACCGAAGAAGCTAATCCCCGTATAACCAAATGGAGCGAACGGCTTCCAGTTGGCGGGATTGATGTAGAAGACTCCGATGCCGATCACCATCAGCACGATGATAACCTTGATGGCCACCATCACGGCGTTAAAGGTCGCGCTCTCCTTTATGCCCTTGACGAGGATTACGGTGAGAATGAAGGTGATCAGAACTGCGGGCAGATCGAAGTATGCGCCGGTCGCGATGAACCCCGTATGCGGGCAGTCCTTTCCAGCGGTTACGCAATAGTCAAACGGTCCTTTCGAAAGAACAAAAGGCAGATATTTCTGGAGACCAAAGAGTGGTATGAACTCCTGGAAGTGCGCCGACCATCCGTGCGCGACCGTTGCCGAGCCAACCGCGTATTCGAGGATCAGATCCCAGCCGATAATCCATGCGAACAGTTCGCCGAGCGTCGCGTAGGCGTAGGTGTAAGCCGAACCGGCTACCGGCACCATCGATGCAAACTCGGCGTAGCACAGCGCAGCGAACACGCACGCAAAGCCCGCAACGACGAATGACAGCATCAGCGCCGGCCCGGTTCTGTCGTGCGCAGCTTCGCCGGTCAGGATGAAGATACCTGTGCCGATGATCGCGCCGACTCCAAGGGCCGAGAGCTGAACGGGGCCTAGTATGCGGCGCAATCGGTGGTCGCCTACCATTTCCTCCAACAACAGACTGAGCGGTTTTCTCGCGAACAGTTGGTTAGCCATTCAAAGGACCTCCGCAAACAGTGGTGATGAGTGATCAACGATGAGTGATGAGCAATAAGTCAGGCGCTAACGCTGCAAACCTAGCGCTCATTCCCCTTGGTTAAGTGTCTTCGGATTCCGGCGCGGGCATCGCTTCGCCCACTTTTCTCCAGATGAAATAAACTGGAATTCCCGTTGCAATGATGATGAAACCCGGCCACGTGGTTGCTGTTTGATAGATCAACAACACAGCGAGTATTACAGCCGCGCCGATGATGTACAACGCGGGAATTACCGGGTAGCCAAACGCTCGATACGGGCGTTCGGCGTCGCGCCGAGTCCATCGCAGCCGGAAGATTCCCGCGATGGTCAGTATGTAAAAGATCAGCGCGGCCGAAATAACGTAAGTCAAGAGGTTGCCGTAAAGATTTCCATAAGTTGTCTCACCGGTCGCAGGGTCCTTGCCGGTAATCGTACGAGGCAACACCAGCAGCGCCGCCCAAATGCCTTGAATCACGAGGCCCCACGCCGGCACGTGCTTGTTGTTCAACTGGCCCGCCGATCTAAAGAACAAACCATCTCGCGCCATCGCCCAGTAAGCCCGAGCGCCGGCCAGAATTAACCCGTTGTTGCAGCCGAAGGTCGAAACCATAATGAAGATCGCCATGATCGTTGCGCCCGCCCCTGGGAAGATCACGTTCGCAGTAGCCGAAGCTACGCGATCGCTGGGCACCGTTTGTATAGTCTCGAATGGTAGCGTTACCAGATATGCGACGTTGGCGAGCAAGTACAATGCAATGACAAGCGTTGTTCCGAACGCGAGTGACAGCGGGATGTTGCGGCGAGGGTTCTTGACCTCGCCCGCCGTGAAGGTGATGTTGTTCCACGCGTCAGCGGAGAAGAGCGAATTGGTTTGTGAAACACAGATGCCGACGAACAATCCAAAGGTGGTGATCGCGGTCAATCCGCCGGGACCCACTTCTTGGAGCTTGCCGCGCACGGCCCACAAGTTTCCAAAATTCCCACTCGCAGCCGTTGCGTTCCAGCCGATCAGAACGCCTAGAACAATCAACGCTATCAGCGCGCCCGTTTTCGTGATAGTAAAGACGTTCTGCACAAACTTGCCGAGTCTCAATCCGCGAGTGTTCATCCACGTTAGCAGCGCAATCAATAACAGTCCAACCAACTGCGCCGTCGAAAGTGAAATAGCGTAGCTTGATCCGAGGTGAATCGGCTTGACGATGTAGTTGCTTTCCTTGAGCGCCGGCCAGAGCACACCAAAGTACCTTGCGAATCCGACCGCAACCGCCGCGATGGTGCCGGTCTGAATCACCATAAACAACGTCCAGCCATAAAGGAAACCCCACAACGGTGAGAAGGCTTCGCGCAGATAAACGTACTGACCGCCTGCCTTCGGCATCATTGCCGCGAGCTCGCCGTAGCTCAACGCGCCGACCACCGTCAGGACTCCGGTGATCGCCCACGCGACCAGCAGCCAGCCAGGCGAGCCGACTTGTCGGGACATTTCAGCCGAGACGATGAAGATGCCCGACCCGATCATCGAGCCGGCTACAATGGTCGTCGAGTCGACGAGCCCGAGTCCGCGGACAAATCCGGTCTTTTTGTCTACAACTGCAACGCCGGCATCGCCCATTATGGTTCCTCCGAAATTGTCCGACAAACTTCAGTTTGTCGCCGGTCTGTGTGAGTTCGTCACCTGACCCATTACCCGACAAACTGAAGTTTGTCGGACATCTCTAGAGACTGTGCTTCGCGACCAGCAAAAGATAAACAACTGTCCCGACTGCTAGGACTGTGGCGACGACCAAACTCGATGATGTGACTCCTTCTCGCCCAACTGCCCCGCCTTCGCGCCCAGCCCTTAGCGCACGTTTTATAACGATCGGACAAAGCACGAATGCGTTCAGCGCCAAGGGTACAATCAAGAACCATGAAACTTCCATCCAGGGCGCGACGCGAAATACCTCGCGGATCGCAGCCGCGCTTCCTTCACTTGCTTTGACTGCTTCCAACCATACGTCAAAGCCCCGCATGAAAACGAGCAGCGCAACGCCGATCAATGCGAGCCACGCTCCGGTGTAAGCCGTGCGCGCGTCGTGTTCGGCTGGCCGCTCCGCGTGATGGCGTCCCGTCAAACGGCTTCGCACAGCGCCGTAGCCTACGTAAATCACAAAGCCAAAATTCAGCCACGCTGCGAACCGCAGCCACGAAGTCGGAGGCAAATAATAAATCAGATAGATACAAGAAAAGATGCCGAGAATAGGAATGATGAGTCCGCCAGGAACCCGGAACGGACGCTTCCGATCCGGGTCGCGAACTCGCAGCACGATTATGCCCGCGCACACCAGGATGAAGGCGAACAGCGTTCCGATATTTGTAAGATCGACCATCTCGTCGATGCTTGCGACCGCAGCGAACACAGCCACAAATACGCCGGTGAGAATGGTCGAGATGTGCGGGGTTCGAAAGCGCGGATGGACCTTGTAGAAGACGGGCGGAAGCAATCCATCCCGCGCCATCGAAAAGAAGATTCGTGGCTGGCCGAGCTGAAACACCAACAACACTGCCGTGTGAGCGATAACCGATCCGAAAGCCACGATTCCAACTGCCCATCCGAGGTCTTTGTTGAAGACCTGGCCGACGTGCTGGAGCGCCATCGTCAACGGCTCAGCCTGTTCGGTCGCCAGCTTTGCTTTCAACTCAGGATAGGATATTAAGCCGGTGAAAACCGCCGCCACCACGGCGTAAAAGATCGTGCAAACAATTAGCGATGCGATGATTCCGATGGGCAGGTTGCGCTGCGGATTCCTGGTTTCTTCAGCGACCGTCGAAACCGCGTCAAACCCAATGTACGCAAAGAACACGATCGCCGCGCCCGCGCTGATTCCAGCAAAGCCGGTTGGAGCGAATGGAGTCCAATTCGCCGGCTGGACGTAAGTGAATCCCACGACGATGAAGAAGGTCAGCACAATGATCTTGATGCCAACCATTACAGCGTTAAATCGAGCGCTCTCGCGGATGCCCCAGACCAGAACAATCGTTATGAGCGTCACGATTGCAACGGCGAGCACGTTGAAGATTATCGGTTTGCCGAAGATGTGCGGGGCGCTTTCGAAAACGCCCGGCACTTTGGCTGCGGTGCGATAGTCCATTGAGATCCAATCCGGAATGATGATTCCGTTTGGAGCGATTCCGGGGATGTGCAGACCCGCAACGAGTGTCTTGAAATAATTTGCCCAGCTTATCGCGACTGCGATGTTTCCTACGGCGTACTCGATGATCAAGTCCCAACCGATGATCCAGGCAATCACTTCTCCGAGAGTCGCGTAGGAATAGGTGTAGGCAGAGCCTGAGATCGGGACCATCGAAGCGAACTCGGCGTAGCACAGCGCGGTGAACCCGCAGACTATGGCGGTGATAACGAACGAGACCATCAACGCAGGGCCCGCGCCCGGTCGATTCGCGTCGCCCGCAGCGGCAGTGCCGATGGTAGCAAAGATTCCCGCGCCGATTATCGCGCCTATTCCAAAAAGCGTGAGCTGAACCGGACCAAGCGCGCGCCTGAGCTGATGCTCGGGTTCTTCGGCGTCCGCCAGAATCGCGTCCAGCGATTTGACGCGGAACAATCCGCCGAACGTCACCTTGCTGACGCCCTGTTGATCGGCCTGCCTGGTCTCCATCCGATTGCGTTCCCCTCTTCGATCTTGGCGTGAAACTGAGCTTGGCATCCGAGGGCAATCAGCGCGCTGCCCGGCGCCGGCCGCCCTTAGTTGGACTGACAATACACAATAGAAGCGCCGCGATTATCAACTTCAAGAGTCAGGTATGTCAAGAAGATTGGAACGTAATGATGACGGCGCGCGGCCAAGAGGTTGATCGGGTGATGGGGCTGATCTTGGAGCTGACGATTAAGTGACGAAGCCTCAGCGGAAGTCTAACTACCAGCATTTCGAATCACCTGATGCTGCTTATCAGGACAACGTCGTTGCTCACGACGACGCGCACGAAGGCGAGTTGTTTGCCATCACGCGACCAATCAAACCAAAACATTCGACCATCTTTGAATTCGGTCAATTGTTTTGGCCGGCCCCCATCTAGCGGCTGAGTCCACAAATTAGAGACGCCGCCCCGTGTGTCTATGTATGTTAAGCCGCGCCCGTCAGGTGTCCAACGAGTCCAAGCATAAGCGGTCGCCGATATCTCAAATCTTTTTATGGGTTGCCCTCCTTCAAAAGGGATGACTGCTATACCCCGCGCTGGGATTATCCTTTCATCTCGGTAGAAGTACGCGATCAGCTTTCCGTCGGGCGAGATGGTTGGCAACACCGAGAACTCATCAGTCACTTGCACAGGCTCGCCACCGTCAATAGGCACTTTCCACAAGGTTGGCTTGTTAGGGAACTCAGAACTGTAGTAAACGATCCATTTACCGTCAGGTGAACATTGTGGGAAAAGTTCTCCGGCACCGCTGGTTAGCTGTTTAGGATTCCGACCATCGATGTCCATCCGCCATATATTACGGGCGCCCGTGCGCGAGGATTCAAAAATGATATATCGGCCATCATGTGAAACCGAAGGGTTAGCGTTCGCGCGGGCATCAGCGCTCAACTGCTTTTGATTGCTTCCATCTCCATCCGCTATCCAGATATCCGGGTCGCCGCTGGCGATCGAGCAATAGACTATTCTGCCATCCGTTGTCCAAGAAACGCCGAAATACTTGCTGGCGCCGGTCGTGATCTGTTTGGCGCGGTTCGCATCGCCGTCGGGTGCCGTCCAGACATTACCGAGATCATCGTACTGGGTAGTGACTATGATGTTCGAGTCCGCCGTTATGCTTATGCCAGTATACTCATTCGAGTCATTAGTAATCTTTCGCGCTTCGCCACTTGGATAAGAGAGGTGCCATATCTGGAAGTTTCTTGTCGAGCCGAGCATTCTTTCCTGATGTTCTAGAGCAGTCATAACCAGGCCGCTGCCATCGGCGAGCCACGCAAGTCCTTTTATCCACGGCCAACTACTAGAAGAAATCGGTTTTTCTGTTCCATCTTCTGCCCGCACCTCAACCACATTCACCTTGTTGCCTGCTTTGGTGGCAGTGCCGGCCGCGCATGCGATGATTTTGCCATCAGGCGACCACGCGGGTTTGCTGGGATTCACGTCAAAAAAGTC
>DASXSR010000380.1:0-5209 GCA_036505875.1 Blastocatellia bacterium | reverse complement strand
ATGCCATCAACGCGGCAAAAGGTGAGACGGCCGATTGAGTTGGAGGCTCGAC
Organism: Blastocatellia bacterium; assembly: GCA_036505875.1. Lineage (GTDB taxonomy): Bacteria > Acidobacteriota > Blastocatellia > UBA7656 > UBA7656 > Onstottus_A. The sequence continues at coordinate 5,157 of DASXSR010000380.1, read as the reverse complement.
ATTTGCGCTCAAGGTTCCTGCCCAATCCCGAAAGGCGGGTTCTAAGCCGAAAGAAGCGGCTTGCCCTGATAGGTTATCGATTTGATCTTACGCTCAGTCTTCTCGACGACCGTGGGAGGCAGCGGCGCGTAGAGCAAGTCCTTCGACATTTGTTCGCCATCGTGAATCGCCCACCACAGAAAATCCACCAGCCCTTTTCCCTTGGCTTGATCCTGCTGTTCTTTGTAGACAAGGAGATAAGTGAACGATGAGATCGGATAAGCGTCAGCGCCTGAAGCGTTGGTGATCGACACTCTCAGATCGTCGGGCATCTGGCTCGCGACGCCCGCGGCTGCCGCAGTGATCGAATCAAGAGTGGGTTGTACGAACTGACCGGATGAGTTCTTCACCAACGCATAGGGAAGTTTGTTCTGCTCGGCGTATATCAACTCAACGTAGCCGATCGAATTGGGTGTTTGCTTAACCTGGCCCGTGACCATTTCATTGCCTTTCGCGCCGATGCCGGCGGGCCAGTTGACGGCGGTACCCGCGCCGACTTTTTCTTTCCACTCCGGGCTGACCTTCGATAAGTAATCTGTGAAGACGAAAGTCGTGCCGCTTGCTTCCGAGCGATGCACGACCGTAATGTCGGCAGCAGGCAGGTTGACTCCAGGGTTGGGCGAAGCTATCTGCGGATCGTTCCACTTCTTTATGCTGCCGAGGAAGATTCCAGCAATCGCTTCGGGGGTAAGCTTAAGATCGGTCGAAACGCCTTGAAGGTTATAAGTGATGACGTCGGCGCCCAGCACGGTCGGTATGTGAAGAATCTCGCCTTTGGCTGCTTTTAGGTCGTCATCTTTCATCGGGGCGTCTGATCCGCCGAAGTCGACGGTTTTCTCGGATATTTGTTTGATGCCGCCACCCGACCCTATCGATTGATAATCAAACCTCACGTTTGCGTGAGCCTTGTTGTACTCGCTGAACCATTTTTGGTAGAGCGGGTTTGGAAAAGTTGCGCCCGCCCCTTGCAATCGCACCTCGGCGTTCCCATCGCGAGAGCCCTTGCACGCCGGCAACGCGAGCGTGGACAGCGCCACTAGAATAAGCGCTGCAATCATGTTGTTCATTTTGATCCGTCGTTTCATGGAAGCCAGTATAGGCTCGCGGCGTTACCAATTTGTGACGAGGATATGAAGTCTTTGTTAATTCCATTCAGGATCGAGAGATTTCAAAGTATGATCTTGCGAAACGGAGCCTCTTCGACTTACATTGTTCCAACGTTGAAAATGGGAAATCAAACGGCGAACAAAGGGCTAAAGCTCGTCATAACTCTCTCGACAAGCGTGCTTGTCACTTTTTTGAGCTTGAACCGAGGCATGACTGCTGCTCAAGACCAATCAGGACGCATGTTCGAGATGGTAGGAATGAATGTGCCGTTCGAGCAGCGTACCGGCGTCGACGACGGAGCACTGTTTGCGGTGCACTTCACCGGCGATACCCACGGCAGCCTCGACCCATGCGGCTGACACGGGCCGCGCTACGGCGGCCTGACACGTCGTGCCAGGTACTTAAGACAGTTTCGCGAGCGACTTGGGCAGATTCCATCGGTGCTAGTCGAAACCGGCAACTTCATGGCCGATGACCGGGCTGCCCACGGCTCTCTCCGTTCCGACGCCGCCGCCAAAGACGATTGGATCCTGAAAGCGTATCGCGAGCTGGGTGTCGATGTCGTAAATGTCTCGTCACATGACCTGCGTTATTTTTCGCAGGTTAGCAAGCGATCCCCAAACGAACCACTGTTGAAGCGCCTGGTTTCGGCCAACATCGGCAGCGAGTCGCCGGTCGCGCAGACTCTTCGTCCTTACATTATTCGGGACATTCCTGCGAGGCAAGCCAAGTCTGCAAAGCGGATTCGAGTGGCGCTTATCGGACTCACCGAAACCGACCCGCCCCCTCCGACTGGGTTCAAGATCGCGGATCCTGCTGAAGCGGCCAAGCTAAAAGCGATCGAAGCAAAGCAGAAAGCCGATGTCGTAATAGTGCTCGCAAAGGTCAGCACGCAAGAGGCCGCTCGCATCGCGCGCGAAGCCCCAAATGTTGATGTCATCATCGATGGAAACGGAGAGACGTTCACACCTCCTCTCTACGTGGGGCGCACGCTAATCGTGTTTACGCCGTTCGAAACGCGAATGCTGGGCGAGCTTCGCTTCTATAGAAACCCCGCCGGACAATTCTCGACGTGGCAGCGTTTCATAGCACTCGACGAAGCTGCGATTCCTGAAGACGCCGCGATTAAAGAATTCGTAGACGCGGCCAACAATGCCGAGATTCAGGCGAGGAACAATTCAAAAGGCCTTCTTAGTCAGTGGCTGCTCAGCGGAAAAGGACAAACGCGTGATAAGACGGAGCAATCGGAGTCATCTGGATACGTGTCCAGCGCAGCGTGTAATAAGTGCCACATAGCTCAGTATATGAAATGGCTCAACGGACCGCATGCTCGGACTGCCAACTCGCTTTTGTTGCGAGGAGCGGAGTTTGAAGTAAGCTGCCTTGACTGCCATGCGAGTGGGGCGAAAGCTGACATCGGGAGCAAAACTCAAAACATCGAATGCGAGCAGTGTCACGGGCCTGGCCGCGACCACGTCGCGAAGCCCGGTAGGGGATACGGCCGCATGTCAAACATTCAAACTGCATGCGCAAGCTGCCACACAAACGAGACCAGTCCGGGATTCGACGTGCAAACGGCGTGGGCAAAGATCAAGCACTAATCCTGCCGTTTTGGCGCTACTCAACTCCGTTCTGCTCGCGGACGTGCATCTCGCGCAGCTTGAACTTCTGCACCTTACCCGAGGCGGTCATCGGGAATGAGTCGACGAACCGAACGTGACGCGGGATCTTAAACCTGGCAATGCGTCCCTCGCAAAAAGCCCGAATCTCGTCGGCCGTCGCCGCTTCGCCCTGGTTCAGCTTAACGGCCGCTGCGACGTCCTCGCCCAGCCGTTCATCGGGCACGCCGTAAACATACACGTCCATTATCTTCGGATTGCGACGCAACAAATCTTCGATCTCCTTGGGAGCAATATTTTCGCCGCCGCGAATAATCAACTCTTTTATGCGCCCGGTTATTCTTACATAACCGGCAGAGTCCATCGTGCCTTGATCACCCGTGTGGAGCCAATCATCCTGGTCAATTGCTTCGGCCGTCGCCTTCGGATTGTTGTAATAGCCTTTCATCACATTGTAACCGCGACAACACAATTCTCCGGGCTGACCGGCTGCGCAATCTTCGCCGGTTGCCGGATCGATGATCTTCACTTCAACCTCCGGGAGCGCGCGACCCACCGTCTGTGTGCGAAGCTCCACGCTGTCGGTGCGCGGTGTCAAGGTGATTCCGGGCGACGCCTCCGTGAGACCGTACGCGATAGCCAATTCAGTTAGGTTCATCCGTTCCATCACCTTGCGCATCAGCGGCTCCGGGCACAACGCGCCGGCCATAATCCCAGTCCTCAAACTCGACATATCGAGATTGTGATAGTCCAATTGTTCCAGCTCCGCGATGAACATCGTCGGCACGCCATAAAGCGTCGTGCATCGCTCTCGCTCGATATGCTGAAGCACACGCAGCGGATCGAAGCTCTCAAGCGGAACCAGCGCAGCGACGTGCGTGTAAGCGCCCAGCACGCCAATCACGCAGCCGAAGCAATGAAAGAAAGGAACCGGCACGCATACTTTGTCGCGAAACGTCAGCCCGAGCCCTTCTCCGAACCAGTAGCCGTTGTTGACTATGTTGCGGTTGGTGAGCATTACTCCTTTCGGGAAGCCGGTCGTCCCAGAGGTGTATTGCATGTTGATAACCGTGTCCAAGCTCTGAATCCCGATTTGCGCGTCCAACTGTTCGTCGCTAACGTTCTCAGACATCGATAACAGAGAGTCGTACCGAATCATTCCGTCAGGATGTTCCTCGCCGATGTAAATGACGTTGCGCAGGAACGGCAGTGCCATCGATCGCAAGCCGACTTCCTGCGACCGTCGCAGCTCGGGGACTATCTCGTAAATTGTTTCGACGTAATCAACATCGCGAACGCCGGCGACGGTAATCAAAGTGCTGGTTTCCGACTGCCTCAATAGGAACTCGATTTCGGCAGCGCGAAGGCTGGTGTTGACTGTGACCAAAATTGCTCCGATCTTCGCCAGCGCGAACTGGAGCACAACCCACTCCGGTATGTTTGGCGCCCACAGAGCGACGCGGTCACCCGTTTCGATGCCGAGGCTGAGCAGCCCCTTCGCAATCTTCCGCGCGAGCCATTCGAGCTGGCTGAAATCATATCGGAGCCCGCGATCGGGATAGATTAATGCTTCACGCTCGGGATAATCTCGAGCCAAACGCGTCAGCAGCTCGCCCACGGAGACGTCACTGTAAGCGCTGGGTCCTTCAAGAGCTTCGGCGGACATATCGCTTCTCCCGTTTACGAGCCTATGCTATCGTCTTCCGGCAATGAGCCAAAGTATCGGAGCCACTCATTGAGATCGCCAACCTCAGACTCCTCGTCATCATTCTTCGGACTGCGTTCGAGCGCGCTTTCGAGTTGCTTTCTGAACTCGCCCGATCGCATCACGCGTGCTCCTCGCGCTCGCACAACGGACGCGAGATGGCGATCCGAAGTGACCACGGTCAATCCGCGCGGATTTCGGGAAGCCTCAACTAGACCCTCGATCCGACTGTCGGCGTCGGAGCCCCGCTCGGCGTACAATACGTGGACGCCGCGAAAGGCGGAGCCTTCCGGTAACAACCGATCGGGCGCGCCGTCAAAGACCGCAGTCACTCGAGCCCGCTTTGATCTGGCAAAATTCGCCAGCTTTTCCAGCAGCAGCCGCCGAGCTTTTGGTTTGTCGCGATGCCAGCCGGGCGTTTGGCCCATCACGTTGTTGCCATCAACGATGTAGGACATTCGGCGCTCCCACAGGATCCGTAAGCGATTCTAGCCCGATTCTATTTTGATTGGAAGAAGTGTCTGACAGCAAAGAGGCGCGCCTGCTTGTGAGCAGGAGCGCCTCTCATTACAGGATGCGTGATTGTCGTTTCAGTTCTGCTTGTGCGAACCATGCGACGGCGTCGAGCCACCCGTCGCGCCACCCGAGGAGGGGCTCGCACTAGGCGGCGTAAAGCTCCCGTGACCC
>DASXSR010000379.1:0-2894 GCA_036505875.1 Blastocatellia bacterium | reverse complement strand
GGCGCGGGCGGGCAGTGGACGATGATCATCCCTTCGCACGATCTGGTTGTCGTGAGGCTCGGTCATTATCGAGGCAGTGCGGAGGGAACGAGGGCCTTCAGAAGAGCGCTCGCGTTACTGATGGAAGCGGTGCCGAAAAGGAAGTAAATCGAGCGGCAGAAAGATAGAGAAGCTGAAGAGCGAGTGTCCGATGATCCTTATGGCGCGATGCATCAGAGGCTTGTACCTTTTGCAATTGAAGCCTTGTTATCGTCACTCATCTTCGTTGTGCCTCAGCAATCCGTGAGTCAAGTATCACGCCGTGCGCGATGACGCCCGGCGGCGACCCATCGAAGTCTCGAATCGCGACGAGACGTATCAAAACACTGCACCCTCACCCAACCTCACCGCTATCCCGCTTTTGAGACTGGTTGCGCGCGCAGGAACAGCGGTTGCAAAAAATAAGGTTCCATAGAACAGCGTCTCGCCGAGGATTGCAAGCAATGAGATTGGCGTCACAGCTTACAACCACATTAATCGCGTTGGCGTCGGCGGTTTCAGCGGAAGTTTGGCCCAGAGCCCACGAGAATGGAAGAGTGCGCGATGGTATTAGGAAGTTTGTAGTGGGCGCGCTCGAGTGGTTCGGGGGAATTGGCGAGTTTTGCGTGCGACTGGCGAAGGCGGCTGTGACGCCGCCTTACGAATGGAGAGAACTACTGCGGCAGATGGACGAAATCGGGGCAAAGTCGCTGCCGTTGATCATACTGGCGGGATCGGCCATCGGCGTAATTTCCTCTCTGCGCACGCGTGGAGGCTTAGAGCGCTTCGGAGCAAAATCAATGTTACCAGCGCTGATCATACTGTCGATCATCAATGAAACCGGGCCGATTATATCCGCGCTGATTGCCAGCGGACGCATTGGCGCTGGTATCGGCGCGGAGCTGGGATCGATGAGGGTCACTGAGCAGATAGACGCAATCGAAGCATCAGCAGTCAATCCTTACAAGTTTCTTGCTGCGACGCGAGTCATCGCTTGCATGCTAATGCTGCCACTGTTAACGATCGTGTCTGACTTCTGCGGTATCATGACCGGGTGGCTCACGACGGCGCTGGCCGAGCCGATGACTCTCAAGCTCTTCCTCAACTACGGTTTCGAGCAAACGACTTTCCAGGACTTCCTGCCCTCGACAGTCAAGGCCGTGGTTTTTGGCTTCATTATCGGGGTCATTGGATGTTTTCAAGGCATGCGGGCGAAGGGCGGAACCAAAGGTGTGGGTCGCGCTTCGACGAGTGCCGTCGTGCTCTCTTCGTTGTTTGTGATTCTGGCTGACGTGGTATTGGTGCGCTTGATAATGACTGTTTTTGAGAAGTGACGATGGGAAACAACGTCGACAACGTGGCGATTCGAGTGCGGGATCTACGCAAGTCATTCGACGGCCAGACGGTCCTGGATGGAATCAATCTGGAGGTCGCGCGCGGCGAGACGTTGAGCGTGCTCGGCCGCAGCGGTGAAGGAAAGAGCTTGCTGCTAAAGATTATCATCGGTTTGCAAAACCCTGATGCGGGAAAGATCGAAATAAAAGGTGAAGAGATTACCTCTATGTCACTGGACCAGTTGAACCGAGTGCGGAAGAGGGTTGGGTTCCTGTTTCAGGGCGCCGCGCTGTATGACTCGCTGACCGTCCAAGAGAACGTGGCGTTCCCGCTGCGGCGTCACACGGAGATGAATGACGACGAGCGAAACGCCCGCGTGAAGGAATTGCTCGAACACGTCGGCTTAGAGGCGGAGACATTCAAGAAGCTGCCGGCCGACATTTCGGGCGGCATGCGGAAACGTGTCGGTTTGGCGCGCGCGCTGGCGCTCGATCCCGAGTTCATGCTTCTGGACGAGCCTACCGCCGGGCTCGACCCGATCACCGCCGGTCAGATCAATCAGTTGATTCGCGAGCTGCAGAATGAGCGCAAGACGTCTGCGATCGTCGTTACTCACGATATGCGTAGCGTCAAGATCGTGGCCGACCGCGTTGCGGTGCTAGACCAAGGTCACATCGTGACCGAGGGCACGCTGGCGGATCTTACGCGGAGCACGCACCCCGTCGTATCGAAATTCGCGCAGGAGTTAGGGAGGTGAAGTGATGTCCAGCAAAGTACGTCTAGGAGCTTTTATTATTGGATCGCTAATCATCTTTGCGCTGATGATCTTCTGGATCGGCGATAAGCAATTCGTCTTCAGCAGCACTTACCTGCTGAAAGCGCCATTTGACAACGTCGCCGGACTTGGCGAAGGAGCGCCGGTGCGCACCGGGGGCGTTCGCGTCGGCACGGTGAAGAAGATCGAGCTCCCACACCAGCCTGGCGATAAGGTAATCGTCGAGATGGAACTCGAAAAGTCGTCCAGAGAAGTGATCAAGAAAGACTCGGTCGCTTCGATCGAGACCGAAGGGTTGCTTGGCGCGAAGTTCGCCTCCGTTTCCTTCGGTTCGCCGGAAGCGGAGCAGGTGCATGACGGCGACACGATCGAGAGTCGGCCGCCGGTCGATTACGCAGAGATGGCAAGGGGTCTTGGCGAGCTGATCGGATCAGCGAAGGAAGCCGTTGACTCGTCCAAAACAGGTATCGAGAACATCAATGAAGCGAGCGGCGAACTGAAGTCGATTGCCGGCAAGATCAACAGCGGGCAGGGGACCATCGGCGCGCTGGTCAACGATCGGACTGTCTTCACTAACCTGAATTCGACAATCGCGCAGGCGCAGTCGGGGATGACATCTTTTCAAGAGAACATGGAAGCGCTCAAGCACAACTTTTTCTTGAAAGGCTTTTTCAAGAATCGAGGCTACTTCGACTCCTCCGAGCTTACAAAGCATGCAGTCACCCGACTTCCCAGCAACTCGCCCGTTAAGACATTCGCCTTCGAC
>DASXSR010000378.1:0-4527 GCA_036505875.1 Blastocatellia bacterium | reverse complement strand
CCAGGCGACGATTTCCATACGTTTTATTCCGCGGGAGGCGACAAGCCTTCGGAATTTTTCGGATTCACGCAAGATCGACATCATCGACCAAATGGCACCCGAATCGCGTTTTGGGCCGACACACGGGATGAAGTCGATCGGATCGCGAAACTGGTGCGCGAAGCGGGCGGCAAAACGCTCGAAGGCCCGGAAGTCTGTGCCGATTACAGTCCCGGCTACTACGCATTTTTCTTCGAAGATCCCGACGGCAACAAATTGGAAATTTGCTGCCGGGAAAGTCCGATCATTGCGAAATGAACGAATTTCGGCGAAGAGTTCGGTAATGAGTAATCCGGCGCACGTTCCTGCGATCCTGCAGGAGCCGAGTCGCCATCGCTATTTAAAACTGATCGCGCTCTTCAAAATCGGCAAAGGCGTGCTGTTGCTTTTGCTTGGCGTTTCGCTGCTTTTCCTGAACGCGCGCACCCGCTGGATGGATGCCCTGTCAGACTGGACAGCCGACGAAATCCTCCTGGAGCACAGCAGGGCTGTCGCCTACGTGCTCCACAAACTACAAGCCGTTCTGGCAGGCGGCACGTTGCATGCCGCGGGCCTTTTGGCGCTTTTTTACACGGCAGTTCTTTTTACCGAAGGAATCGGCGTTTACATGCAGCAGCGCTGGGCGGAATTCTTGATGATATTTGCGACCACGGCCTTCATCCCCCTCGAAGTACGCCACACCTGGCATCATCCGAGTCTTGGTGCCGTGCTCATTCTCGCCGTCAATTGCTTTATTGTTTGGTTTCTCTATTTCGTTCTGAGGCGCAAGCCGGTCGCAGCGCCGGCACAGGTCGAGCGCGAGCTGGCGAAGACTGCCTAATGCGCCCGCCGCCGCCAGCGGCGGCTGCTGTGACACCAGAGCTTTTGGCTGGATCGCCCGGTTAGGCCCGATTCGAATCTGCCCCCAAGCTTAAATCTCTTCTATCGCGCAAATCGCGCGACCGCCCACGAGCCTCCCCATAGCGCTACGACAATGAACACGTCCGACCACTTGTCCGGGTCTTGAGGTGCGCCCGGGGTGCGCAACATGTTGAGAAGAACCGGTACGTGAATTGTTACGGTCCAGAGCGCGAACATCAATCCCACACCTAAAGCCGCCCAACGTTGCAGAAATCCAGTGGCGAAGCTTACGCCCGCGGCGATGAAGGCTACACCGAAGAAAACAGTCCAGAACCAGTGCCAGGGAATCCAGCCGGGCACCATGTTGGCAATGAAGGTGAGAACCTGAAAATGGCCAATGCCAAAGACGATGAGTGCAAATGCAAGAAGATAGCAGCTCGTCCGGTGAAGCCACGTCGGAATGCCGTCCAATCCAGGCCCGAGCCACGCCAGGCTGCCGATGACGATTGGTTCGAGCACATTGGTACGCCACGGGGCACTCATGAGATCGGGATGTCGCGGCACGTCAAACGCGAGTCCGCAGAGTACCATCAGAGCACCGAGTATGATGGAAGACACCACCAAGGTGCGTTGAAAAAGAAGACCTGCCCCGCAGAAGATTAAGATTGCTCCGACGGCGTAGGCCAAACTCGGAATTGCCGGCGGCCACGGAATCACCGGCACAACCTTATAGTGTGGGCCAAGCGAATGACTGGAAACGTACAAGCAAACCAATGTCTCTACGCCGATCCCAATTATTGCCAACGAAAAGAGTAGGCGACCAAATCGTGCCAGCATAATCAACCACGTTACCGTGCGGTCCATCTGATTTAGGGTCTTATCGCGTGGAGTGTTCAAGGTTTAACGAGATGGAGCTCGGCCACCCAGCACTTTGAGAATTAACGTGTCCATCAATCGAAAGCTTACAACAAAGTGCTGGGTTGGCTTCATCGACTGGTTAGGCCCGTGAGCGTTCATGGTATGACTTTCCCTCGATTAACGCTTAACCCGAAATTACGCCTGTACGACGAGCACCTGGTTACCCTCCGGGTCCTCGAGGTTGAACCAGTGGAAAAACATCAGGGGCGTCGCTTTCCGGCTGCAAGCATCGAGCAGGCTTTCTCGATCCGGCGTCTATGTGCCTCCGGTTGTTTGGCTGAGTCCATCCAACTAATAAAGTCCCTGCGCTCGATCGGCGTGAGATCGCTCCACTGGGCCTTCGCCCTCGGGGTAGCCGCGAGGGCTGTGTAAAGATTCAATGACACTATTGAATAACAGCAGGGGCGTCGCTTTCCGGCCGCAAGCATCGAGCAGGCTCTCTCGATCCGGCGTCTACGTGTCTCCGGTTGTTTGGCTGAGTCTATCCAACTAATAAAGTCCCTGCGCGCGATCGGCGTGAGATCGCTCCACTGAGCCTTTGCCATCGGGGTAGCGGCGAGGGCTTTGCGAAGATCCGTTGGCACTCTGAGTTCTTCTCCAGCGGGCTTAGAATTCGTTTTGTTCATTTATTGATACTTTAAAGTGGGCTTATGTTTTGATTGTTCAGTCGAACTTCGGACTTCGCTGCCTGCCGCGCCGAAGCCTTGGCGAAGGAGGGCAGCGCATGGTTAGGCCTTGCGGCTGAGCCAGTCCGCGAAACGCGTCGGACCGAGACGTGGATTGTCGCCGGGCGTGAGGCTTTGATCGTTCACTGCTATACCGTAATAGAGCGCCTTGGGATCGGTGATTACTGTCCGTGGGTCCCCGGTTGCGGTCAGGAATTGCCGCACGAGGTCGTCTTGCCGAATCGGTTCGGGACCCGCCACTTCGATCATGCCGTTCAACGGCGCCGCGAGGGCCGCTTCGGCCACGACGGCGGCGACGTCATCCGACGCAATGGGCTGCATCAGAACCGGTGGAAGCCGAACCGTCTCTCCTTCAGTCGCCGATTGGGCGATGCCGCCCACGAACTCGAGGAACTGCGTTGCACGCACGATCGTGTAAGGAATCGGGGAAGCCTTGATCAGATTTTCCTGGGCCATCTTCGCGCGGAAGTAACCGCTGGCGAGCAGGCGGTCGGTCCCGACGACCGACAACGCCACATGATGGTGGACGCCCGCAGCGGCTTCCGCAGCCAGAAGGTTTCGACCCGACGTTTCGAAGAATGCCAGGACTGCGTTGTCCTCCCACGAGGGCGCATTCGCGACATCGACCACCACCTGAGCGCCGGCGAGCGCTTGCGCCAGTCCCTCGCCAGTGACGGCGTTGACACCCGATGAGGGTGATGCCGCCACCACGTCATGACCGCGCTGACGAAGGTTCGTTACGACCTTTTTCCCAATGAGTCCGCTTCCGCCGATCACTATGATTTTCATGTTTCAATCTCCTGTGTTGCCATCGCGGGCGCTCAAAAAGCCTACTTGCGTTACTTGGCCGGAAGCACTGCCGGAACACCCTGGTTTTTCACCAGAAACACGACGAACTTCGCCGGTTTACTGTCGCTCGCGCTGCGGCCGACGATGTGAACGTCATTTGGGCCTTCATAGAATCCTTCGCCGGCTTTGACCGTGACGGGCTCCGCGCCTCGCAACTGCATCACGATCGAACCCTCGAGCACGTAGACGAAGGCGTGCGCGTCGTGCCGATGGATTTCGTCAGCGCCGCCAGGCGGGTAGGTGACCGTAAGGACGAGACCTTCTTTGCCGGGAATGTCCGTGAAGGGTTTGGACATGATTTCTTTTACGTCGGGAGGTGGAGCGGCCGGCGCGAATTGCGCGGCGAGCGCATAAGCGGCGATTGCGATGGGCAGGATGATCTTTTTCATGGCGACTGGTTTAGCTCAGATTTACTTTTCTTTCAAAGCCTAACGAGAAAGAGATAAGCCACCCAGCACTTTGAGAATCAACATGCGCATCATCGAAAGCTTACAACAAAGTGCTGGGTTGGCTTCATCGATTGGTTAGATTGTTTGCGTTGCTTCATCTTGTGTGTTGCGCCTCAACGCTTCGGTCGTCGACGCTGCGCATAGAGAGCACCGGCAATAAAACCGATGACAGCTCCGGCCGGGCCAGTAATGAAGATGCCGAGCAAAGGGCCTTGATTCGCTTGTGGTGTGAAGATGATGGGGCCGATGAAGCCTGCGAGAAAACTGGGGAAGCCGATGATGACGGCGCCGGCGACGCCGTATGCGAACGCGGTGCCGCATCCGGCTGCTTCGTCACGTGACATATCATCTAACGAGACACAAGATGAGCGACGGCGGACGAGGGCGCGCGTTGCTCGGAGTGAAAGTGCGGAAGTCATCTCAAAAGTGGAGCGTACGGCGGTCCGCCGTTCGCTCCATCGCCTGGTTAGGTCTTTGTGGGTTTATTGGCGGCCGTGGCGCAACGATCGGAGCGCAGCTCCATAACAAGTTCTTCGCCATCATCGCCATCGCACATATCCTCTCGTGCAAGTTGGAATCCGCATTTTTGTAAGACACGTATCGAAGCGAAATTGTGCTTTGCCACATGCGCGTAAACTGGTCGCGCCTCTATCTTGGTCAAGAATTGGGCCAGGGCCGCACTAGCAATCCCCTTCCCCCAATGTGTCTTGCCGAGCCAGTAGGCGATGTTCGGCTCCCCCGCCGCT
>DASXSR010000377.1:0-20026 GCA_036505875.1 Blastocatellia bacterium | reverse complement strand
TTTACGAGATGATGATGGCGCGCAACCTCGATGAGATGAAACGCGCGCTGGGACACTTGCAGTTGATGTCTCAGAACATCATGGTCGGCACAGTTCAGGGAGACATTTACTATTTGCGCAACGGTCGGGTGCCGATTCGGGTGAAGGGCGTCGATCCAAGCAAGCCGATTCCGGCTAACACGTCGGCCACGGAATGGCAGGGGCTTCATCCGATCAGCGACCTGGTTCAAGTCACGAATCCGCCGAACGGCTACATGCACAACTGCAACGTCAGCCCTTTTGGTATGATGAAGGACAGTCCGCTTGTGCCCGAAAAGTATCTTCCTTACATCTACAATGCCACTCGGACCGCGCCGCGGCATCAGAGGGCCGAGATGATGACCGACTTGCTGGACGCGGCAAAGAAGGTCACGCTCGAACAGGCGATCGACATCGCGTTCAGCCCGCAGGTCTATCACGCGGAGCTGTGGCAAACGAGATTGAAGCAAGCTTGGACGAAATCCGGCGCGTCTTCGACCTCGGCGGAGGCGACGGAAGTTTACGACTTGATTCAGAAGTGGAACCGCCGAACCGACGCCGACTCGGAAGGCGCGCTCGCTTACTATGCATTCAAGAAATCGATGGCGCCGGAGTTTGCCAGACAAGTCGAGGTTCCAGCCGACGTTACCGATGAGCAGTTGATCGCCGCAGTTCAAAAAGCGAGTGAATGGCTGAAGTCAAACTTTGGCTCGGTGCACGTAGCTTATGGCAAATACTTTCGAGTCGGCAGACAAGGCGGCGACAGAACGTTTCCGGTTGGCGGCGGTTCCTTGAACAGCGGGGCTAACAACGTCGCGATGGCAACCCCCCGCGCAATCACCTTTAATGCAGTCGGGAAAGAGATGGTTGGGCAAGGCGGACAGACTTCTACGCAGATTGTTTTTCTGACGAATCCGCCGAAGTCTTACGCGATCATCCCGCTCGGCGAGAGCGATCACAAGGAGAGTGGCCACTGGGACGACCAGGCCGAGAAGCTTTTCAGCAAGAGCAAGGCGGCGCCGACGTATTTCCTGGATCGTAACGAGCTGATGAAACACGTGACTGTGAAGAAAGTTTTGAAGCGGACGGCGGCAGCTCAGGCTGCGCGATGAATAAGCGTCGCCAGGGACCTCGTGACTACGGTCGAAGACGTTTTGCGCTCTCAACTTGAGAACCGCGCGTGGTTAAAGTATCTTGGGCTCATGGCAACTACAGTAGAGAAGTTAGTCGAGCAGGCGATGACCCTGCCGAGTGAGTCACGGGCGCGGCTCGCGGACCTCTTGGTGGAAAGCCTTGATGCGGACGAGTTGGGAGAGATCGAACGCCTTTGGGCGGCTGAGGCGATACGCAGACGGGACGAAGTGCGCGCCGGGCTGGTTGAAACAGTTCCTGGCGAAGAGGCTCTTCGCAGAGTACGTGACTCTGTTCGGCGATGAGATGTGAGTTTCACCAAGAAGCGCTTGAAGAATACAGTGAGGCAACCCGCTGGTACGCAGAGCGCGATCTTAAGCTTGCCTTTCGGTTCATCGATGCCGTCGAGGAGGCGGTCTCACGAGTTGTCGAGAATCCGATCCGCTGGCGAGTAATCGAGAAGGATGTCCGTCGCTGCCTCACCCGCGTTTTTCCATACGCCGTCCTTTACACGATCGAAGCCGACTTCATACTGATTGTGGCCGTGATGCACTGCAGTCGCGAACCTGACTACTGGAAGAGTCGAGTGGCTCCTGAGCCGTGAAGCAATTTGACTCGCAGGCAAGGATACTCAAAGCACGGCCTTGTACGACCCTTCGCCCGAACGACAAAATAGGTCCATACACCTTGAGCAAGCTTCAAAACGAGAGTCAAATTGCTATCCGCTGCAAAGACGGATGTGATGATGTAGTCGCTTACTTCGCTGAACTCGGCTTGGGTGCGGCCTTTGCCGGCAGCGAACGGAGGTGAAGAGGGATACGATGAGAATCGGCGTACTAGTCGGGCGCGAAGGGACTTTTCCTCAAGCGCTCATCAACGAGATCAACAAACGCAACGCCGGCGTCACGGCTGAATATGTGAAGCTCGGCGGCGTGCGAATGGCTGAGCCTTGCAGCCACGATGTCATCATCGATCGGATCTCCCACGAGGTGCCATTCTATCGAGCGTATCTCAAGTCCGCAGTGCTCGCCGGAGCCAAGGTCATCAACAATCCGTTCTGGTGGAACGCCGACGATAAGTTCTTCAACTACTCGCTGGCGACTTATCTCGGCATCGCCGTTCCAAAGACGATTCTTCTGCCGCAGAAGGAATACAAAGAAGGCGTCGTCGCTGAGTCGCTCCGGAATCTCGAATACCCGCTCGACTGGGACGGCATCCTCGATCACATAGGCTTGCCCGCCTTCATAAAGCCATTCGACGGGGGCGGCTGGCGGGGTGTGTCTCGCGTGAACACTCGCGAAGAGCTGATGCAGAAGTACGACGCGAGCGGTACCGATTGCATGGTTCTGCAGGAGTATATTCCGTTCGATCATTACGTCAGGTCGTATTGCATCGGAAAGAAGGATGTTTGTCCGATGCCATATGATCCGATCTTTCAACGCTACCTCGTGGTCGACAATTATCTCGATCCGGACATGGACGAGCGGGTGCGGCGCGAGACGATTCAAATCAACGAAGCGCTGGGCTACGACATAAACACGGTGGAGTTTGCGATTGCGGGCGACACGCCTTATGCGATCGATTATATGAATCCCGCGCCTGATGCGGACTGGTGGTCGGTGGGCTCGGTGTACTTCAAATGGATGGTCGAGAAGGTGGCCGACGTTGCAATTGAGACTGCGCTTCACGGCGAAGCGACGATTGCAAGTCACAGGTGGAACGAGCTCTTGAATCACGAGCTCAAACGTTCGGTGATTCAACAGGGATAGATAGGATCAACAGGATGGACTAACTGTTCTTATCCGTCTATCCTGTTGATCCCTGTTTGACTCTCCGGCGTGGCTAAATGAGCAATCAAGCAGTCCACGACTACAACTCCCTCATCGAGCGCAAGCGTGCTCTCCTTGAAGAGTCTCGATCGTTTCTCGAGCAGCGCTTGAATGAAGCGCGCTTCGTGTTCGGCGGGCGGATGCTCTCCCCGTATCTTCGCCCGCATTTCGTGACTCGCGATGAGTGGCATCAGATCGCTAAAACCTGCGAGATTGTGTGGAGGGCAATCGAAAAAGTCGGGCGCATAGCTCCCGGGGACAAGTTGATGCTCGACCAGTTAGGCTTGACCGAAACAGAGCGCGAATTGGTTGCGGTTGATCCCGGCTATCAAGAGGTCTCGGTGACATCGAGACTCGATTCTTTTCTGACCGATGAAACGTATCAATTCGTGGAGTTGAATGCCGAGTGCCCTGCGGGGATTGCTTATCAAGACGTTGCCGCGGAGATTTTCTTAGAACTCCCGGTAATGCGTGAGTTCGCGCGACAGCATAACGTCACCCCGATGTATTGCCGACAGAACTTGCTGGATGCCTTGCTTGCGATCTACGAGCGAGTTCGTGGCCGAGGGGAAAGACCTCAGATTGGCATCGTCGATTACAAGGGATTGCCAACTCAGCGCGAGTTCGAGTTGTTCAAAGAGTTCTTCGAGAGTCGCGATTACTCGACCACAATTGCCGACCCGCGGGATTTGGAGTTGAGGGAAGGGAAGTTGTGCCACGGCGAATTCAGGATCGATCTGGTTTACAGGCGCGTGCTGACAACCGAGTTGATAGAGCAGCTCGATGAGTGCAAAGCGTTCGTCGAGGCTTATCGATCGGGCTCGGCTGTGTTCGTGAATTCGTTTCGGACCAAGTACGTTCACAAGAAGATGCTCTTCGGCGTGTTGACCGACGAGCGGCACCAGCATTATTTTTCCGTATCAGAGAAAGAGGCCATTCGTCACTCAGTGCCCTGGACGCGTCGGCTTGAAGACGTGAAAACGACTTATAACGCATGCGAGATCGACTTGCTGGAATTCACGCGAGCAATGCGCGAAAAGTTGGTGCTGAAGCCCAACGATGACTACGGGGGTCACGGCATATTCATTGGCTGGGAGTCCGATGCAGCGACGTGGGACGGCGCTATCGAACAAGCGTTGACAGGCGATTACCTGGTCCAGGAGCGGGTAACTACTTCGCGCGAGGTGTTTCCATTCGTCGATGAGACCGGTGTGCATATGGTAGAGCAACTGCTGGACCTGGACCCGCTGCTGTTTTTCGGGAGAGTAGCGGGCGCTTTCACCCGGCTTTCCTCGTCATCGCTTGCGAACGTGACTTCCGGCGCGGGGATGGTTCCGACTATGATTGTTGACTGATTTTGGATTTTAGATTTTGGATTTTGGATTGACTGAGTTCTTTTCGCGATCCGAAGGCTCCAAAATCGAGAATCCAAAATCTAAGATCTAAAATCGCTTATGGCTGACTTCACGCTTGGAATCGAGGAAGAGTTTCAGATCATCGACCCGAAGACGCGCGAGCTGCGTTCTCACATCACCGAGATGATCGACGAAGGGCGTATGATCCTGGGCGAGCAGGTCAAGCCCGAAATGCATCAGTCGATGATCGAAGTCGGCACCGGCATCTGCAATAACATTCAAGAGGCTCGCGCCGATCTTGTTAAGCTCCGGCGCACGGTTTCCGCGCTCGCACAAACGAAAGGTCTGCGCATAGCTGCCGCCTCCACACACCCCTTCTCTCATTGGAAGGACCAAAAGATCACGCCTCACGAGCATTACGCGGCGCTGATTGACGAGATGCAGGTTCTGGCTGAATCGCTGTTGATATTTGGAATGCACGTTCACGTTGGCGTCGACGATCGCGAAGCTCAGATACATTTGATGAACGCCGCCAGGTATTTCCTGCCGCACCTGTTGGCGCTCTCGACGAGTTCGCCGTTTTGGATGGGCACTCGGACCGGGCTGAAAAGCTATCGCTCTGAGATATTCAAGAAGTTCCCGCGTACCGACATCCCGGACTACTTCAATTCGTATTCCGAGTTTGACAACTACGTCAGTCTCCTGCTCAAGACCGGCTGCATAGACAAGCCGAAGAAGATTTGGTGGGACATTCGCCCGCATCCACAATTCCCGACGTTGGAGTTTCGCATCTGCGACATCCCTTCGCGAGTGGATGAAGTGATTGCGCTCGCGGCGCTATTCCAGGCCATCGTCGCGAAGCTGTACAAGCTTTATCGGATGAACATGGGTTT
The DNA here is from genome assembly GCA_036505875.1 of Blastocatellia bacterium. GTDB lineage: Bacteria > Acidobacteriota > Blastocatellia > UBA7656 > UBA7656 > Onstottus_A. Next base: position 14,800 of record DASXSR010000377.1, on the reverse strand, counting down.
CCGACTGTATCGCCGTGCGTTAATACAAGAGAACAAGTGGCGGGCGGTGAGATGGGGATTGGACGGCAAGCTCATCGACTTCGGCAAGCAGATCGAGGTTCCCGTGCGCGGCTTGATCCTGGAACTGCTTGAGTTTGTTGACGACGTGGTTGACGAACTTGGGAGCCGTCAGGAGCTTGAATACGTGCACAAGATTCTTGAAAACGGCACAAGCGCCGACCGACAACTGAAGACCTTCGAGCAAACCGGCGATCTCACCGCGGTGGTCGATCAGCTGATTGCGGAGACGATGGAAGGAATCGAATAGCTCAGCAATAGAGAGAATACGAACCCCGCGTGACCCCTTGTTGTGTTAAAGGCTCGTGATGTTGTAGACTGCGTCTTGACAGCACCCCCGTTTATTGCGTCGTCGTGGACGCAAGCCGGGGGTTTCGTCTTCTGTGCGTCCCCCCGATCGCCTGCGCCCTCCGGTTTAGCCCCCAATTCGCGGCCGCTTTCGACGTGCAGGAATCGCGAGTCGAAGCAGGGACGAGGTTGCAATGAGCACGAAGTACCAAGAGTCTGATGAAGTAAGCCGTTTCAGCGTCAGCACTAGCGCCGAGGTGACGATAAAGATCGCCGAGCGTGAGGGTCATCAGTTCATAGTGATAAAGGAGGAGCATCCTCCGGGGCACATTTCGACGACCGAGCACACGATTGAGATTCCAGCGGCGCTTCTGCCTGAGCTCAAGCGCGCAGTGGCCGTGCTCGAGGAGAACTTTGGCGACGAAGAGACCGAGACGCACGCCTTGCATCCCGTAAGCTTTGCCCACGAGTCCGAAGCAGAGTTCGCGCGCATCCTCGACTTCTACCACATCGCGTGGCAATACGAGCCGCGCACATTTGCAATCGAGTGGGATGAAGAAGGGAACATCACGGGCAGCTTTACGCCGGATTTTTACTTACCTGACCACGATCTGTACATAGAGCTGACCACGGCTCGCCAGCCGCTGGTGACAAAGAAGAATCGAAAGCTTAGAAAGGTTCGCGAGTTGTACCCCGACGTGAGCATGAAAGTGCTGTATGCATCTGATTATAGAAAGCTCATCGAGAAGTTTGCCGCCAGCGGGAGGTTTCGCAAAGAAGGGAGCGGTTGAGTGCACTTAGGTGGGATATATCTGAGCTCAAAAATAACGACCCCGAGTGATCTCCATCTCCGTTCTCAAGCCCTCAGCGTCAATGTGAGGAACCCTTGCGAGTTCCTTGCATCGGAGATCCGAAGACCCCCGATGTGCGAGACCCTTTCGGGCCTCGGCCATCACACTGAAGTTTCACGTTCCGTCAACGCCCCTTGCGGAGCATCGACGATGCGCGAACTTGAGAATTTCAACTTCAACCTCTCGGGATCGCGCCCGATTGTTGCCAACCGAGCGTGTGAGATACTATCACAAGGAAATTTTTTGTCAAGCAAAAAATGCATTCATGAAGAAAATATTTTATGAAAAATTTTTTCGACAACGAAATCGATCCGCAAAAAGTGCTGATACCCCAGAACCGGCTCCAGGAGCGGGTTTCAGAGCTTGGCCATGAAATCTCGCAAGCCTTTGACGGAAAAGATATTGTGCTCGTAGCGATGCTAAAAGGCTCTTTCATCTTCGCTGCAGATCTGCTTCGCGCGATGAAAATTTCGTGCACCATTGACTTCATGGGAATCTCCAGTTACGCCGGTCAGCGACGCTCTGGGATAGTTCGCATCACCAAAGATCTCGACGACAGTGTCGCCGGAAGAAATGTGCTCTTGGTCGAAGACATAATCGACACCGGATTGACTGCAAGCTACCTCCTGCGGACACTCAAACAGCGCGGGCCGGCTAGCGTAGACATCTGCACGCTGCTCGACAAGTCTGCCCGACGAATCATTGACCTTCCGATAGCTTACCGAGGCTTTGAGATTCCTGATGTTTTCGTGGTCGGATACGGGATGGACTATCAGCAGAAGTATCGAAACCTGCCGCACATCGCAATTCTTCGTCCGAGTCGATCAAGTGAAGATCAGCTTGAATCCGGCGATGGTTAGAACGATTGCCAGCACTTTCTTTATGAAGCTCGGCGAGAATTGACGGCTGCCGAGGTACGAACCCACTGCACCGCCTGAGACCGCCGCCGCGACCAGCGGCAAGGCAAACAAGGGAAGCTGCCTGGTGCTGCTGATGTTGCCGAGCAGTCCAGAGATTGAATTTACGAGGATGAACAGCGCCGAGACTGCTGAGGCGGTCTTCGTTTTCGCCCAGCGCATAAAGATCAGCAGAGGCGTAAGAAAGATGCCGCCCCCAGTTCCGGTCAACCCTGAAAGCAGCCCAAGCCCGGCGCCGACGCAAAGTGCGGTCGGTTTCGACGGCTCGTGAGGCTCGCGGTCTGATGCGGACTCAAATAAGAACCGTGCGGCTGAGTAAAGCAAAACCACGCCTACTAGAATCTTGAAGATGTGAGTCGGCAGGTTCAAGTAGCCGCCTACAAAAGCGAAAGGAACCGACAGCAAGGCAAAAGGCCAGAACAAGCGCCAGGAAAAATGTCCGGCTCGCCAGAACTGCCACGCGGTCAGCGTTGCCACCAGGATGTTGAGGACGAGCGCCGCCGGTTTGATAACCGTGGGCGCCAGCCCGAACAAAGTCATTACCGCGATGTAACCCGACGCGCCAGCGTGACCGACAGATGAGTACAGAAAGGCCACGATCGCGATAGCCAGACAAAGCAGCAGGATGTAATCAATTGCCATTCTGTTGGCGCTTTCTCTGAATCAGAACGCGGAAGCTATCACTTATCCCGGCGGGAACGAAAAGGTTTTTCATCGCAAGCCGCTCCCTCAAATCCTCCAGCGATTCGGTCGGGCCGTATCTGCCAGCGATTCTTTCAATCAAACCCATTCGAGTCAGAAAAGCTGTCTGTCTTTCGTAACTGACAGTTTCAAGCCCGAAGTCTCGGCCATATTCAATCAGAGCCGTGAAATTGACGCTCGCAGTCAAGTCTTGTTCACCAATGCGGTCTAGCGGCCAATCGACCAGCCGATGTCTGTGGAAGGAACGGAGTGTGCCTTCTCTTCGGTCTGGCGACCACAAGTGCTCGACAAGATCTCCGTAGTCAATCGTGATTAGAAAGCCGCTTTCTAACGCGCGGGCGATGTGCGCCAGCCAATCGATCGCGTCGAGATTGATCTCGAGAATTTGCCCTTCGCTAAGTTCGGTTTGCATGCGGTTCATGTACTCAAGGAGGCTGTTATCGGAAGGCTCAGCCCACTGGAACGCGAGCCGTTCGACCTTTTCGTTGCCCTTACAAGAGTGGCGGTCACCGGCCGCCCCTTTTTCTCCGAGGGTGGTGTGCGAATGGGGGGCGGCCACGGAGGGCCGCCCGTACATGGCCTCGGAACTCGTCGTGACGTATAGGACTTCGACAACATCTTGCTTGTATCGCACGCGTTGAACCGGCATCGCATCGACAAGCTCATTAGAGAAGACGATCCCCTTGAACGTGTTGCTTTCAAGCTCGTTCAGTTCGCTCCACTTAATGCGATCAGCAAAACCGGACAGTTTGTCTTGCTGACGCTTCAGCATGGCAGAACTTGTTTCAACGATGACATACGTGAGCCGCTCAAAGAGCGCCGGATACACGTCGCTGATGGCCCTCAGCACGTCGTACGCGAGTTGCCCTGTCCCTGCGCCCATTTCGACAAGCGTCAATGGTTCGCTTCGCCCGGCCCATAGGTTCGAAAATGCTTCAGCGAGGACGCCTCCGAAGGCCGGGTGCACGTTGCTGGAAGTGTAGTAGTCTCCTTCCGCTCCGATCTTCAAGCGCTCTGTGTTGTAGTAGCCCAGCTCAGGGTCATAAAGCGCCGAATTCATAAAGTCGCGGAAGGTAATCGGCCCGTCACGTTTGATTCGCTCGATCAGTCTTCGTTCAAGCTCTGTTGTCACGTTGAACCAAAAAGAAAGGCGCAGGCAAATCGTCTCCCGCGCCTCCCGTTATTTAATTGTGATGGCGTTACGCCGCAGCGTCATCAGTCTCGGCGCCTTCAACGTCTTCTTGACTGACGCTGCCGCGGCCGAAGACAAACCGAGTTGGGTGCTCTTGCATGATCTTGTCCTGAAGCCTCATCAACCCATATAGCAACGCCTCGGGTCGGGGAGGGCAGCCAGGGATGTAGACATCGACCGGAACGACGCGATCCACCCCTTGCAGCGTCGAATAAGTCGGGAACGGTCCGCCAGTTGACGCGCACGCCCCCATCGCTATACACCATTTCGGCTCGGGCATCTGGTCCCAGACGCGCTTGATGATCGGCGCCATTTTCAGCGTCGGCGTGCCGGCGACGATCATCAGATCCGATTGCCGAGGACTCGGTCGAAAGACGCCCGCGCCGAAGCGGTCCATATCGAACCGCGACGCGCCGGTCGCCATCATCTCTATCGCGCAGCAAGCGAGCCCGAAGGTCATGGGCCACAGTGCGGACTTACGCGCCCAGTTGAAAACGAAATCAACCGTGGTGGTGATGATCCCGCTAGATGACTCAACGATTTCCTCTCTCTCTTTTGCCATATTTCTTCAATCCGCAATCCGCAATCCGAAATCCGCAATTCTTCTACGCCCACTCGAGCGCGCCCTTGCACCAGGCGTAGTAGTACCCAACTACAAGTATAGCAATGAATATGAGCATCTCAACCAGCCCGAACAACGCAAGCCGTTCGTAGATCACCGCCCAAGGAAACAGGAACACGGTCTCGACATCGAAGATTAGGAACAACATAGCCACTATGTAAAAACGTACCGAGAATCGTTCTCGGGCATCGCCGATGGGATCGACGCCGCATTCATAGGGCAGCAGCTTTTCGCGCTCGAACACCCGCCGCTGAACCAGCCTCGATAATCCCAGCAGCGCAATCGGCAGTAGCACTGCTATCAGGAAGAAGATGATGATCGGGATGTAGCCATAAATGGGAGGCGGCGTTGTGCTTGTGGTGGTTGGCGCGCCACCGGCTCTCGGCGGAGCTTGAAGGAGCAGAGCGATCAGTTCTGTCATTTGCTCACCTGTGACGACGCTCATCTTAGTTTTGCGCTTCGGGCATTGTCAAGCATTCAGCTCAACGCTGTACCCATCTGATGTGGTAGTTGCAAACCCTGTTTGTGATCAACTATCTTTCATGTTCTGAAAGCTTGCGAAAGTGGCGGAATTGGCAGACGCGCCAGACTTAGGATCTGGTACCGAAAGGTATGGGGGTTCGAGTCCCCCCTTTCGCATTTGCCGGGAGCGCGGGCGGCCCGGCTGCAGGAGTTCTTGAGAGCGCACACGTCTTTCATATCCGCGAAAGAGCAGGCGAGACACCTGCACTCCCAGGGAGACCAACTTTGAACATAACAGTCACCGACCGAGAGCAATGCAAGAAACAACTGCGGCTTGAAATCCCGGGCGATACCATCCGCGCCGAGACCGACAAGATAGCGGCTGACCTCGCGCGAAAGGTGACGCTGCCGGGGTTTCGTCGCGGGCACGTTCCGAAATCCGTCGTCAAGACGCGATTCCGAAAAGAGCTCCGCGATGAAATGCTGTCAAAGCTACTTCCGAATTCGCTGGGCGACGCGATTCGCCAGAAAGACTTGAAAGTAATCGGCGAGCCGCACGTCGAAGACCTCAAGTTCAAGGATGACGAATCGCTCGATGTGACGTTTAACATCGAGGTTGCCCCCGAGTTCACGCTGTCAAACTATAAAGAGCTACCACTCACCAGGCGTGTGTACAAGGTCCGCGACGAGGACGTGGAGAGCACGATAGAGCGTTTACGTCAGGCTCACGCAGAGCTTGTGCCGGTCGAGGATCGACCTTCAGCGGCAGGCGATGTGGTCACCGTCAGCCTGGTCGGGCAAATCGAGGCAAGCGGCGAATCGCCTGAAGAGATCAAGCAACAAGACCTCGAAATCGAGCTTGGGGCGCCTGGTGTTCTCAAAGAATTCACCGAAGCGCTTACCGGCGTTGTTGCAGACGACCATCGAAAGTTCGTCGTTGACTATCCCGCCGATTACAAGCCGGAGAAGTTCGCAGGCAAACACGTGAGCTACACCGCGGAAGCGACTGCGGTTCGCGTCAAAGAGCTTCCCGCCGCCGACGATGAATTCGCCCACACAGTGAACGACGAGTTCAACACGATTGACGAGTTGCGCGCCGATATCCGGTCCAAATTGGAGAAAGACACGGCGCGGAAATCCGAAGCCGAGTTTCGTTCTTCGACGATTGAGAAACTGGTCGATCGAAATCGGTTCGGTGTCCCCGAATATGTCGTCGAAAAGCAAATCGACTCCAGGATGAGAGCGATGCTTCGACAGATGTCCGGCCAAGGGATGGATCCGCGGCAGTTGAAGGTTGACTGGGAAGAGGTTCGCGAGGCCCAGCGCGAACGGGCGGAGCGCGAAGTTCGCAGTTCGTTCATCCTCGAGCGCATAGCTGAGACTGAGGAGATCGAAGTAACCGATGACGAAATTTCAAATGAGATCAAAGAGTACGCCGAGGCACTGGGACAAACAGAAGAGGCAGTGAGGGCGCGCTTGACAAAGGAAGGCTCGATAGATAGTATCAAGGAGCAGGTTAGACACCGCAAAGCCCTTGATCTGGTGATCGCTTCCGCCGATATACGAACCGAGGAGATTGAAGGATTGGGCGCAGAACAACCGGCGGCAAGCGAAGGCGGGCCAGCGGACGAGTAAATCGACCAACTCGAACCAACGGGATCAGGCGGCTCCTTCATGCACTCGCAACAAAAAAGAAACTTCCGACGGCGGACAGAGCAACGTATAATAGTAGCGTGACCGACATGAATCGAACGGGGGATGGTCCAAACCTGGCTCTGGTGCCGATGGTGGTCGAGCAGACCGCTCGCGGCGAGCGCGCCTTTGATATCTACTCTCGACTGCTCAAAGACAACATTATCTTCATCGGCACTCCAATCGACGACATCATTGCCAACCTCGTTGTAGCTCAGCTCCTGTTTTTGGAAGCCGAAGACCCCGACCGCGACATCTCGTTGTACATCAACAGTCCGGGTGGCGCGATAACGGCGGGAATGGCGATATACGATACAATGCAATTCATTCGCCCCGACGTTACGACAATTTGCGTTGGGCAATGCGCTTCGATGGGCGCGTTGTTGCTGAGCGCTGGCGCGCCGGGAAAAAGGTTAGCGCTTCCCAATTCCCGCATTCTTATTCACCAGCCGTCGATAGGCGGAATATCCGGTCAGGCGACCGACATCAGAATTCACGCCGAAGAGATCATGCGCATGAGGCAGTTGACTAGCCAGATACTGGCCAAGCATTGCAATCAATCGCTTGAGGTGATCGAGCGCGACGTCGAACGCGATCGAATCATGAGCGCGCAGCAGGCAAAAGAATACGGTTTGATAGATCAGGTGATAACGCACCGCGAATGAAAAATCGTAGCACAGACTTCAGTCTGTATTAGCTTATTCACAGACTGAAGGCTGTGTTACTACGGAGAATGGATGAGACGAAGCGACGACACACTGCGCTGTTCGTTTTGCGGAAAGTCACAAAACGAGGTCAAGAAGTTAATCGCCGGGCCTACCGTTTATATCTGCAACGAGTGCATCGACATCTGCAATGAAATCATAACCGACGATCAGCAACAGGAGACCGCAAGCCGCCGCTCGCCCCTTCCCAAACCGGTCGAGATCAAAGAGTTTCTCGACGATTACGTCATCGGCCAGGAAGAGACCAAGAAGAGACTCGCGGTTGCTGTTTATCAGCACTACAAGCGCGTCGATATGCTCAAGCGTCGTGCAAGCGACGTTGAGATTCAGAAATCAAACATTCTTCTGATTGGGCCGACGGGAACCGGTAAGACTCTGCTCGCTCAGACGCTGGCTCGAATGCTCAACGTGCCTTTCACCATCGTGGATGCGACCACGCTTACCGAGGCGGGATACGTCGGCGAGGACGTCGAGAACATAATTTTGAAATTGCTTCAGGCGGCTAACGGCGACATCGAGCGCGCGCAAAACGGGATCATCTATATCGACGAGATCGACAAGATCTGTCGAAAGGATGAGAACCCGTCGATCACCCGCGATGTATCGGGTGAGGGCGTGCAGCAAGCGTTGCTCAAGATTCTCGAAGGCACCGTCGCAAACGTTCCTCCGCAAGGCGGACGCAAGCACCCGCATCAGGAGTTCTTCCCGGTGGACACGACTAACATCCTGTTCATTTGCGGGGGCGCGTTTGTCGGGCTCGAAAAAGTCGTAGAGAAACGCATCGGCAAGAAGGCTCTCGGATTCAACGCTAACGTGAGGAGCGCACGAAAGCAGAGGCTCAGCGAGACGCTGGCGCAGATTGAACCCGAGGACCTGATCAGGTTTGGGCTGATTCCGGAATTCGTCGGACGCCTGCCGGTCTGCGGTACGCTTCACGAGCTTGATGAAGCGGCGATGGTTGAAATATTGACTGAGCCGAAGAACGCATTAGTCAAACAGTATCAGAAGCTCTTCGAATACGAGAGCGTCACGCTGCACTTCACCGATGATGCGCTGGCTGCGGTTGCGCGCCAGGCTTGTGATCGCAAAGTGGGCGCCCGCGGCCTGCGAATGATACTTGAAGAGCTTATGCTCGACGTGATGTATATGCTTCCCTCGCACAGAAAGGTCAAGGAATTTGTGGTAACAGGCGAGATGGTCGAGAGCCGGCGCGCCACGTTCCCGGTTTTGGAGAAGGCAGGCTAATAGAACTATAAATACTATAGGCCCTTTTGAAATGAACGAATTCAGCGATAACACACCCAGCGACGTCGTGAGATGCCCGATGGTCCCGATCCGGGACGTGGTCGTCTTCCCTTACACGATGGTTGCTTTTGTGATCGGACGACCTGCCAGCGTGCGCGCGCTTGAAGCTGCGTTGCGCAATGACAAGACGATCTTCCTGGCGACCCAGCACGACGCAACCGTCGATGAGCCTGCGATCAGCCAGGTCTACACCGTAGGCACGATCGCGCGAATAACTCATAACCTTCGGCTGCCGGACGGCAACATCAAGGTTATGGTCGAGGGAATCGAACGCGCGAGGTCAGTGCGAGTGGACGACGGCAGTGATTACTGGCTTGCCACGCTGAGAAAAGCGCCGCAGACCACTGAGGCCCGCTCTCGATTGAATACTTTGATAGGGCGGGTCGGCTCGCTCGTCGACCAGTACGTTCGCCAGTCAACCGAGTTGAGCAATCCCGAGGCACTCACCTCAGCGCTGCGCAACGACGATGCCGCCAGGCTTTGCGATTCGATCGCTTCCAACCTCAAGATTTCCGTCGAAGACAAACAGGGACTGCTCGAGATATTTCCCCTGTCAGATCGGCTCGCAAGACTAGCCGAAGTGTTGGAAATCGAGCTTGAAAAAATTCAAGTCGACCGCGCAATCCACGGGCGCGTGAAGCGTCAAATGGAGCGCGCGCAAAAAGAGTACTATCTGAATGAGAAGATCAAGGCTATTCACAAGGAGCTTGGTCGCAAGGACGAAAAGGCTGAGCTTGAAGAGCTGAAACAGAAGATCGAAGCGGCCGGAATGTCGAAGGAAGCTTATGAGAAAGCGACGACCGAGCTGCGCCGCTTGGAACAGATGCCGCCTATGTCCGCCGAAAGCACGGTTTCGCGAAACTACATAGATTGGCTGCTCGCCGTGCCGTGGATAGAGAAATCGGAAGAGGTCCGCGACATCAATGCCGCGCAAGAAGTTTTGGAAGCCGATCATTACGGTCTGGAAAAGGTCAAAGAACGGATCCTTGAATACCTTGCCGTTCGTCAGTTGGTGGAACGACCGAAAGGTTCGATTCTTTGTTTCGTCGGTCCACCGGGTGTCGGCAAGACCAGCCTCGGTCGTTCGATCGCAAAAGCGACCGGCCGCAAGTTTGTTCGCCTGAGCCTGGGCGGGGTGCGCGACGAAGCCGAGATACGCGGGCATCGCCGGACATACATCGGCGCCTTGCCGGGACAGATCATTCAGATGATGAAGAAAGCGGGAACGATCAACCCGCTGATCATGCTCGATGAGGTGGACAAGCTTGGGATGGATTTTCGCGGCGACCCGTCGGCTGCGCTGCTTGAAGTTCTTGACCCCGAGCAGAACTTTGCGTTCCACGATCATTATCTCGACGTCGAGTATGATTTATCGAATGTGATGTTCATTGCCACGGCAAACGTGCTTCACACGATACCGCCCGCGCTGCAAGACAGGCTCGAGATGATCCGGCTGCCGGGCTACACGGAACGCGAGAAGCTGGAGATCGCCAAACGGCATCTGCTGCCGAAGCAACTCGAAACGAACGGTCTGAAGCCCGAACAAATCGACTTCACCGAAGACGCGATACGCACGATCATTCAGTACTACACTCGCGAGGCTGGCGTGCGGAACTGCGAGCGCGAGATCGCTTCCGTACTGAGAAAACTGGCGCGTCGAATGCTTTCCTCAGACGACCCGTCGGTCTACAGCGAGGTGATCGTCGGTGAGTTCGTTAAAGAGCTGCTTGGCCCGACGCGATTCCGCCCGCAGGCACTCGAAGAACACAGCGAGATTGGACTTTCGACCGGGCTTGCTTGGACGGAAGTCGGCGGAGAAGTGCTTCACATAGAAGCGACGTTAATGCAAGGCAGAGGCAACATCACGCTCACCGGAAAACTCGGCGAGGTGATGCAAGAGTCCGCTCGCGCGGCGCTTTCGTGCGTTCGCGCGCGCGCCAAGCGGTTGGGCATCGCGCCGGACTTCCACAAAAAATACGATTTGCACCTGCACGTTCCGGAGGGAGCGATTCCGAAGGACGGGCCTTCAGCCGGCATAGCAATCGCGACTGCGATAGTCTCGGTGCTTACCGAAGCGGCGGTTCGCCGCGACGTTGCGATGACCGGCGAGATCACTCTCCGTGGAAAAGTGCTTCCAGTTGGCGGAATCAAAGAGAAGCTTCTGGCTGCGCACCGCGCGGGCATAACGACCGTCTTGCTTCCTAAAGAAAACGCCAAAGATTTGGTTGAGTTGCCCGAAGACGTTAAACAAGCGCTCACGATTGAGACCGTGGAGAGCGTCGACGAGGTTTGGCGACTGGCGCTCGAAGCACCGATGCCCAAGGTTGATGTGCCAACTGACGCCCCGATCTGGGGGCAGCAACCGACTGCTGACTCGCCGACATCAAGCACCGCGATTGAGTAATACGTCCTATAGGATGTATAGGTCCTATAGGTAATGAAAATCACTAGTACAAAGTTCGTAAAGAGCGCGACCGGACCCGAGCATTACCCGCGCGACGGCCGACCCGAAATAGCCTTCATGGGAAGGTCCAACGTCGGCAAGTCCAGCTTGATAAACAGTCTGCTAGGCGTCCGAGGACTGGCGCGAACGAGCTCGACGCCCGGTCGTACGCAGCTTATCAATTTCTTTTTGATAAATGACGCGTTTTACTTTGTAGACTTGCCCGGCTACGGTTTCGCTCGTGTGCCCCGCGACGTGAAGAAAGAATGGGGGCCGATGGTTGAAAAATATCTTGCAAGCCGCCCGGGACTTGTGCTATCTGTTTTCATCACCGATTCGCGGCACGAGCCCACCGAGCTAGACCTGCGGATGAAACAGTGGCTTGAAGCAGGTGGAAAGCCATTCATCATTGTTGCAACCAAGGCTGACAAGCTCAGCAGTAATCGATTGAGGGCGAGTCTCAAACGCGCGTCGGCGATCTTGGATACGAGCGAGTTGGTCGCATATTCAGCGGTTACCCGCAGTGGAGCGAACCGCATCTGGAAAGAAATCACCAGCCGAATTGCGGATTTCTGATCGCAGGATAGAAATCCGAAATCACTAGTCCGCAGTCCGCAAATTTGTTATCCCGTGACACAACCACGCGATGTCCGACAGGCTTCCGTTTGTCGGACAGGAGGCAATTAGAACAGCCATGGCAGAAGACGTAAGTGAATTGATGGACATAAGCGAACTTAAGGACATGTCCATCTCGAAACTGACCCAGATCGCAAAGGAGCTGGATATCCCCGGCGCGACCGGAATGCGCAAGCAAGAGCTGATCTTCAAGATCCTGCAAGCGCAGACCGAAAAGTCGGGCCTGATCTTCTCCGAGGGCGTGCTCGAAACGCTGCCCGACGGATTCGGCTTTCTTCGTGCGCCTGATTACAATTATCTTCCGGGACCCGACGACATCTATGTCAGTCCCTCGCAGATTCGTAAGTTCGATCTGCGGACCGGCGACACGATCTCCGGACAGATTCGTCCGCCCAAGGAAGGCGAACGCTATTTTGCGTTGATCAAAGTCGAGGCGATAAACTTTGAGCCGCCCGAGATGGCTCGCGATCGAGTATTCTTCGACAATCTCACGCCGCTTTATCCGGAAGAGAAGCTGAAACTGGAAACCGAAGCTGAAAACCTCTCGGCCCGAGTGCTCGACCTGATGACGCCGATCGGCAAAGGCCAGCGCGCATTGATCGTCGCGCCGCCGCGCACCGGCAAAACGATGCTGCTGCAAAACGTCGCCAACTCGATAACTCGCAATCATCCCGAGGTGACGTTGATTGTCTTGTTGATCGACGAGCGCCCGGAGGAAGTCACCGACATGCAGCGCTCGGTTCATGGCGAGGTGATCAGCTCGACCTTTGATGAGCCGCCTACTCGCCACGTTCAGGTCGCCGATATGGTTATCGAAAAGGCCAAACGTCTCGTCGAGTATAAGCGCGACGTCGTGATTCTGCTGGACTCTGTAACAAGGCTTGCTCGCGCGCACAACTCCGTAGTCCCGCCTTCGGGCAAGATACTCTCAGGTGGTATCGACTCAAACGCGCTTCAAAAGCCCAAGAAGTTTTTCGGCGCGGCCCGCAACATCGAAGAGGGTGGTTCGTTGACGATAGTCGCCACGGCGCTCATCGATACGGGCTCGCGCATGGACGACGTGATCTTCGAAGAGTTCAAGGGCACCGGCAACCTCGAGATCAACCTCGACCGCAAGTTGACCGAGAAGCGCATATTCCCGTCTATCGACATCAACAAGTCCGGCACGCGCAAAGAAGAGCTGTTGCTCCCGATGCAGGACTATAACCGAATCATCGTGCTACGACGCGTGCTGTCGCAGCTATCACCGACTGAGGCGATGGAGTTGCTGATGGACAAGCTCAGCAAGACGAGGTCGAACTCAGACTTCTTGGATTCAATGCAATCGCAATAGATGTGACGCCAGTCTGGAGTTTGGCGAGTACGTTGCGACTTAAGCAGAATGCCATCTAGAAAAACCCTTCGTCGATGGAGGCGGGAGGTTGAGGGGCGTTAGGATGGTCCCTTCAACGTTTGTTTGGCACCAAAGCAAATTCGTTGTTATCATATCCGCCGGACGATTCCAGCGAGACTCTGTTTAAGTGGTGTTCCGGGGATGTATAAGCGTTTTATCCCAACTCTCGCGCTCGCGTCTTCACTGTTCAATTTCGTCTTTGGCTTACCTGGCGGACAATCCTCGTCCGATGACCAATCTCTAAAGCTGCGCACCGATCTGGTTCTGGTCGATGTCTTGCCCGTTCAAAAAAAGACTGGTCGCATCATCGGCAATCTCAAACGCGATGATTTCACGATCTTCGAGGACGGAGTGCAGCAAAAAACCGACTACTTCAGCAAAGACAAACTTCCGGTGTCGATAGTCTTGTTGGTAGATCGAGCCGGTTGCGTCAATCCGTTCAACGAGCAGATTCGCGCGGCGACGATCAAAGCCCTAAATCATCTGAAGCTTGAAGACGAAGTTGCGATCATGACCTTCTCGAACAAGGTCAAGCTCATTCAGGGGTTCACACGCGACCGCAAACTTGTCGCCGATCAGATCATGTCAGTCGAGCGCCAGCATCAAAGCGAGCAGCATTACTTCAACGCGGCAATCTACGAAGCTTCCGAGTACATGAAGAAAGCAGCGAACCCAGCCGGTCGCCGAGCTATCATCGCCCTGACCACTTTGGAGGCAAGCATCGACTTCTCGAGAGTCTCCGAACAGGAAGCTCTTCTGTCGGTCCTCGAATCCGGAGCGGTAGTCTCGGGCGTTTTGATTCAGACTATCGGAGGGCGAATCGAGCAAGGAATTCGAGGCAAGCCCACGAGCCTTCTTCGTCATCTAGGCTTGCGCGCAGGAAGCTTGAAGATGTTCGTTGAAGAAACGGGAGGCGAGTTGGTAGGCGCTCCGCCGGATGAGATCGATGCGACTTTGAACCGCCTGGTCGAGAATATCTCGGCGAGCTACTCGCTTGCTTACACGCCTACGAACACGGCGCGAGACGGTAAACGCCGCCGCATTCGCGTCGAGCTTAATCCGGAAGTCGAGAAACGCGAAGGCAAAGTAGTCTTACTCTCTCGACGCGGTTATGTGATTGGCAAGGAACCGACGGCGAAGAAATAGCCCGATCTTTTGCAGGATTCGATCGTTCACTGCGCAACTCTACTGCGGCGGGCGCTGGCCTCGCGTCGGCGTAATCGAGGCGTGATAGTGCCAGACCTTCCACGCCCCATCGCGCTTGCGCCATAACACTGTCGCCCGGCCCTTGATGTCGCGGCTTTGACCTGATCGGTTCTCCTGGGTCTGCATCCACGAGCCGACCTGCACAGCATTATCACCGTTGACCAAAATCTTCATGTCGTCGGTGAAGTCGAATTTCGAGATCGTGAAGTTGGTGGTCGCCGCCGTCCAAACGCGCTTCAATCTTTCGAAGCCGACCAGCGGGCCCTCGTTGATGTCGTAATAAATGTTGCTCGGGTCCTTTTCGAACAC
>DASXSR010000376.1:0-16769 GCA_036505875.1 Blastocatellia bacterium | reverse complement strand
TACCTGCTGTTGGCCGCCACCCGCTTCGCGGGTTCGTGTCGCCGCTTCGACAGGTCCACGGGTTCGCGGACTCACCTCGTGGCTAGCTGCCCCCACCCTTCCAGGGTTTATCGCTCGATTCCGACCGCAATCATTATTGTTTCCGAAAGGGAGCAACAAAGCAGCGCGCGAAAACTTGACGCGCACCGCTGAGGATTGGGAGGCTGAATGGTTGTTACCGTACCTCGGCTCGAAAGGCGCGCGAAAGTGCGCCGAGATTCTCCGCGGTCCTCACTTCTTCTCCCACACGAAATCATCGGTAGCCGTTACGCTCTGGCCGTAGCTCGGCTGTAAGTACTTTCGCAAAAACGCCAACTGCTTTTTCCACGCGTCCAGTCGATGCGCGCGTTGAGTGAACCCGTGCCCCTCGCCCGGATAGGTGAAATACCAATGCGGTTTCCCATGCTTCTTCAACGCCGCGACGAACTGCGCCGATTCATAGGGCGGCACCTGCGGGTCTTGCTCGCCGTGCATGATCAATAGCGGAGTCTTAATTTTTGCGATGTCGAGCAAGGCGTTTGCTTTGCGATACACCTCCGGCTTTTGCTCAGGCGCGCCTCCCATCTTCATCATCCAGCGAATTGCGGAGTTTCGGTTGGTGCGCTCGTTGTAAGTCGCGCGATCGACTACGCCATAAAGCTCGATCGCGCACTTGAACATTTCCGGGTACTTCGTCACTGCGTAGGCGACCATCGTCCCGCCGTGACTCCCGCCACCGATCGCAAGTCGCCCGGGATCGGCGATACCCTGACTGATCAAGTACTGCGCGCCTGCCGCCACGTCATCCATCTCGCCGCCGCCGCTGTCTTCGACGTTGAGATTTCGAAACTTCTCACCATAACCTGAGCTGCCGCGATAATTCGGTTCCAAGACGACGTAGCCCTCTTGCGAGAGGTAAAGCGCCCACGGATCCCAGTTGAATCCGTCTTGCCCCTCCGGTCCGCCGTGAATCCACAGCAACGTCGGATAACGAAGGCCCGCTTTGAAGTCGACGGGCTTGTAGAGAATTGCCGAGATCTCGAGTTCGTCCTTGCTCTTGTAGCTCACACGTTCGGGCATGCGAAATCCAGCGCGGGCGAAGTTGAGGGGGAGAGTCCGCGTCAAATATTTTGGCTGTGAATTCGCGCCGACGCTCGCGACTATCAGGTTAGGAGTCTCAAGCGGCGTGTTGCGAATGAAATAGATCTTGCTCGAATCTGGAGACCATTGAGGATTGGTCTCGAATCCGGCGGCCTTCACGCCGTCACAGAGAAGCCTCGTCGAGTAGTTATCGGTTGCGACGATCCAGACGTCGCGAGTCTCGCGGCTCATCTGATTCGAAACGATGGCCATCCATTTTCCATCGCGAGAGAATACCGGCGCTTCATCATCCCATTCGCCCTTAGTGATTTGCTTCGGAGCGCCGCCGGTTGCAGGAACCAAATACACTTTGTCCCAGCCGGTGTTCTGTAAGACAATGGCGAGATTCTTACCGTCGGGTGTCCACGCCGCTCGGCCGATCGCCCAGCCTCCGCCGCGATCCGTAGGCGCGGTGTACAAATCAATCGCCTCGCCCCTGGCTCTTCCCGTCGACGAGTCGAAATTCAAGACCTTCAGCTTACCGCTGAAATACTCGGGAGCGCGCTCTGTGTAAGATATTTTAGTTCCGTCTGGTGACCACGCGGCGTTCCCTTCGTCAGCTTCGCTCGAAGTCAAGTAGCTGCTCGCCAGACCGTCAGCACTCAGGACCATCAGATCGTTGTTCCCGCGCCGTCCAGTCTCGAAGAGAATCCAGTTGCCCTTAGGAGACCATTGTGGTTGCCGATCAGACGCGCCTCTCGGATCACCGGTGCCCGCGGGCGCATTGGTCAGACGCCTCGGCTCCCCGCCCCCGGCGTCAACAAGCCAGATCCCTCCCTGACTCGCGTACGCGAGCATCTTCCCATCAGGCGACCACGCGACACCCGACTTGGCGCCAGCAGTTGTTGTCAAGGTGACCGGCCAGCCTCCGTCCGAAGGCATCAAGACGATCTGTTCGTTGCGGACCATTGCCAACTGAGTTCCATCCGGCGACAGCACCGGCGCGCCCAACGGCTCGACCGCGAGCAGGTCTTCAAGCGTAATCTTTTCGCGCCTGACAGATTGCGCTTTTAGCGCCGGAGCAATCGTGATGATGCTGATGATGATTAGCGTCAGACATCTAAGCAGTTTGTAGATCATTGGACCTCCCGCGAAACGAGTGTGACATTCAAACGTTGATAGAAGAGGCGGTGTCAAGCACCGAGTCAGCAAGATGCGCCAACAGAGTCAAGTTAACTAGCTTTAAAAATCCGGGCGCAGATCCTCAAACGACAATTGGGGGCTAGGCTGTTGCTCTTGGCCAGCCTCCGAAGCTTGAGCCGGGGCCTGTGGACGCAGCGCTTTCTGCACGTCCCGCAAGTTGAAGCGGATCAGTCTGTCTGTAAGCAACACCGCAGGAATGCGACCGGCTCGGCGCAATCGATGGATTGTTCCTTCGCTTACTTGCAGCACCTCGGCGAGCTGCCGAGCGGTTAGATATTCGCCTCGTTTGTCTTTGGCGGGTTCGGCGACAGATTCAATCTTCGCGTGATCGGTTTGTCGATCTGTTCGCACTTATTTCTTCACCGGTTCAAGTGAAAATGCTAACGGAGCAGACTCGGATTCGTTCACGTCGATATGCTTCGTCTGGGTCTTGTAACCGCTCGCGTTGGCGGTGACTCGGTACCGTGCTCGCTCGGATGGCACGCGGAACGCAAACTCGCCGTGGTTGTTCGTGGTGTAACTCATTGAAAGCGAGCGAATGCGTTTATGTTCTTTCTCTTCCTCGTCAGTGGGCACTCGGACGAGCTTAAGCTGGACGCCTCCCAGCGAGACGCCATTCGGGTCGAATACCGCGCCGCGCACAAGCGACGTGCGATGGCGCGCTTTCTCAAGACGAATCGTCTTTACAGTGGTCTCCTGACCTTCCTCGACCTGTTGCATCTGAACCAGAGTCCCGCCTTGATAACCTTCAGCGTCAAAGCTCACGATATAATCATCGGGCTGGAGCTCTAATGAATAATTGCCGGCCTGATCCGTCTTCGTCTCTTTGACAAAGTGGTCGCGGCTTCGCATCGCTCGCACTTCAGCGCCCGCAAGCGGCTTTCCCTTTTCATTTTCAATCTTACCCTTGAGTGTGCCCGTCTTTTGTGACGCGGAGGCGGCAACCAGCGCTGACAAAACAAAAAGCAAAGCGAGCAGACCCTTTCTCATCGACTAAACCCGTTGAATCTCAAGTCGCGGTATTGATTCGTTCATTGATTCTCTGTTGCGAACCACGAAAAGTCAACGCGAGCCCCTTGTCACGCGAATTCATGCTTGTAAGGGCGGCCCTCTGTGGCCGCCCCTTGCCGGGCACGAGATGGATAATCGAATGAGGCCCTTACAAGCTGGCAATTTAATCGTTGCAGTCCACAAGCATCCCGTTTTTGCGTTGGTCGCGGAAAGCTTTTATCATCGAATCGGCGGTTCATTTGTGAGAATCATTGGCGGAATTTATAAAGGTAGAACCTTGCGCGCAGCAAAGGGTTTGGAAACCAGGCCCACATCAGATCGCTTGCGCGAAACGTTGTTCAACATTCTTGCGCCTCAGATCAAAGCAAGCCGCTTCCTCGATATTTGCGCCGGTTCGGGAGCCGTCGGGATCGAAGCGTTAAGCCGTGGCGCAAGCGCGGCAACTTTCATCGAGCGCTCGCGACGGGCCTGCGCGGTGATTGAAGCGAATCTCAGCGCGCTTGGCATCAAAGATGAGGCAAGGATCATAAACGCAGAAGCGGTGGCGGGCCTCAGACGAATTGGTGGGCAGCGCAGCGGTTTTGACATCGTGTTCTTCGATCCGCCTTATGCATCACAAGTCTACGAAGATGTCATGAGCCGACTGGGCTCGGGCAATCTGTTGTTGGCGGATGGTATCGTGGTTGTCGAGCACCGTGCGAAGTCCCCGTTGAAGTCTGACTACGGCAAGCTGCGGGGAGTTCGTGAATTAATACAAGGTGATTCCGCCCTTGCGTTTTATCAGCTGCTCGCTGGCGGCTGACCGCTTTCACATGTTAGTATCGCTCGCCTTAAGTCTGTGCCATTGGAAATCCGGGAGCTACGCTGATGCGGCGCGCAATTTATCCGGGCTCATTCGACCCGATAACAAAGGGGCACCTCGATATAATCGAACGCTCGGCAAAGCTGTTCGATGAGGTCATCGTCGCGCTTCTTCTGAACATCGATAAGCATCCGATGTTCACAATCGACGAGCGCGCTGAGATGATTCGCGAAGCCGTTCCTTGGAAGAACGTGCGTGTGGGCACGTTCGAAGGATTGCTGGTTCACTATGCAGTCGCGCAGCAAGCGCAGTTCGTCGTTCGCGGCATTCGCGCGATCTCTGATTACGAATACGAGCTTCAAATGGCGTTGATGAATCGTAGGCTTGAGCCAAACGTCGAAACAGTTTTCTTGATGGCCGGCGAAGAGTATTCCTACATCAGCTCGCGCTTGATCAAAGAAGTGTTTAACCTTGGCGGCTCTATCACCGGCCTCGTACCCGAATTGGTGGAGAAGAGAATGCGCGATAAGATAGTGAATGGGTGAAATGAACAGGCGCAATGCCAGAGGTTGGCCGGAGAAAGCATATGAACAGCGAGAATATTCAACGTCAAATGGATTTCATGCTCGAACAGCAGGCTAGATTCGACGAGCAGCAAACAAAGTTCAGCGAGAGAATGATCGCGCTTGAAGAAAAGCAGCGTCAGAACACGGAAGACATAACTAGGCTTGTGGGTGCTGTAATGAACCTGACGCTTCATGTTCAAGAATTGGTCGAGCACGGAAAGCAGACCGACAGACGCATCGATCAACTTGCGGAGCGCGGCAAAGAAACAGAGGAGCGCCTGAATACGTTGATCTTGGTAGTCGAGCGGTACTTCACCAACGGAAACAAGAGCTGAATGAATTTTACCCGTCCCAAAAAGCTGCCTACCAGCGGGAAGGCATTCAAAGAATCGATCTACGTCTCCGAGATGGAAGTCTCTTCCACTCTCGCGGTATTGATGGAGGCTGAGCGCCTTCGAGCAGAAGGCGTCGATCTGATCGACCTGGGCGCAGGCGAGCCCGACTTTCCAACCCCGCGCAACATCAAAGACGCCGCCGAACAAGCAATCGAAAACAACTTCACCCGCTACACTGCGACAAGCGGAATCGCGCCCCTGCGCAAGGCTATCACCGAGATGATGCGGCGCGACTTCGGCGCGAGCTATGATCCTTCAGAGGTGCTCGTTACAATTGGCGGGAAGCAGGCGATCTTCAACGCGATGGCCACCCTGCTCGATCCCGGCGACGAAGTGCTCATACCGTCGCCTTATTGGGTGACCTTTCCTGAGATCGCAAAGTTCTTGCAGGTTACGCCGGTCTTCATTGACACCGAGCCGGATGGTTTTCTACTCACGTCTCGCGCGGTGAGCGCAGCGATCGGACCGCGCACGCGATTACTGATCCTCAACTCGCCAAACAACCCGACGGGCCGCATCATTCCGCCTGACGAATTTCGGAGGATCGTCGAGACAGCGGTGGAACGCGATGTTTGGGTAATCAGCGATGAATGCTACCTCTATTTCGCCTACCCTCCGGCGGTCCCGTTTACCGCGGGGCAATTGCCGGAAGAGCTCCGGTCATGGGTGATGGTTTGCGGATCATTTTCGAAAACGCACGCGATGACCGGTTGGCGGTTGGGGTTCGCGCTCGGGAGCAAACAATGGCTCCAGGCTATGTTGAAGGTGCAGAGTCACTCGACCTCGAATGCTAATTCTGTGACGCAGAAGGCTGCGATCGAAGCGGCGACAGGCCCCCAGGATTCGGTGCGTTCGATGATTAAGGAATACAAGCGCCGTCGCGACTGGGTAGTTCCCGCTCTGAACGAAATCGAGGGCATCACCTGCGCGATGCCCGAAGGCGCGTTCTATGTGATGCCCAACGTGAGCCAATTGCTCGGCGGGCGGGTGCGGGATTCGATCGAGTTGTCAAAGCTGCTTCTGGACGAAGAGAGAGTTGTGGTAACTGCGGGATCGGCGTTTGGGATCGAAGGTTACATCAGAATATCGTACGCGAACTCGCTTGAAGCAATACAAGAGGGCGTGCGCCGGATAGCGCGGCTTGCCAATCGGTTGCTCAGAGAGTAGTTACTCCCGCCAAGAGAACGCGGTCGCTTCGCACAAGTCGATGCTGGGCCAGAGGCGGTGTGCCCGGTTATTACCAGCCTCGAGCCCGGCCGGTCAGAACTTCGTTATGCTTATGTCCTGTTCCCCTTCTGCCCTGAACTTCATGAAGAAGAAGATCGCGAAGCAAACGAGCGCCACCAGAAAGAAGGCGCCTCCCATAACCAGGTTCGTTCTCTCAGGTCCGTTCACCGGCTGGTACAGATACTTGTACATAAACCAGGCTCCTGCTCCCAGTCCGGCTACACCCACAAGCAAAAGCAGACTCTTCATGGTTCCTCCAGTTAGAAATGAGCTTTAGATACCGCAGTGCGTTGAATTCTTGTGCGATTCCGATTATACACCAAATCTGGTTGTGTCAAGAGCGAAACGGGGCAGGGCAATCGGGCGCCAAGAACGGGAATGTTCGGGCCTGGTGTACAAAACGCGTGGAGATTAGTGAATCTATGAGGCAACAAACTCGCGCTGGCGCTAAAGCGACAGCAGGCCGGCCTTACATGCCTGGCTATGGCATCCTGGACGCCAACAGCGGCAAAGGATTGTTTCCCTGGAGTTGGGCGACTGAGCGCTTAACCAACGCAAGCACCTACTGGATTGCGACCGTGCGCCCGGACGGACGGCCTCACGTGATGCCGGTGTGGGGAGTCTGGCTCGATGATGCTTTCTACTTCAGCAGCGGTATGCAATCGCGCAAGATGCGCAACCTTAACGGCAATTCGCACTGCGTTATCACGTGTGAGGTTGGAGAGGATCAGCTCATCGTAGAAGGAAGTGCCGAACAAATCTCCGATGCGGAATTGCGCCAGAAGTTTTGCGATGTATATCAGGCGAAATACGATTGGGATATGGAAGGTTTTTCGGAGCCGTTTCTCGTTGTTCACCCAACCGTGGTTTTCGGTTTCACTACTGGCGACGGTTCGTTCGGTGAAAGCGCCACTCGCTGGGTTTTTGATGATCGGTGAGCGATCGGATGTCATGAACGCAGCTCGGCGGCGATTGCTTTGGCCGTCTGCCGCGCCAGCTCGATCTGATCGGGCCGGTAAGAAATCGCGCACACTACGGCGTGTCCGCCGCCGTCGTACCGCTCGCAGATCGATGCCAGGTTGTGACGGCGAGGCTGCTTACTCCACGGATTGAATCCAACCGAAACCTTAGACCGACTAGCCGACAAGCTCACGCCAACCGAGTAAACGCAATCGGGAAGCAGATAATAGGGTATGAACTTGCTGTATCCTTCGGCATCGTGGTCGCTCAAATCGAAGTAAACTACGCCTCTCTCGCGTTCGGCTCGTTCGCGAATCAGATCTATCATTTGCAAATGTCGCTTGTATAGCGGCTGAAACGCGCGATCGATTGCCGGATCTGACATAATTTCGGCAAGCGATTCGCTTTGCATGCCTTGTATTATTCTCTTCATTATGGCCGAGTCTCTGCTCGCTTCGATCACCAGCATCAACTTCAACGCCGGTGCGTTAAGCTCGACAGCGGTCTTGGCGTCTTCGTATTGAGCGCCGTCGATAACGTCGGCCCAGTGAATCAGGTCGCTCAGGCTATCCTCAACGAACGCATACTTGTCAGCGGCGATGTCGGCGATGAACTTTGTGCAGGACTTATAGCTTGGATCATAAAACTTCGTCGGCCAATTGCCGGAGGTATAATGCGTCTCGTCTTGTGGTGAAAGGAACGCGCTCTGATGATGATCGAACCACCACGTCAGCCGGGGAGACGGGCTGTACTTGAAGTCAACGATGGCGTTCTCGTCACCGTCAAAAAGCTCTTCTTCGATGAACTTTTGATTCGGTTTGTGAGACAGCCCTGTGTAAGATATCTCCGCGGCGGGCCGTATCTTTTCCGCAAAGAGGCGAGAGAATACAGCCGCCGATGCGAAACCGTCAAAGCAATGATCGTGATGCAATATGCGAAGTTTCATTTCAAGTCGAGCTAATCAATTTAACATTCGCCCCGCCGAACCGTGAAGCCTTTGTTGCAACAGCGCAAGGCTAGAGCTTATTGCTTCTACGTGTCAGGCGTTCTAGACTAACGGCTTCATGTCAATTGAGGAAGCGCACGAACGAATCTGCGGGCAGTGCGGCGCGAAGCTCGCGCCAGATCTGCGCTATTGTTTGCAGTGTTATTTCCCGGTTGGCGGCGCGGAAGCTGCGCGGCCGCACGTCGAGTTGGCGCGCAAGACTGAAACTACGCATCGGCCCGATCCCACGATCGTTTTCTCCCCCGAGAAACACGAAGAGATTGTGCGGCGCACGAGGACCCGAAAACGCGCGATCATCTCGGGAGCGATCGCGCTTGTGGTTGTGGTAGCAGGCCTGGTAGCTATGGACGCATTCAACCGTCGCCAGCGTGCGAT
The DNA here is from genome assembly GCA_036505875.1 of Blastocatellia bacterium. Classification (GTDB taxonomy): domain Bacteria; phylum Acidobacteriota; class Blastocatellia; order UBA7656; family UBA7656; genus Onstottus_A. The sequence continues at coordinate 8,126 of DASXSR010000376.1, read as the reverse complement.
CAAGAAGGCAATGGCTCGCGAGCAGGCTGCCTTGCGCGAACTTAACTTGATGGCGGAGGCGCTGGAGCGGTTCAGGTCGGACGTCGGGCGTTACCCGACAAACGAGGAAGGACTCAAATGCCTCGAGCGAAGGCCGGCGGTATTTACGAGTAACAACGACAGGCAATCGAGCAATTGGTTTGGCCCTTACATCGACAACCTTCCCGAGGTCGACCCGTGGGGTGAGGATTACATCTATCACACATCCGATGGCGGGCACAGCTTCGAGCTCCTTTCCGAAGGGCCGGGCCACGGAGCAGGCTCTGAGAGCCGCTTTCGAGTTACCTCTAAAGTGTAATACTAGAGCCACAACACAACATTATTACGATGAGACCTTTCTTTCTTGTACCAGTGGTTGTCGGACTTTCCGCGTTCGCAGTGCAGGCACAAACCAACGGCCGCCGGATTGAAATAGGCGTCCACTGCGTTGGCCTGAGCGCGCATGCCGATCGGTTCCCAATTCCGCCGTCGAACGACATTGACGACCTGGTGGTTGGAGGTGGGGCAAGAGTGGGATTCAACATAACGCGGCGGTTTGCCGTCGAGGCCGAAGGCTCTGTGTTCCAGCGCCCTCCAACCAGCGACCCAGCCACGCGGGGAAGGTGGGCGCAAGGATTCTTCGGATTGAAGGTTGCAAAGCGATTAAACAAGTTGACCATATTCGCGAAGGTGCGGCCCGGCTTCTCCAGATTTGACGGCATAACTTCCGTGATCAGAGATGGCACCGGCGTGACCAAGATCAACCCAATTAAAGACAACAGCTTTTTCGCCTTGGACGCCGGCGGAGGAATCGAAGGCTACCCATCGCGAAGAACGATCGTGCGACTGGACGCAAGCGACGTCATCATTCGATATGTCAACCGTCCTGGCGAAAACTTTAATGTTGCTAATCCCGTTAGCGAAACCTTTTACGGCCACTCGCTTCGAGTCAGCATTGGATTTGCGGTTCGTTTTTAGTCACGTACGGCGCCGGCCTGTTTTAACGCCGCGAGATACAAAGCGTCCAGGCAGCGCCCCGCGCAGGAACCGTTCACCAAGCCGACCGCGTGTGATTAGAAGTGAGACTTACTTAGGCAAGGGCTCTTGACACTAGACCGCTAGCTCGCGTAAGCGAGTTCGGGTTCTCATTAACACCTCATTTCAATGAGGTGTTGGGCGAGGGCAGACGACGCGTCAACCGTTTCAACGGTTTAGGTGTCGCCGAAAACCGTTGAAACGGTTGAGATCAAAAACCGCGATCCACTCCAACACCTCATTGAAATGAGGTGTTAATGAGAGAAAGAGCATTACGGGCCCCAAGTCGCACTTCTAATCAGACCCAAGCCGAACTAGCGCGAATCGTCAACTTTGACGAGCAGCGAATCTTCACGATATGATGAAGCACTCATGCAGGCCCCATCTTCGCAAAGCCACTTGAAACAGTTATGCAAGAAAAGATGCAACCCAAGATTCCACTCCTCGACTTGAATGCTCAATTTGAGACCCTCGCCGGCGAGATCCAGGCCGCCGTCAGTCGCGTGCTCAACAGCCAACAGTTCATACTTGGCCCCGAAGTGCGCGAGCTCGAGCGAGAACTTGCAGTTTATTGTCAATGCGCAGAAGCGGTAGGTTGTGCGTCGGGTTCCGATGCAATTCTGCTTGCTTTGATGGCTTGCGGAATCGGGCCAGGCGATGAAGTGATAAGCACGCCTTTCAGTTTTTTTGCGACCGCTGGTTCAATAGTGCGATTAGGCGCCAAACCTGTGTTCGTCGATATCGACGAAGCAACCTTCAACATCGCGCCGGATCTCATCGAGCGCGCCGTAACGAAGAGGACTAAAGTGGTTATGCCTGTCCACTTGTTCGGCCAGTGTGCGGAGATGGAACGAATAAGCAGGGTAGCCGCGACGCATGAGATCGCGGTTGTCGAAGATGCAGCCCAAGCGATCGGCGCGGAGCACAAAGGTAGAAGGGCAGGCACCTTCGGCCTAATCGGGTGCTTTAGCTTCTATCCATCCAAGAATCTCGGTGGAGCAGGAGACGGAGGTCTGCTGACGACCGATGATCCGGAGATCGCGCAGAGTTTGCGAGACTTGAGATCGCACGGCGCCCGCAAGAAGTACCATCACGACCGTGTTGGAATCAACAGCAGATTGGATTCCTTACAGGCTGCGATTTTACGAGTGAAGCTCCCTTACGTGAATCAGTGGGCGCAAGCTCGACGCGATAACGCGAAAAGGTACAGAACCTTGTTTGAAGAAAGCGGCCTGGCGATCAGCGAAAACGTCAGATTGCCACAAGAGAATCAGGACGCGCTTCACGTGTACAATCAGTTTGTGATCCGAGCGCGAGATCGGAATAAGTTGAGAAGCTATCTGGCGGAGAAGGGAATTGGCACCGAGGTTTATTATCCGCTACCTTTGCATCTGCAGCCTTGCTTCAAAGACCTCGGTTACGAAGCGGGTGACTTTCCGGAATCGGAGCGGGCTGCACAAGAGGCGCTTGCGATTCCGATCTATCCTGAGCTTGGCGAAGCTGCGCAGAGGCGAGTCGTCGACATGATTGCATTGTTCTACGAACAGCGCTTATGAGGAGTGAGGCGCGTGAAGATTTTGATCACTGGCGGGGCGGGGTTCTTAGGTTCACACATCGTGGACCGCCTGATGCAGGACGGACACGAGGTCATCGTCTTTGATAACCTGCTCACCGGTCGGGCCGACAACATCGATCATCATTTCGGCAACGAGCGATTCAGATTCGTCAGGCAGGACGTCACCGAATATCTTTACGTTGCGGGCCAGCTGGAGGCGGTTGCTCACTTCGCGTCGCCCGCAAGCCCGATCGATTATCTTCAGCTTCCTATTCAGACTCTAAAGGTCGGCAGCCTCGGAACACACAAAGCGCTCGGACTAGCAAAGGCGAAAGGCGCGCGATTCCTGTTGGCGTCGACGTCGGAAGTGTATGGCGACCCGCAGGTTCATCCGCAGCCCGAAGAATATTGGGGCTTCGTAAATCCTGTCGGTCCGCGCGGCGTGTACGACGAGGCAAAACGGTTCGCCGAGGCGATGACGATGGCTTATCATCGCTATCACGGGGTCGACACGCGAATTGTCAGAATCTTCAACACGTTCGGCGAGAGAATGCGACCCAACGATGGCCGGGTGGTTTCAAATTTCATCGTTCAGGCCTTGAAAGGCGAGCCGCTCACGGTTTACGGCGATGGCACTCAAACGCGTTCTTTTTGCTACGTGAGTGATTTGATCGACGGCATTGTGCGACTGCTGACGAGCCCGGAAACGGGAAGCTCACCCGAACAGGATGATGTTCATTTACCTACGAACATCGGCAACCCCGGCGAGTTTACTGTCGGTGAGCTTGCGCGGATGGTGATCAAGCTAACCGGCAGTCGCAGTGACATACAGCACCACCCTCTGCCGGTCGACGATCCGCGGGTAAGGCAACCTGACATAACCCGCGCCAGGAAACTCCTGGGCTGGGAGCCGAAGGTGAAACTCGAAGACGGGCTCAAGAGAACTGTGGATTACTTCAGGAGCATTCTGTAGCGTTTGTCGTGAGGGCTGTATGCATATTGCTGTAATCGGAACCGGCTACGTGGGGTTGGTCACTGGCGCGTGCTTTGCAGATTTTGGAATGAGAGTTACCTGCGTCGACAAAGACGAGGCCAAGATAAGTTCGATTAACGCGGGCAAGATGCCCATCTACGAGCCGGGCCTGGAGGCGCTGGTTGCCAAGAACGTCCGTGAGGGGCGGCTCGATTTCAGCACTGATGTGAGGGCGGCGGTCTCAGAATCGCTCGTCGTATTCGTGGCAGTCGGCACTCCACCAAGCCCAAGCGGCGACGGCTCAGCCGATATGAGCCAGATCGACGAGGTGGCTCACGAGATAGCACGGTCGCTCAACGGCTACAAGGTCATCGTGACGAAAAGCACGGTTCCGGTCGGCGCTGCCTCTCGCATCAAAAAGATCATCGAAGAGAACAAGGCGATACCGAGCCGGTTCTCGGTAGCGGCGAACCCTGAATTTCTGCGAGAAGGCGCCGCGATCAATGACTTCAGGCGACCCGATAGAGTGGTGATTGGATGCGCGGACGATGATGCGGTCGCTATACTCAAGGATATTTATCGGCCTCTCTACTTAATCGAAACTCCGTTCGTAATCACGACTCCAGAGTCGGCCGAGATGATTAAGTATGCCTCGAACGCCTTCTTGGCGACCAAGGTCTCTTTCATCAACGAGATTGCCAGATTGTGTGAGTTACTCGGCGCCGACGTTCACGACGTCGCGAAGGGAATGGGCATGGACGCGCGAATCGGCTCGAAGTTCTTGCATCCCGGCCCCGGCTTCGGCGGAAGCTGTTTTCCAAAAGATGCCAAGGCGCTGGTCGCCCTGGGCCGCGAGGCAAACTTCGACGTGCGAATTGTTGAGGCCACGCTGCAGGTCAACGAGGCTCAAAAGGCGTCGATCATCGATCGTATCAAGCTGCTGGTTCCGCGACTGGACGGAAAGACAATCGCTATACTTGGATTGGCCTTCAAGCCGGAAACCGACGACATAAGGGAGGCGCCGGCGTTAGAGATAATCCACGACTTGCGTAAGGCTGGAGCGAAGATTCGAGCTTACGACCCGGAGGCGATGAGGGCTGCGCGGCGGGTGTTGATGGATATACAATACTGCGAAGATGAATACGACGCGGCTCGCGGCAGCGATGCATTGGTTGTGGTAACCGAGTGGAATCAGTTTCGCAGTTTGGATATCGTTCGGCTCAAGCAACTGATGCGCGAGGCGAACATCATAGATCTCAGGAACATTTACGAGCCGGAGACGATTCGCTCGGCGGGGTTCAATTATTTGGGAATGGGTCGGAGTTGATATGATCAATTGCCAAAACAGCACAGACTCTGAAACGGGAAGGGAACTGGAGATACCATCAACCTTCATCCGAGACCTCAGCATGACATTGTGCGCGTGCGCTCTCGTTTTAACAATTCTGATGCATCCGCTAATCGCGCAGGAACAGTCGCGCCAGAAGCCGGTAAACCAGGATGAGCCGATAAAGCTGCACACCACCCTGGTTCAGGTTCCAGTTATCGTTAGCGAGCGCGGCGGTAGATACGTGAGCGATTTGACGCGCGAGGACTTCACCATCGCCGAAGACGGAATAAAACAGAACGTCGATTACTTCGGTTCAGTCGAGGAACCCTTCAGCGTTGCGCTACTGCTGGACTCGAGCGGCTCGACGGGCGCCGCGCTCGATCAGATCAAGTCGGCGGCGATGGCTTTCATAAGCAACCTGCGGCCGCGCGATCGAGTGATGGTGGTTTCTTTCAACGACAGCGTTGAGGTTCTTTCTGAGCTCACCAGCGACACCGCAAGACTGACAGAAGCGATTCACTCGATCAAGCCCGGCGAGTTCACTCAGGTGTACGAAGCAGTTTACACAGCCGTGTGGGAAAGATTGCGCGACGTTCCGGGACGGAAGGCGGTAATCGTGTTCACCGACGGAATAGACACCGCCAGCAGCGAGATCTCCCTCGAGGATACGCTGGATGCGGTCGTCGAGTGTGAGGACATAATTGTGTATCCGATTCGTTACGCGACGCGCGAAGACGTCGAGCGGAAGTTGGAAGCCAGATTGAGAGCGACGTCGAAGTACGACAAGCTCGAAGAAAGCAAGCGAGAGTTGGACCGAACGTACAGGAGCGCCGACGAATACCTGCAGCAGCTAGCCGAAATGTCCGGCGGAATCGTCGAACGCGCGGATAGGCTCGGCGATTTGAAGTCAGCGCTGGGCAGAATAGCCGAGGAGTTGCGTCATCAATATCTGCTGGGTTATTACCCGACGAACCGGCAGAAGGATGACCGGACACGAAAGATAACGGTCCGAGTATCTCGCCCCGGGGTCATAGTGCGCGCCAGACCTGCCTACCGGCTCACACAGTAGGAGGTTGTTATTCGCCATGGCCGAGTCGAACAACCTTCTGGAGATCATCGATGATCATGCGAATCGTGGAGAACCGATAGCGGTTGTCAGAATTTTGTATCCGGGGTCAGGTAACACCGTTTCGGTGAGAGTTTCCGGCGACGAGATATCCCCCGCGATTGCAGATAGGAAACTCACGGCCGGCATTCTTGGGGCGTTAGAAAGACTTGCTACAAGAGGCGGCGTCGCAGATCTGATAGACGTCGTCGACGAAGAAGGAAGCGCGGTAAGACTTGCGGTCGAGATAATCAAACCGAAACTCGAATTGATAGTCTTCGGCGCGGGGCACGTCGGTCAAGCGGTAGCGATGATCGGGGCGTTGCTCGGCTATCGAGTCACCGCGGTGGATGACCGGGAGGAGTTCGCCTCGCGCAAGCGATTGCCTGATCCGTCGATAGAGTTGCTGGTTAGCGATTACGCCAACGCCATAGAGAAGCTGACAATATCACCGAGCACTGCCGTGGTGATTGTTACACGCGGGCATCAATACGATGAGCTTTGTCTGAAGAATGTGATCAGCTCCAACGCCGGTTACATTGGAATGATTGGGAGCCGCAGACGAGTGGTGTCGGTATTCAAGAAACTAGCTGGTGAAGGCATCTCAGAGGCAGCGTTCCAAAGGGTGCACGCGCCGATCGGGCTGCGAATTGGCGCGAAGTCCCCGCAAGAGATCGCGGTGGCGATTTTGGCGGAGATCATTGATCAGGTCAACAATCCCGAGCACAAACACAACAGTTCGTAGTACCGCCTTCAGGCGGAAGTTCGTACCGCTCTGACTCGGAGCGCGCTTTACAAACTTCCGCCTGAAGGCCGGACTACCAAACGATAGGGAGAATGAAATGGCATTTGAAGGGCTGGATGTTTTGGGGATAAACGCGCTGTTGTCTGAGGAGGAGCGACTGACTCAGTCCGAGGTGCGCAAGTTTGTCGAGTCGAAAATAACTCCGATCATCGCCGAATGTTTTGAAGAAGCGCGCTTTCCGAAAGAGTTGATCCCCAGCCTTGCCGAACTGGGGGTGCTCGGGGCCAATCTACCCGAAGAGTACGGATGCGCAGGCATGAACAACGTCGCCTATGGTTTGGTTATGCAAGAGCTTGAAGCAGGGGACTCGGGGATTCGGAGCTTTGCTTCAGTCCAGGGCGCGCTTTGTATGTATCCAATCTTCCAGTTTGGGAGCGAAGAACAAAAGCGGAAGTGGCTGCCGCAAATGGCTGCGGGCAAGGTGATCGGCTGCTTCGGCTTGACCGAACCGAACTTCGGGTCAAACCCCGCCGGCATGCGGACTCGAGCCAAGCGAGTTCGCGACGGTTGGTTGTTGAACGGCTCGAAGGCGTGGATCACAAACGGCTCGATGGCACATATCGCAATTGTTTGGGCCAAGACCGGTGACGCGGACGAGATACGCGGGTTCATAGTTGAGAGAGGAACGAAGGGGTTCAGCACCAAAGAGACGCATCACAAGCTCAGCCTGCGCGCGTCCGACACGTCGGAGCTGTTCTTTGAAGACTGTTTGATTCCTGAAGAGAACATCTTGCCAGGCTCGAAAGGATTGAAGAGCCCGCTCAGTTGTTTGACACAAGCTCGGTACGGAATAGCGTGGGGTGCGGTCGGGGCTGCGATGTCGTGCTTTGACGTAGCGTTGAAGTATTCAAAGGAGCGGGTGCAATTCGGGCGCCCGCTTGCAGGATTTCAGCTCACGCAGAAGAAGCTTGCGGAGATGGCGACGGAGATCAGCAAGGCACAGTTACTTTGTTTACATTGCGGAAGAATGAAGGACGAAGGTAAGATAAAGCCCGTCCACGTTTCCATGGCCAAGATGAACAACGTAGCGATAGCGCTAGAGTGCACGCGAACGGCGAGAAGCATACTGGGCGCGAACGGGATCACTGGGGAATATCCAATAATGCGGCACATGTGCAATCTGGAATCGGTGTACACGTACGAAGGGACCAACGAGGTGCACACGCTGATTCTGGGACAGCATCTAACCGGTATAAGCGCGTTCGAATGACATTGGTTCTTAGGTCACATGTAGCTATTAGGCTGAGCCTGCTTATCAAGGCATCGGTGATCCCCGCGCTCAATCCGTGTTATCAACCTCGCCAC
>DASXSR010000375.1:0-3138 GCA_036505875.1 Blastocatellia bacterium | reverse complement strand
AGCTCTGGACTATGTGCGAGCCAAGCACATACCACTTCACAGTTTCTTGATCGTTCGCAATGGCGTCGTCGTTCTCGACGCTTATTTCTACCCCTACTCGGGGCGCGAACTTCATGACGTTGCGTCGGTCACAAAAAGCTTCACCTCCGCCGCCGTTGGCATTGCGATTGAGCAGGGTTCTATCAAGAGCGTCGATCAGACCGTGCTCTCGCTTTTACCGCACTCTCCTGTTGCCGAGTCGGACCCGCGAAGGCAGAAGCTTACCGTCCGTCACCTGCTCACAATGACCTCAGACCTCGATTGCGATACGGAAGGCGGAGAAAAAGCCTTAGCCGCCATGCGCCGCAGCCCGGACTGGGCGGCATTCGCCCTCGCCCTTCCCATGCGCGCGGAGCCAGGCTCGCAATATGCCTATTGCAGCTGCAACAACCACCTCCTTTCCACCATCATCACGGCAAACACGGGCAAGAGCTTGCTCGAATTCGCGAAAACGAATCTTTTCCAGCCAATCGGCATTACCGACGTTATCTGGCCGGCTGATCCGAGTGGCCGCACGCACGGTTGGGGCGATCTCCATCTCCATCCACAGGACATGGCGCGCTTTGGTCTTCTCTACCTGAATCATGGACGTTGGGGCGACAAGCAAATCGTCTCTGCCGATTGGGTGAGCGAATCGAGCAAGGCACACGCTACCGTTCGCGTAGGCGTGGGCTACGGTTACAGCTGGTGGATCAACACTGCGCGAGCACCTATTTTCGAAGCCGTCGGACGTGGCGGCCAGCGCATAGCCATTCTCCCCAAAGAAAATATGGTTGTCGTCTTTACCGGAGGAGGTGCGAACACCGACGAAATTGCTCCGTTCCTCTTCAAAGCGATTCGGTCCGAATCGGCAATTGCCGAAAATGCAGTGAGTCAGCAAAAGCTGGCGCGAACTTTGGCTGGCGTTGCCGAACCGGTACTCGAAACACCGAGCACGCGAACACCACGGCTCGCGCGAGTCGTTTCGGGCAGACAGTATTCTCTTGGCGCGAATCCGCTGGATCTTCGGTCTGTTCAGTTCGAGTTCAAAAACAAAAACACAGCGATGGCCGTCCTCCGGTTCGATAACGAAACGTGGACCGTGCCGGTGGGTCTGGACGGTAAGCGCCGCTTCGCGCCGGTTGGACCAAGCAAACTTTCTGTGGCAGCTGCTGGGTGTTGGATTTCTGAAAATGAATTTCTGCTGGACCTCGACACGGTAGCAAATGTGAACCACTTTCTATTCAATGTGCAGTTCGACGGCGACAAAATCCGCGTTCGGATAAATGAGACCACAGGAGAAATTAGAGACTTCATAGTCGCGGGCATGGCTGGAGAACCGTGACCTTATGGCGCAAATACCACGAAATCCGGATCTCGAAGCCCAGCGCCTTGCGATGAAGAAACTCGACTTTCTCGTCGGGAGCTGGCTAGGCGAAGCGCGTGTGGCACGCGCTGCCGGAGAAAGCACAGAACTCATGCAGACGGAAGAAGCAAAGTACAAGCTCGACGGCTTAATCCTAGTCATCGAGGGAGTTGGGCGTGCCCAATCGAGCGGCGCTCCGATGCTGCAAGCGTTCGGCATCATCTCTTATGACGACGAGACCCAGACCTACCGCATGCGTGCCTTTAACGATGGCCGCTTCCTCGAAACTAAAATCAGGTTATTGAAAGAAGGCAAAGGCATGACTTGGGGCTTTGTGCTCGGTGAGATCAAAACGAAATCTGTGATGCGCATCAACGAAAATGGCGATTGGACGGAACTTCACGAAATCACCATTGGTTCCCAGCCCCCAAGAAAGCTCATGGAAGTGGCTGTCCGCCGTCAGAGATAGACGAGCATGTTGCCCATTGTGGCAGGCGCGTGCCCGTGGCCCTTCGTCTCCATCAACATCTCCCCGGAATAAAAGAACACACGCGCATGGGTTGCGTGCGTCTTTCTGAGGTCTTCAATGAGACAGCGAATACTCTCTGTCTTCAATGAGACAGCGAATACTCTCTATTGTTGTGATTCGTTGGTTGCCGCGGTGCACTGTGCGGCGAAGGCCTCACCGGATACCCGAGTCGTTGATTTGACGGCGAAGGACGGCGCGCCCTGAGAGCGACGTACTTTGCTGCGGGCAAGCCGGGTCCGGGCGTGATCTGGCGCTGCGGGCGGAATGGCGGCACACGTTCGAGGCTGACTGGCCAACCGACAGCTCGATGCTTTTCCTAACAGTTGTGACGAAGCCTTTAAATGCGGTCGTCAGTTCGTATTGCCCTGGGGGAAGGTTCACCACCGCGTAGTATCCAGAATCGTTCGAAGTGGTTGTGTAAGAACGATTGGTGTCCGTTTGACGAAGCGTGAGAGTGGCACCTTTGACGCCGCCGCCGCTTTCGTCCAACACCGTGCCGTTTAACTGCGCCACGGCTGTACTTCCCTGAGGATGGGCCGAGCTCGCGTACGCGAAGAAAAGACCAACTGTTAGAACAACGAAGAGACCAGAGCGTACGCTCATCACCTACCTCTTTCAGGCGCTCGGAGGAAGACAGTAAATATACGCTCGCCGATTAGAGCGGCGAACCAGAGATCGGAATGATGCGGGATCCGGAATTTCGTGTTCATCTTAGGGGGCGCCAGAAGGCAAGTCAACGAAGACAGACCCCTTAGAAGCCGGCACTCTCGGAGCATTGGAAATTCAGTGATGCGGCATACCTGAAACGTTTTCAGTGCCTGGTGTACGCGCCAATCGGAAAAATGAAGTGCTGCAACGTATCTCCGACACGCTGGCCGAAATCCTGGTTCGCGGTTACCGAAACACGCAGGTCCTATCCTAATGCGGGAGACCGATCCGTCGCACGAGATCCCGCCAACGCGGATCGGGTCGCAGGTTGTCAAACATCGGAAACGTCAGCTCGATGATTCGGAAAACCCGTTGTTGATAGGCCTGCTCCAGCAGTTGGAATGTGGAAGTCAGGTCACCGAGTCCGGCGTAAACGACGGCAATATCAAATGGCGAGATGTACTGTTGGTGGGACAACGTCTTCAGTTCCTCGAGGATACTTTCCGCCTTCGCCCGTTCACCCGCCAGCGCGTAGGCGCGGCCCAGCAACGCCTGGCAAGGAGGTCCAGCGCCTAGG
>DASXSR010000374.1:0-18788 GCA_036505875.1 Blastocatellia bacterium | reverse complement strand
CACGCCCGGCTTGTTTGCAGAAGAGAACGAGATTCAAGCGCTAGCTGCGATCGCGGCTCAATATCACGGAATCTATGCGACTCATCTGCGTGATGAGGGAAACGCGGTTGTTAAGTCTCTGGAAGAGGCTCTCTCGGTGGCACGCCGGGTGAAGATTCCGGTGGAGATATCCCACCTCAAATGGCGCGGACGCGTGAACTGGGGAAACTCGCAGCGTTTGGTTGGCATGATAGTTAAAGCCAGGAGATCAGGCCTTAATGTGCGATGCGATGCTTATCCATACATCGCTTCGAGCACGACGCTCGATGTGCTCATCCCGAAGAGCGCTCGAGAAGGCGGTAATGGAAAGCTCAGAGAAAGGCTTCGTGATCCCTCTGAGCGCCAGCGCATATTGAGAGAGATTCTTAGTCAGATGAAGAGTGAAGGATGGAATGATTTCTCCTTCGCACGTGTCGCCAACTGTGACTTCGCTCCAGAGTACAACGGGTTGACTATAACGGACATCGCCGCGTCGCTTGATAATAAAACAGAGAGCGCATTAAAACGTTCAATATCGCAGTCATCTAGAGTCACGACGACGACAGTCAGATATGGCGGTTTAAGCCACCTGCGAGTTCCCGAGCTTACGGCCGCAACCACGACAAGTCAGGCGGCGGCCATCTGTTATCTTGCTTCCCGAGGAAGCGTCCAGATGATCTTCGAAAACATGAGCGAAGCTGATGTTGCCAACATTCTGCTGTTCCCCGAATGCATGCTCGGCTCAGACAGCAACATTCGCAACGGCGAAGGTCGGCCTCATCCGCGCGGATATGGCTCGGCGCCCCGGCTGCTTTCCGTGTACGCCAAAGAGCGCGGATTGTTCTCTTGGGAAGAGGCGATCAGAAGAATGACCTCTTTACCGGCGGAAACATTCGGGCTCGCCAAGCGCGGTCGGCTGCAGCTGGGTTACTGGGCTGACGTGGTAGTCTTCGATCCTTCCGAGATCAGAGACCAGTCAACCTACGATAGGCCGTTTCGAGCGCCGGATGGAATTGTTTACGTGCTGGTCAACGGACAAGTAGCGCTCGATCACGGACAGCCAGGTTCATTCAGTGCAGGGCAGGTCATCAAGCGGGACTCAGAAATCCTAAGATGATCGTTGACGAGCTTCTTCCACCCGAAGCGTTCACCTCCGCAAGCTCTTCGTCGAGTCTCGGCAAGATGTACACCTTCAGCGTCTTGGAGTAAGCCACACCAAAGAGGCACAAGGCACTCGACCAGAGCCGATTAGATAAACAGATCCGCAGATACGTGCAAAAGATACGTGCAAAAACTCGGCCAGCGCCCTTGCTCTGCTCTTGCCAATGTCCCGCTTGCCGCTCAGGATCTCGGAGGTCAGACCTTTTGAGCCAAGCACACTCCACAGGTCGCTTGGTTTGATCTCTCGGGCGGCCATTAGTTCCTTCAAAATGCCTAGTGGCGTAGATGAACTTTTTTTCTCGAGTTGGTAGTAGTCTTCTTCGAATCTCTCCACGAGGGTGACAAGCAGATCGAGAAGCGCGTTCTCTTCTGGGGTGAGATTGTCCTCACCTTTATCCATCAACCGTTCAACGATCTTGAGCACGCGGTCATTCTCTTCCTCGCTGCGGATTGAACGAGGAAGGGTCTTCGCAAGTAGCCGCGAATACTTCTTCCGATCAATGTGAGCGCTAGGAACTGCAGCCATTTTTCCAACCTCCCTGGTCATATTGCTTGTGGGTGAGAATAACGTGAACGCTGTGTAAAGAACAGGCTCGAATCATCAAGTCACATCAGCGGAAGGAACAGCCGCAACCCAAGTCAACGCGCCGCCTTACAGTTCTGCGTCCACGCTCCCCGAAGGCGTGGCGATCACAGAGCATCAACTGCTACGGTTGCGCGACAAAAAAGAGTATCGTGAATTCCGTACCGTAACCGGCGGCGTGATGCCCGTGAAAGGCGGCGCCACTCGCGACCCTCTTCCATTCTACGGCAGCAAAGTAGCGAGCCGAACCTTCGTGCTCAACCTTCAGAACCTCTGCTCAGGCGAATATGGATTTCTTCCACCCGGCGCGTTCACGTCCGCGAGTTCGTCTTCTTCGCTCGGCAAGATGTACACCTTCAGCGTCCTGGAATAGCAAGTTTTCACGTGCGATCCGAGCTGTGGTCACACTATCGAAGTCGTTTGTAAGTTGCTGTCTAATCAGTCTTTTATCTTGAGCAGCACTAACGCCCGCGAGCAGTCTTCGCGAGCTTTGGTGTGATCTCTCAATGACTTTGATATGTCACCGTTCTGATCTGTCCAGCGCTGCGTGACCCGAAGCGAGAGTTGAAGCTCGACCGCTGGTTGATAAAACCTTGAACTCAATCTCTCTCACAACCAACCCAAGGCCCTAAAACGTTCGACCAGGCTTATTCGTCGGGTCACTATGAATCCCATCCGGGCGCTAAGTCATTGTATCTGCTCAGCTTTGCCGCCTACATATCGCATTTTGGCCGAAGAATCGATAGTCAACGTCTATTCAAGGATGTTTCAAGAGTCCTATTGCATACTTCCTAGCGAAGCGAAAAAGAGATCGTTGAAGGAGAATCAGGCATGAATCCCTCCTCTCATGTGCGGGTTTTCATAATTTTTGCGGTTCTGCTGGCCGTCTTCACCGCGATCAGCACGCCCATCGGGCGTTCGCCAAGAGCCGACGGCTCCGATAGCACTGTATTTGGACCGGAAGTCTTTCGTCGCGAGCAAGGAAAGCCTCAGACTTATGCACGGCGTTTCTCGGTTTCCAATTCATCCAGCCGGTTCAGCCTGCAGATAATCAACGGCGATCCAGACGACAACAGCGACTTTAAGGCTAAGGGAAGCGAGCGCGTCACCAGTGCCCAGATTCTTTTGAATGATGTCCAAGTGGCCGGTTCAAGCGATCTTAAGAAAAACGTACGACGCCTGAGTCTGCCAGTAACGCTCAATCAGGGCGACAACACGTTGAAAGTGACCCTGAATGGAGATCCGATCACGATGCTCTCGGTGACAGTCGTAAAGGTGGAGACGCCGCCTCCGCCGGACTTAACGCCTCCAAGCGTGGTCGCCGTCAATCCGATCAATGGCGCTGCCGGCGTGCCCGTAAGCGGCACAATCGTCGGAGTGACCTTCTCCGAGCGGATCTTCCTCGACACGCTCTCGCCTTCGTCCTTTTATCTGACTGCCGGTGGGCAGCGGGTTAGCGGAAGAATCAATCCTACCGCTGACCAGACAGGCGCCCTCTTTGCGCCTGATGCCCCACTTGCTTACTCGACGACTTACACTGTCACAGTGACCAGCGCGATCAGGGACTTGGCCGGCAACGCTCTCACACCTTCGTTTTCTTCGATCTTCACTACCGAGTCGCTGCCGCCTCCGCCTCCCCCGCCGCCCGACATCACACCGCCGCGGGTCGTCAGGCTTTCACCATCTATTGGTTCGATCAACAATCAAACAAACTCGCCAGTTCTTATCACTTTTAGCGAGGCAGTCGACTGTGCAACCCTGACCAATAACGTATTGGTTTTCGCCGACACGGCTCAAGGGAGCGGCACCGTGGTTCCTCTGGATGGCGGCTCGTTCCTGGTCGTGCCGAACGGCGAACGGGTCGACGGGACAGTGAGCCCATCGGCGGACAAGCTAAGCGCGACTTTCACCCCGACGACAACGGCAGCCGATGGCGCGACCAAACCAGCTCGTCTACCGGCGGATGCCACGATAACCGTTGTCGTGCTCACTCGGGTGAAGGACCTGGCTGGGAACAACCTGGATCAAGATCCGGCAGCCGCTGGCCGACAATTCTTTGCCGGCAATTTCGCCACGTCACAGTTCAATCTGACCGGCTCGACTTCGGTTGCCAGAGTGAATCCGCAAGCTTCAAAGCTTGAAGCCGCCTTGCTGCCCGGCGACGAAGTGATCGTCACTGGAGGTTATAACCAATTCGATCAAGTGAATCAGAACGCCGATGTTTACAATCGCGCGGAGGGATCGTTTCATTCTGTGCCAATGATCGAGGCACGAGCCGAGCACACCACGACGGTGCTTGACAACGGAAAGGTGCTGATCGTTGGCGGAATCGACGCTAACGGCCAGGTACTATCGAGTGCCGAACTTTATGATCCCGCGACTGGCGTGTCTTCCAGCATAGGCAGTCTCAACACGCCGCGCTTTGGTCATACCGCGACGCTGCTTTCCGACGGCACAGTGCTGATAGCCGGTGGCTATAACTCTGCTGCTCTCGATAGTTGTGAGATATTTGTTCCAACCGGTAACACTCTTCCTCTCAATAACGTGTTCATCCAGATACCGGCCCGGTTAAGTTCAGCTCGGGCGTTTCATACCGCAACCTCGATTCCAGGAGGTTACGTGCTTATCGCCGGCGGCGCTACAAACGGCGGGATTCTGAGTACAGCCGAGGTATTCGTGCCGACACCGTTCGCTCCACAGTTGGGTCAGTTCGTTTCCGGTCCCAGTCCGCTTAATCCATGGAAGATGAGTTCGGCTCGGCATCACCACACGGCGACTGCCCTCGGAGATGGAAGAGTGTTGATCGCCGGCGGAAGAAACGAACTGGGCAACCCGCTGAATACCGCCGACATATTCACGCCATCAACGCCTGTTACACTGTCGTCTTTTTCCTCGGCCGGTTTGATGACAACCGCGAGAGCGAACCACACAGCCACTGCGATGTCGGACGGTTCCATTTTGATAGCCGGAGGCGTTTCAGCATTCGGGACCGCTTCTTCGACGGCGGAGCTCTATCGCAATGGCCAGTTCACGCGCACCGCCAGTCCAATGACAGGAGCGCGAGCATCACACGTTGCGATTCTGTTATCGAATGGAACGGTGCTTGTCTCGAACGGCGAGAACGGCGGCACGAAGCTCACCTCTGCCGAAACATTCACGAATCGGCATTAAGAGTAAGTCGTGGTTTCTCCTCCCGGTTGACAGCGGCATTTGGGGAGCCGCTCGCCAGGCCGAAAAGTCATTTGAGCAGATTCGAATCGCGTATATAATCGAACCTATGAGCGCGCAGGCAGACATCGCTGGGATAAGAGAAGAAGCGGCGGAGGCTGGCGAGCACATCTACGAGCAACTCCTCCGACGTCTCCTTGAGCCGAACGAAAATGGAAAGATAGTCGCGATTCACATCCCCAGCCACGACTATTTCCTCGGCGACTCAATCCTGGAAGCCTCGGACCGTTTGCGGGAAGAGTATCCGACCGCCGCTCAAGGTGACATTTACACCCGAGGGGTTGGCGAGCGCGCGGTAATGCGAGCGCACACACCGCGCGTAATAAGGCCACGGTGAAAGGCTGGCTGACTTCCGATCACACCGCCCATGTCTCGCCGGTGATAGCTGAGGCTGGCGGCGAATATAAGCTCGTTATCGATACAGGTTTCACCGGTTTCCTTTATATTCCCGAAGACACGATAGCGAACTGGGGCTTGCAATTCGTGTCAACAATTCCGATTGTGCTGGCTGATCGAACCACGACAATCGTCGATGCGTACGAGGCCGAAGTGACTTGGTTCAGCGCGGCTAAGCGCGTTCCGGTTCTTGCGGGGCCATCAGGCTGCGATTCACTTCTTGGCATGCAGCTTCTTGAAGGATGTAGAATCGAGCTGGATCGACTCAACGGCGAGATCCGCATAGAGCCGCTTTAACGTCGCTTAACGTTAAGAGCAGGGCTCGCGAACTTTGCAGCTTTCGCTGCAAAAAAACCTTCATCGCCAAGACGCTGAGGGCGTCGAAGGTTGAGCAGAGAGCTAGACGTCCTTGATATGCGTAGCGACATACCAGACGTTGTCAAACGGGTCGCGTATGCCTCCGACTCGGTCTCCATAAGGCTGATCCGCGGGCTCGCTTTCCGAGATTCCTCCCGCTGATACCGCGCGCCGATACAAACTGTCTACGTCTTCAACGTACAAAAAGAAAGTCGTCGGCATCGGCTGCCACGGGCCGTGCGCTTCGCCCATCTCAATCATTGAATCGCCAATCTTGACAGTCGCGTGGTGGATCACCCCGTCGGGCGTTTGATATCGAGACTGTTCCTCGGCGCCAAAGGCCCGCTCCAGAAAATCTATCATTCCGTCCGCGCCACGAGGGTGTAAGAAAGGTGTCACCGCGCGAAGCCCCTCGGGCATGTGACCTGTTGCTTTGTGAGTCGCGATGTACCAATGATTGCCACCCGGGTCCTTAACGCTGGCTTCACGGTCTCCGTAGGGTTGATCCACCGGCTCATGCAAGGAGACAGCGCCGGCTTCAAGCGCACGCCGATAAACAGCGTCCGCATCTTTCACGTAAAGATGAAGTCCGGTCGGCATCCAGTACTTCCTTACGCTTGCGCCTCCGCCTCCTCCCAGCATCAGGATCGAGTCATCGATCTTGACCTCAGCGTGAATCCCGCCAGCGGTGCCTGTTCCGCGATAAAGTTCCTGTGCGCCGAATGCCCGCTTCACGAAGTCGATCAACTCCTCCGCCTTCTCGACGATCACATAAGGAGTGATCGTGTGAAACCCCTTTCGAATCGGTTTGACTGCAGTCCTCATACTTGATGCTCTCCTTTCAAGATCAGCTTTGAGTCGCGCTTTAAAGTCCGCGCGCGGCAGATCGCGCAACTCGACCGCAACGCGAAGCATCTCCGCGAGCGCTGCGTCAACAGATGGAAGCGGCGCATCGGAGCTCGCGATCAACGCCGCAACCGCCTCATCGAGTTGATGTATCAGAATCTCGTTATCCATACTACTCACTCAACTGCGAGCGCAGCTTTTCAAGCGCCCGGAACTGAAGTTGCTTGATTGCGCCTTCGCTGCGCCCCAGTTCACCGGCAATTTCGCGAATGCTCTTTTCTTCTGCAAATCGCGCTTCAATCACGCGACGCTGATCCCGCGGAAGCGCATCGACAAGCTTAAACAGTCGCGTCCTCTGTTCGATTTCGTTTTCGAATTCCTGATGTCTTGTCTCGTCAAAAAGATCGCCCGTCGCCGGAAGTTCTATTTCTCTCGCGTTACGTTTCGCGCGATCGATAATCGCATTTGCGGCAATTTTGAACAGCCAAGCCGCGAACGGTACGCCGCGCCACTCGAAGCGCGACAGATTAGCAAGCGCTTGTTGGAAAACCTCCGAGGTGATGTCTTCGGCTTCAGAACGATCACGGACGCGACGCGCAACGTATGCGTAGACGCGTTCGAAGTTGTCCTCATAGAGCGCGGCGAACCGGGCAGGGTCCTTCTGCGCGGCATCGATCGCAAGCCGCTCCGCCGTGTCTTTCACTTCAGCTTTCAACCACGCCCTCCGCCATCGTCGCCTTATAAATATATAAACTGAGAAGATGTGAAAAGGTTACGGCAACAGAGAAGACTCTTTGAGAGCTGTGAGATTAGTCAGCGGGTTCGCCCGGACCTCGCCACACATCGAGCAGCGCCTGCTCCAGCGGATACTGTAATCGCCGTCGCGCGCCTTCAACTGCGAGCCAAACAACCTCTGCCACTTCATCATCGAGTTCCGCTGAAGGCTCGCCATCAACCATCATATGCCAGAACCGTACGACTTTGGGCTTATCGTCGACGAGGTAGGCTATGGCGCCGGCGAAATTGAGCAGCGTCGCGTCGTAGCCGGTTTCTTCTTTGACCTCACGAAGCGCTGCCGCTTGCCAGGATTCACTCTTCTTAAGCTTTCCTTTAGGGAGAGTCCAGTCGTTGTAACGGCTTCGATGGATGACTGCGATTTCGTAACCTGATGAGGAGCGGCGCCACAACAACGCACCTGCCGCGCGAATGATTGGATTGGACGGGTTTGACGGGTTCACACGGATTTCACTCGTCGCCGTCGAGCTTTCCGTCGCCGTTGTGATCGATGCCCAGCCGCCGCCCGTAGCCGACCGGGACGCCGGTGAAGGTCAGCTCCGATCCTGCCGCCGCAGCTTGCACGAGCGTCTGCAATGTCACGGGTGATTCGCTTTGCCGATCCGTTTGAAACATCCCATTGCCTGCGTAAACAAAACCGCGATGCGAGCCGCCGTAAATTCCCTTCACAACCAGATCGCAATTGCCTGCATTCGCTTGCTGGATCAGCAAATTGATACGAGCCGTCACTGCCGCCGAGGCTTTGTTGTCTCCGTCGATCGTTACTTGCAGGCCGACTGCCGGCGCGATCCCGCTGTCGAAGGCCAGGACGAACGCCGCCACGTCGCGACGATCATCGTCATTCCTGAAAGTGAAAACTCGCACGCGTAAAAAATCGAGCAGAGTATCGATTGAGCCATCGTGAATCAAACCGAAGCCCGAAAGCTGCTCGCCCGCCGCGGTTTGCATGCCGAATTTCTGATACACGCCGCGCAGTTGCGGCACTTTGAAATCCTGCGACTCCTGAAGCAGCACCGCCGGAATGATCAGATTGCTTGTCCCGGAGAGGAACCCCGGGAACGTAGAGTGGCACGCATTACACGAGACCAATCCTGCGTCAAGCAGTCCGTTGTTGAACAGTTGGCGTCCGCGTTCGGCGCTCGGACCGGTTGAAGGATTTGGAAAACTACGGTCCGGGTTCTGATTAGGATTCGGCGGCCAGGTCAGCGTTTGAAGAAACGCCGAGAACGATGCCATCTCGTCCGGCGTAAGCTGACGCGTTCCCCCAAGCAACGACATGAAAGCCGGATTGAACGCGTCAATCTTGTTTCTGTCGCCGCGCCAATGGAAAGGCTCGTTTCCAATGATGCCGCGCAGCGATTGCGTGGTCATTGGCCCCTTCATCGGATGAAAGCTAGACGTGATGGTCCCCAGGATTGGGGCTGGCGGCCCGTTAACCGTCTGCAGCGTGCCCTTCGGATCGCCGAGGTCCCACGCCAGCCCGTCGCGATGGCTTCCCAAATGGCAACTTGCGCAGGCCTGATCACCATGCGCGGACAGGCTCGTGTCATACAAGAACCGCCTGCCTTGCCTAACGCTCTGCGGTTCGGGGTTGAAGCCGATCGGGGTGCGAGCGACTTCAGCGCGCGTCGTCAGATTCACAACGCTCAACGTTTCATCAAACCGATTGAGTACATAGAGGCGTTGGCGGGCGTCATCGACTGCTAAGCCGGTTGGCCCTTGCCCGACGTTGATTCGGGTCTGAACCGCGCCCGACGAATCCAGTACGCCGACCTTCGCCGAGCCGGTAGATGCAACGTAGATCACGCCGTCGCCGCCGCGTTCGATGTCGGCGGGCAATGCAAGACTCAGCGCGCGCTCAGCATCTGAGCCCTCCGCCACATCGAGGTTGATATGTGGATTTAGATCGACCGGCGTAACACTTGGAACGGACGATCCGAAGTCAACCAGAGAAACACGAGTACTCGTGAACCCGCCTCTTAGATTTGGCTCGAATCGAACGTCGTTGTGCGCTTCGATGTTTGCCACCAAAAGGCGTCCAGTCGAAGGATCAAAGACCGGGTTGCCGATGTGAGTGCCGATGCCTCGCACTTCGGAACGAATGCGCGGCGCAGCGTCGGTGGCGTCGATAACAACGACATCAACATCCGCCAGAGTGTAAGGAACAAAGGCATTCCATTTTGTATTGCCTCGTTCATCCGCCCATCTGGCGCCGTTCCACTTAACGATCAAGCCGACATCGGGCGCCGGCGGCAGCCGCTTGGACATTTTCGGAAACGGCTTCGGAAGCCCGCCCGCCGCTTGGACGTCCGTTGCGGAAACAACGGTGGTTTGATTGCCGGACTCAAAAACGGAAACGAAGACGCGGCTGCCGGACGAATCGCGAGCGAGCGCGCGAGGCTGCTTGCCGCGGATGTCGATCACTTGCAGAGGGTCGGCGGGCGCGTTCGGATCGAAAACTTTGACTTGCGCGAGTCCGGAAACGCAAACGAAAGCCATCTCGCGCGACTGCCCGGCGAAGATCACGTCAGTCGGTTCGTCGCCCACGTCAATCGTGCGAACGACATTGCCTGAAGTGAGGTCGACCACGCTGACCGAATCGGACAACCAGTTTGTGACCCACGCCTCGCGATCGTTGCGCGCGGCGACGCTGACCGGCTCGAGCCCAACCGGAATCTCTGCGACAAGCGTTGGGCCATCGCCGGTCAATTGAAAGACGGACAACCGTTGATCGGGAGTATTTACGGCGAGCAGCCGCGTTCGGTCGGGCGTGAGTGCAAGTGGATGAACCTGCGGGCTTTCAAAGCTCTTGAAATCGCTCGGCTTGGTTTCTGCAATTACAGGTCGAGCAGCCGGTCGGATGACCAGAGCCAGCGATAACCCGATTACAGAGAAGACGATCGCCTGCCTGACTGTCCTTTCGGTGGTATTTAAATGAAGCGGCATACTTTTCAAGATCCGATAACCTATATAAGGGAACGGGCCTACTATACTTGAGCAGTCGCCCGGCATCAACCCGAGACTCTTCCTATCACGATTCGCGCTGAGGCGCCAGGGAGGGCCTGGACGCGATTCCAAGCATTGACAATCTTACAAGGCAGTGTTGTATTGACCCCTCAACTGATTGTTAGGTCGGTCACCGGCCTGGGACGGTGCTTATGGCCAATCAATCGAAGCGCGACGCGCCTACTGCCAATAAACTCCTCGCTGCGCTATCGCCAACAGAGTTCGAACGTCTGCGGACGAGCGTTGAGACGGTCCGCCTGCATCTGGGCCAAATCATTTACAATCAAGGCGAGCCCATTCGCGAGGCTTACTTCCCCGAGAGCGGCACTATCTCGCTGCTTTCCGTGACTGAAGATGGCCTGAGCATTGAAGTTGCAATCGTCGGCAATGAGGGGATGGTCGGGCTTCCCGTGCCGTTGGGAATCACAACGGCTCTCTTCCAAACTGTGGTGCAAGTTCAAGGCAGCGCAGCAAAGATAACGGCGCGCGTTCTCACAGAAGAATTCAGGAGGACTGGTGTCCTTCACGACATGCTGCTGCGTCACAGCTATGCTCTGCTCGCCCAAGTCTCACAAACCGCCAAGTGCAACGCGTTCCACACAGTCGAGCGCCGCCTCTGTCGCTGGTTGCTGATGACCGCTGACCGCGTGGAGGCGGACAGCTTCAAGTTAACCCAGCAATTCCTCTCCTCGATGCTGGGCGCGGCAAGGCAAAGGGTCAACATAGTGATTCGCTCTCTTCGCGAGGCAGGGCTGATTGATTACGTTCGGGGAGAGATGACCATAGTTGACCGTAAACGGGTGGAATCCGCGTCGTGCGAATGCTATCAGGCCGTCAAGGATGCTTACGACGAAGCCTTCGGACGCTCGATCTGGCCGAGCTGAAAATTTTTTTTGCGTTGTGTCACCCAAGTGACAGACAGTCGATTTGATTAGCTGGTATATTCACCACTTGCTTTTTCAGGTTGAGGAAGTTGATGGTTCCCGGTCCCTCAGTGTCGAACAAGGGTTAGGGTAGTTCCAGAAGCATCAATCAAGATAAAGGAGTTTCGCTTTCTTCGAGCATTCGTCGGCTGACGCTCGCAACTGTCCAGCCGAAGATGGTCTGTGAACGCAAGCAGGACTTCCTAAAGGAAGGGGTTTTTCGTGCCTGAAAAGAAAAGAACGACGCAGTCGTTGTTGTCAGGAGTAGTGAGCTTAATTAACCGCCGCCGCTACTCATCAAATAAACCGTCGCTCAGGAAGAACAGGAACTTGTTGGGAACACAACGACGCAAACGCGCGATGGCCGCAGTCATCCTGGCGCTGTGCGTCCTTGGCGCAAGCATGCTCGCGCAAGTGAGCTTGCGGAAGAAAACCAAGAAAACGCCGAGCGAAGTCTCGACGATGGACTTCTCTTCGCCCTCGAAGGAATACATCTACGCTGGAGGCAGGCTTGTTGCAACCGAGGAACCCACAGCCGCACCCCTCTCGGCTCCCAGCAACCTGGTGGCAACCGTATCCCCTTCCAGCGCGGGGCAGATCAATCTCTCGTGGACAGCTTCCGCGGGCGCAGTTGATCACTATCAGATCGAGCGAAGTGAAAACTTTAGTCTTGCCAATAATGGCTTTAGCTTTGTGGCTAACGTGACTGGAACCCCGCTGCCGACAAGCTACACAGACACCCCTCCGGGCAGCGGCGTCCGCGCTTATATGTATCGGGTGCGGGCAGCCGATGCTTCAAGTCAGAATTTCTCCGCATATAGCAACAATGATCTGGCGACGACGATCATCTTCACTGATGCTTCGGTTCAAAACCAGCTCATTAAGGCGGTGCATCTTACCGAACTGCGACAGACGGTAGATGCCGTACGCAAGCTGGCCAATCCCATCACTTATCCACCGGTCAATTGGAGCGATCCTTCGCCGCAAGGGGTGTTGATCAAAGCGCAACACATGCTTGATCTGCGGAGTAACCTGAATCCGGCACTCAACGCGCTCGGGATGCCCCAGGTGTCACCCGATTCGACCCTCGCTGTGGGTCAGCCCATAAAGGCAGTACATCTGCAAGACGTTCGCGACAAGGTTAAATGAGAGAGAGCACTCAGTTCGCAACTTCGATAACCCAGTATCAGTCATTACTTAAAGGAGATCACAAGATGATGAATAGAACACACCGTCCGAGACGCAGTCGTCACGCGCTGGGGTCTGCCGTGCTGCTGGCTTCTGCTTTTGTCTTATTTCAATCGCAAACGGCTTCGGCCCAGAGCGGTTTGGCTCTGACTACTGCCGCCAGAGCTATGGCGGCTCATCAGAAAGCAACTCAAGATGAGACAGTCAGAAAGAAAGCAAAAGCCGAAAACGATCAACTCGATCCATCCGCAGCTACTACCGAGGCTTCGCTTCAAAGCGTTCAATCTGCCAAGCCGGCGAAAAACCCTTCAGGAGGGAAAGAGCATATAGACATAGGAGGATCAGGCAACACAAACCAAATAGCTAAATGGATAGATGATGCAGGAAACCTCGGAAATACGGTGGCGCCCATCTTCGAAACGGCGGGAGGCAACGTCGGCATCGGGACGACCGGGCCTACCGACAAATTGTACGTCGTCGGCGGCATCACCACTTCCGGCTCGGTGGGCGGGCTCAGCCTGGCGCCGCGTAACGGAAGCGGCGCCATACATGAGTGGTACAACCCAAGCGGAACCGATGTTCGCTTGTTTAATACAGCTACCGGCAGTGATGTGATGACAATTCAAAATGGCGGGAACGTCGGAATTGGAACGACGAACCCTACCAGCAAACTCTACGTTAATGGCGATATAACCGCGAGCGGCGCGATCAATGCTAGATACCAAGACGTAGCCGAATGGGTACCGGCAAGCCACGCCATCACCGCCGGCAGTGTCGTGGTCCTCGACACCGTGCAATCCAACCACGTCCTGCCGTCGTCTCGCGCGTACGACACTCGCGTGGCAGGAGTCGTCTCTGCCAATCCGGGCGTGATACTCGGAGAAGGTGGCGCGGGCAAAGTGATGGTCGCTACCACCGGGCGAGTCAGAGTCAAAGTAGATGCCGCGGGCGGTCCGATTCGAGTGGGAGACTTGCTGGTCACCAGCGACAAGGAAGGAATCGCGATGCGCTCACAGCCTTTGGATCTTGGAGGCACTGCGATTCACCGCCCCGGCACTCTGATCGGCAAGGCGCTCGAGCCGCTGGAGAAAGGCGTCGGTGAGATTCTGGTCCTGCTCAGTCTGCAATAGCGATATGGAGTGCGGCGGCGAGTCTTCGAGACGCCGCTTTGGCTCTGAGTCGGGGAGCACGGAAAAAAAGCGGTCTCGAAGACTCGCCGCCGCGCTCCAAATAGGAGAAAGTGATGTCTTCTAATAGAAACATGCGTAGAATGCCGCTCGCTAAGAGGTTTGTCGCGGCGATCGTTCTGGTCTGGATGGCGGCCTTTCAGCTCTCGCCATCCCAGGCTGAAGTGGCCGGAACACGCGCGAGGCAGCTGGTGAATTCAACCATCGGTCTGCTGCGCGAGCCAAACAAGACGCCTCGCGCGCGTGGCTTGGGCTCCAGGCAACAGATCGACAGCACGCCTGTGGAGCGCGCGACTCAGATTACACATTTTCGCTTGTGCCCGCGCCACTTATCGCTCTACGTAGGCGAGGACTACACGCTTGTTCCTGTTGCGCTTGATCAAGCCGAGCAGACAGTTCACGGTGTGGCGTATGGTTGGCAGACCAGCAACGCCGCAGTCGCCAAGGTCTCAGGCGGAACTGTTGATGCTCTCACGCCCGGTACTGCGGTAGTCACGGTGAGCATCGGCACAGCGCGAGCGACCGTTGCGGTTGTGGTGCTGCCCGGCGCGCGTCCTCGACTGACCGACGCGGTGTGGGACATTCAGCACGCAAACGATTGCACTAATCCTGAAAGCGTAGCGGTAACCGAAGACGATCTGAAGATCGCTGAGGCGAATCAGTTGGCTGTTGCCGAACAACGCGCGGACGAAGACTCAGAAGCGGCAAGTTCTCTCCAACAACTTGCCAGACCAGCCGTCTTGCGGAGAGTCAGTACACCAACCGAGTCGCCAGCCAAAGCAGTAAACGGGTCGCTCGCAGTGAGGGCCAAGCCTGTCGCCTTTCAAGGCGGCACCGTGCGCATCGACGGCGACGGCGCCGATCCGATAGTTTCGAAAGCAACGGCTTCTTTCAGCAACGCCATCGGAAGTCCTCGTTTCGGCCCGGAAGAAGTGTCAATGGGAAGCGCGGCAAAGAGCAAGAACAATCTGGGCAGTTACGACTACTCATTTGCTGTCCCGATCGCGAGCCTTCCGGGACGCGGCATTAGTCTCAATCTCGCGATGATCTACAACTCGCGGGCTTGGAGTCTGGACAACGGCACGATGACGTTCAACTACAACAAGGGATGGCCTGCAGCAGGATGGTCGCTTGGGTATGGCAGGTTGATAGATAACTACGACGGCACTGCCAGGGGGGACAAATCCGGCCTCGGACAGGCGAATGCGCCCGGAAACTTCTTGTTGCTCCAACCTGATGGGACGCGGATTCACTTGCAGCAAACTTACGATGCGGGAGCCGGGCTGTGGATGGCCAACTCAACCGACGGCTCCTTCATCACCTTGAATACTTACAACGGGAAGCTTCGGTACCCGGATGGCACGCTCGTAGACTTTGACTTTATCCAGCAAAACGGCCGCTGGCTGCCGACAGTGATTCGCAACGCAAACGGTCAAAAGATCACGATCGCCTACAAACCGTACGTAAAGACCCAGTCGGATCCTAACTACTTTCCATTCCGCTGGGCCATCGATTCGATCCAGGACACCGCTGGACGATACGTCACTTTCAACTATGATCAGACAACGCACTATCTGACCTCAATCACCGCGCCGGATCAGGGGAGCGGCACTCGCACGCTTGTTCAGATCAGCTATCAGACGATCACTCTTCAATACAACTTCAGCGCAGGCGTGGTGAATGCGCCCGCATTCGGCTCATCGCTCGATGTAGTGCGGCGGATTTACTATCCGCAGACCGGGCGGGGTTATCTATTTCCCGATTACAGTACTTATGGGATGACGCGCAAATTGTCGATGAGAATCGGAATGACGACCTCAAGCGACGGCGCCGAGGTCGCTTACACGAACTATAACTACCCTGATTACGATCCACTGGCGCCGGCCCTGGCCGACGCCCCACAGTACACCACTCGAAGCGAATGGTGGCAGGACAAGACCGATGGCGCCGGCAACCCGACCACGGTGACCACCGATTACACCTATTCGCGATCGGCGGGCACTGACTCGAGTGGCTTCGCCACGGAGATCGACACTGTCCAAAACACCGACAGCAATCTGAAGATCGTCACAACGACTGGCAACGATGCCGGCGCGCCTGACTCGTTTGGGCATGTGCTGTCGACGGAATACAAAGACCTGAATGACAACTCACTTCAGAAGATCACCTACACCTACGCGCCCGGACCCGACGGCGGAACTCAGGTAAGCTCGGTCACATCGGTGGTCGATGGAGGCCCGCAGACGAAGACCGCCTTCTCTTACGGGAGCTACGGTCGCGTCGCCACCGTTGACGAGTACGGATTTTCGGCGAGCATTCAACGGCGCACTTCGTATGCATACGTTGGTCTTTCGACTTACGTCGATGATGTGCACCTGGTGCGACTTGTGAACCATATAACTGTGTATGACGGGAGCAATCTGTCGACGCCCGTGGCACAGACCGATTTTACCTATGACGATTACGCGCCGACCGGGGGAATGATCAGCCCTACTCCGTTGCCGCCTAATCATGACTTCGACGCGACGGTCACCAATCGCGGCAACGTGACGGCGGTGACCACTTGGGTGAATGTTGTAAACGGACCCTCGATCACGCGGTACACTCAATACGATATTTTTGGAAACGTCCGCCGGCAAGACGTTAGTTGCTGCAACTCGAAGAGCTTCAGCTTCAGCGACGCGACTACTCATTACTCGCAGCCGGATTCGGTGACTGACGGGACCCCGAACGTCGTGCCCTTCTTGACAACCAGCTTCGCATACGACGGTCTGAACACCGGCCTGTTGTTGAGCACGACCGATCCGCAGAACCGGACGACCTCGTTCAGCTACGACAACGCGTGGCGGTTGACCACGGTAACTCCGCCGCAGAGTGCTTTTTCGACGACTACGCAATTCGATAAGGATGCAAATGGTAACGATCTGCTCGCTTATTCACAGAAGGTGAGCTATACGGACACTGACGGAATCGCGAAGACGATTACGAGCAAGAGTTGGTTCGACGGCGCAGGGCGGGTGATCCGGGCTGGAACGGGCCAGGGCTCGTCGCCAACGACTTTCGACTCCGTGAAGACGCTCTACGATCCGGTTGGAAGAGTTCTCAAGCAATCGAATCCTTACTTGGGTGATGTGTCTGGGAATGGCTCGCCCGCTTACTGGACTGTCAATACTTACGACCCACTTTCGCGGGTGACGAGAGTCACTCTGCCTGACAATCAAACTATTCAGACTACTTACGCTAGCCCGAACGTGACAGTCACTGATCAAGTTGGGCGAATGCGGCAGAGCCAAGCAGATGGATTCGGCCGCCTCATCAGCGTGACCGAGCAAGACCCGGCAACCGGCGTTTTGTCTCTGATGACCAACTACGGTTACGACACATTGGATAATTTGACCAGCGTGAATCAAGGCGGGCAGACTCGCTCGTTCAGCTACGATGCATTGTCGAGAATGACGAGTCAAAACACACCGGAAGGCGGGGTGGTGAACTTTACCTACACTGACTTCGGCGCGGTACAAAAGCGCATCGATGCTCGCAATGTGGAAACTCATTACCAATACGACACTTTGAATCGGCTGACGCGGGTTTGGTATACGGGGCTTGGGGGAAGTGACGATCCAACCGTTACGCCGAGGCCCGTGCTGCCGACTACAGTTGCCGCGACCGCTGATGTAATCATCGCCTACAACAATTTGTCGAGCGCGGGCGCCGGGAACGGAGAGGTCAGCCGACTAGATGACGGCGGAGGATTCGAGACTTTTGCTTATGACAGCTTGAGCAGGACGTCGAGTAAGACGCGAACGATTGATGGAGTGAACAGCTACCAGACGCAATATCAATACAACGCGATCAATCAACTCTCGCTAATGATCTATCCTTCGGGGAAACGGATCCGAACGAACCACGATTCAAGGGGGCGTTTCAGTGGCGAGGATAAAGTGGATATGGTAGGGACAGTTCTTACTTCATACTTCTCGGGGATCGGCTATAATGTTGCAGGGCAGGTAACGGGAATGACATCGGGAAGCGGAGTGAGCGAGAGCTACAGCTACTCGCCAGACCGACTGCAGTTGACCTCGCAGACCGCCGTCAAAGGGGCGAGCACATTAATGAGCCTGAGCTATGGTTACTCAGCTAGCGCCGGTGCGTCTGGAGTCGGAACGACTGCGGGGAACAGCGGACAACTGATAACCATCACGGGAACGATCAACGGAGCGAATCGCGGGCAGTCTTTCAACTACGACGATGTGGGAAGGCTCGTCAGTGCGTCATCGTGGAGCAGTTCGCAAAGAAGTTATAGCTACGACCGGTGGGGCAATCGCACATCGATGAGCGATTCGATCACCGGAGCAAATCAAAGCCTCAGCTTGCAACAGCAAGTCGGAGCACCCGCCGGCGTGCCTTCTAATCGGATCGCGACCGTGACGAATAATGGCTTCACATCGAGTTACATTTACGACGCGGACGGTAATGTGACCAATGATGGAGCGCACAGCTATCAGTATGACGGCGAGGGTCGCATCGCGAGCGTAGACGGCACGGGAGCAACGTACTCCTATGACACCGCAAATCGCAGGGTGAAGAAAGTGACTGGCGGATATACAACTTATTACATCTGGGAAGGCTCACAGGTGATTGCGGAATACAGCAACGCGACGGCGGGGGCTGGCGGGACGAGCTATTACCTTTCAGACAGACTGTCGACGCGAATGACTACTGACACGAACGGTACATTCAAAGGCACGCAGGATCATCTCCCGTTTGGTGAGGACGGAGGGATAGGCGGAATAAGCGAGAAACATCGGTTCACGAACTACGAGCGGGATGCCGAGAGCGGAACTGACTATGCCATCAATCGCCAGCAACAATACTCAAGCGGGAGGTTCATGCAGCCCGACCCATTCGCCGGAAGTACTTATCTCACCAATCCACAGACTCTAAACCGCTATCTCTATGGCTGGGGCGATCCACTGAATAAGATTGATCCTTTAGGTCTAGATTCGCTTCTATTTGACGGGTGCAAACTAACCCAACTTGGCAATGATGGAAAGCCAATTCAGAGTTGGGATGCTGTCTCTGGCCTGCCCGGCACTACAA